>CAZEZV010000245.1:0-6258 GCA_964516725.1 uncultured Phycisphaeraceae bacterium
CGGCGAAGCCGTCAAGGTCAGTAGCCGTGGGTCGCCGCGAACGCGGCACCCACGGTGCGAAGCTTCTCGCACAACTCACCACGAAGTGGTGAAGATACTTATTCCTCATGACCTGCACCACTGCGTGGTGCGACGTGGCATTGCCGGTCCGTCCGTGGGTGTCGCATTCGCGACAACCCACGGCTATTGACCGCGACGGCTTCGCCGTCAGGAACCAGCACGCGAAGTCTCCAAACAGAATCCGTGTTACTTCGTCACTTCCCTTCTGGCCCACCATTTGCGTCTTGACCATCGTGAGCCTTACCTCCACTCTCCATATCGGGCGCACTGGTCTTACGGCGAGCCAGATCGGCATTCAGGTCGCTGGTAACAACATGGCGAATGCGGCGACACCGGGGTACAGCCGGCAGATCGCTCGGCTGGCGCCGATTCGGGGTGGAGGAGCGCAGCCGCAGTTGTCGATCGGTGGCGGCGTGCTCATTCAGTCGATTGAGCGGCAGGTGGATCGTGCGCTGCAGGAGCGGCTGTGGTCGACGGGGTCTGATCAGGCGGGCGCGAATGCACTCTTGAGTTTGTACAGCCAGGTCGAAGCGATTCTCGGCGAACTTGGGGACAACGATCTTTCCAGCCAGTTGACGGCGTTTTTTCGTGCGTGGAGCGAACGATCCAATCAGACGAATTCGTCAGCCGCGGTTGTGCAGGAAGGCGAGAAGATCGCGAGTTTCATTCGGCGCGTGTCGTCGGACCTGTCGCGGCAGCGCGGGCAGATTGATGAGCAGCTTGAGGGCATGGTGGCGCAGGCGAACTCGTACATCGAGCAGATCGCGGCGATGAACCAGGCGATCAGCGATGCGGAGGTGGGCGGGCAGCCGGCGAACGTGCTGCGCGATCAGCGGGATCAGCTGATTACGCAGTTGTCTGAGATCGTGCCCGTGAATGTGGTTGATCGCGGGCGCGAGGGTGCGGATGTTCTCATCGGGTCGATTCCGGTGGTGCTGGGTTCGCAGGCTCGGGGCATGGAACTGAAGCGAACTACTTCGCCCGATGGTTCGCTGAGCGTGAGTGTCGTCACCAAGCACGATGGGTCTCAGATTGACGTGCCTTCGGGCGGGATTGGTGCGTTGCTGAGTGCGCGGGGCGGCGTTGTCGAAGGCGTGCTCGGAAAACTCGACAAGGTTGCTCAGCAACTGATTTGGGAAGTCAACAAACTGCACAGCACGGGCACGACGACGGCGGGCTACACGAGCATGACGGGCACACTGGGGATTCCGCTGGCGGATCGGACACGGGCGCTCAATGCTGCGACGAATGCGACGCTGGGTTCGCTGCCGTTTTCGCCGACGAATGGCGGTTTTGTCGTTCGCGTGAAGCAGGCATCGACCGGCGCGATCACGGAGCGACGGATTGATATTGATCTGGATGGCGTGACGAACGCGGGCGTTGCGGGGACTGATGATGACACGACAGTGGCGCAGATTGTGAATACGCTGGATGGCATCGACGGCATTCGCGCGCGGTTCAACGCGGAAGGCCAGGTTGAGATCACGGCGGACGACGGCTTCACGATGAACTTTCAGGATGACTCCTCGGGTGTGCTCGCGGCGCTGGGGGTCAACGCGTTCTTCACGGGCACGAGCGCAGCGACGATGAATGTGCGGGCGGATCTGTCGGCAACTCCTTCGCTGCTGGCGAACGGACGGATCATCAATAACCAACTCGTTGAGAACGGCACGGCGCTGGGCATCGCTCAATTGCAGAATCAGGCTCTGACGGGCCTGGGAGGCGTTTCGATTCCAGAACTGTGGCGAGAGACTGTTCAGGAAGTCTCGGCGAATGTTTCGGAAGCCGCGAGCGCGGCGAGTGCGGCGGGGGTCGTACGCGAGAGCCTGGAGAGCCAAGTCGCGGCGGTGTCGGGTGTGAGCATTGATGAGGAGTCGATCAATCTGCTGCAATTCCAGAGGCAATATCAGGCGTCGGCGCGGCTTATCAGTGTTGTTGATGAGTTGACGCAGACGTTGATTGGGTTGTTGCAATAAGGGTGAGCGGGGAACGGGGAACCGCGAGCCGTGTTGAAAAGACTAGATTCTCGCGCTGTGTGATTCGACCACCACAGAGGCACAGAGACACAGAGAGAAGAAGAGAAGAAAAAAGTGAAAGAGCACTTGCAACAACCCACTTCTCTTCTCTCTTCCTTTCTCTGTGCCTCTGTGTCTCTGTGGTGAGCGAAAGCAAGTGACATAGGACTTTTTCCGTTTCCCGTTTCCTTCTTCCCGTTCCCCTCTCCCCATGTCTTCCATCCCACCCAACCTCACCCGCGTCCCAAACATACTCGCATCGCGGATTTTTCTGTCCAACATCAACAGGAATGGAGCAGCGCTGCTGCGCGTGCAGGAGCAGATCGCGACGGGGCGCGCGATTGTGCGACCCAGCGACGACATTGTGAAGGCGAGCACGATTGGCATCTTGGACGATCGGTTGGAGTGGAACCTTCAACTCCAGCGAAACCTCGATCACGCGAAGGCGTCGCTGAATGTGCTGGACAACACGTTTGATGAGGCGCTGGACGCGGCTCGCGAGGCGCGCGACGTGGCGAGCAATCAGGCGAATCTCACGTCAAGCCCGGCGGAGCGCGAGAGTCAGGCGACGGTGATTGATCAGATGCTGGTGGCGATGATGAACATCGCGAATCGCGAGGGTGTTGCCGGGTTCTTGCTGGGTGGGTCGACGACAACGATTCCGCCGGTGCAGAACTTCTACAACTACTTCCGGTACACGGGGCAGGGCAGTGGTTTGACGACGGACACCGGGCAGGCATCGGCGGTGCCGATCACATTTGGGCAATCGGCGATTGCTCGATTGTCGAATCGTGTTCGCAGTGATGTTGACTTGAACCCCGCGCTCACACCCGACACGCGGCTGCGTGATGTGATGGGCGGCCGGGCTGTGGGTGTTTCGCTTGGGCCTGTCGAAGTCTCGATCAACAACGGGCCGCGGCTGCGCATCGAGTTCAGTGGATCGGACACTGTGCAGGATGCACTGGATCGCATCGAGCAGGTGATTGGCCAGTACGAAGCCGATATGGGCATCACGGTGCTGGGTCCCAACGGCGTGACGACCAATGGCGGGGCGATCAGTCTTGATTTGGCGTCTGGCTCGACGGTGCAGTTCTTTGAGGTGGGTACGGGCATCTCCGGGCGTGATCTTGGGCTTGTGCGGGAGCCGGCTTCGACGTTTACGCCGGGATCGCCGAATGGCGTTGATCTCAATCCGAAACTGACGCTGCGCACACCGCTGTCAGCGCTGGGGGTGACGTTGCCTTTGGGATCGCTGCGAATTACGAATGCCGGGCGGTCATCTGTGATTGACTTGTCGAACGCGCAGACCATCGAAGACGTCAAGAATGCGATGGAAGGCAGCAACCTGGGCGTGCGGGTTTCGATCAACGCCAATGGCACGGCTCTGGACGTGCTCAACGAAGTGTCGGCGGGCAGCGCAAATGCGCTTTCGATCAGCGAATTTCAGGGTGGCGACACGGCGACGCGCCTTGGCATACGCAGTTTTTCCGGCACCACTCGCATCAATGATCTCAACTTCGGCGCGGGCGTCAGCGTGGTTGACGGCCAATCGCCCCCTGATGGCGGCGTTGTCAACGTTGCACTCAACGCAGACTTCAAGATCACGCTGGGCAATGGCCCGGCGACGCAGATCACGATTGACCTTCGTCCCACTGATCTCACGACGGTGCAGAATGTTGTTGATGTGATCAACAGCCAGATTCAAACCCAGCTCGCGGCGGCTGGGTTGCCATCAAACTCGCTCGTTGCCGGGCTAGCAACCGACGGCAATGGGATCACGCTGACGCAATCGACGGCGTTCACCACCCCTCTGACAGTGCTTCCGGAGAACAACTCATCCGCAGCGGCTCAACTTGGGCTGATGAACGGCACGTACAACGCATCGACCGGCGTGCTCCAGGGCGAGGATCGAGCGAAGGTGCGCGTGGACAGTGTTTTCTCGGCGCTGGTTGATCTTCGCGAGTCTTTACGGAGCAACAACGTTCCTGGCATCTCGCTTGCGGGAGGGATGTTGGGCGACCTTGCCGACGAACTCGCGGAATCGAGGGGTTTGGTGGGAAGCTTCGGCCAGCGCATCGACGCCGCGCTCACGCGCGAAACGGATCGGGCTGTGCTGGACGAGTCAACCCGCAGTTCGCTGCGCGACCTGGACCTTGCGGAAGCATCAACCCGCTTCTCACTGCTGAACACGCAGTACCAAGCGGGCTTGCAGACGACGGCGTTGTCGCAGCAGTTGAGCCTTTTGGACTTTCTTCGATAGGTTGGCAACTTGAAGTTCCTTTTTCAGCACAGAGACACAGAGATCAAGAGGAAGTTGAGGGAATAGAGAAGGTAATGGAAAAGAAGGCAACGAGGCAGGCGGCATCGAGGCATCAAGTCATCTGCATCTGCCTCATCCCCCTCTTGATCTCTGTGTCTCTGTGCTGAAAGTGAAGTAGTTTGACGTTCGAGAAACATCTTTTTTGCAGCGGAGCGTGCATTATGGAAGTCAAGACGACACGTTTTGGAGTGGTCCAGATCTCGGATGATCGGATCATCCACATGCCCAAGGGCTTGCTGGGTTTTTCGCAGTTCACGCGGTACTGCCTGCTTGAGCCGGGCCAGGACGCGTGCTTTTTCTGGTTGCAGTGCGTCGATGAGCCGGGACTGGCCTTCGTCGTGACTGACCCCAGCCTGTTCGTACACGAGTATTCCGTGCCGATTCGCCCTGAGCAGATGGGCGAACTGGGCCTGTCGAAACTCGAAGACGCGCAGGTCTTTGTCATTGTCAACAAGGTGGACCAGGTCCTGACGGGCAACCTTCAGGGGCCGCTGGTCATCAACACCATCAACCGCGTTGGCGAGCAACTGGTGCTCGCCGAGAAGCGCTGGACGACCCGTCACCCGTTGGTACGGGTCGGCAGTGCGCAGGTTCATGCGATGAGCGCTTGAAGTTTGACGCGGTGATCCGGTACCCCCGGACGGTGAGACGGTGAAAAGACACCGGAAACACCGACACTCACTGCGCGTTTTCACCGTCTCACCGTTTCACTACTAACTACTCACGTTGCTGCCCCAGCAGCACTTCCCCCGATCAAGACCCCAGCTCCCAAGGAAGGGAACTCCCATGCTGGTCCTCTCCCGACAAAGGGACGAAACGATCATGATCGGTGACGAGATCGAGATCACCGTCGTGGACATCCGCGGCGACAAGGTCCGGCTCGGCATCACCGCTCCCTCGAAGATCGCCGTACACCGCAAAGAGGTGTACGAAGCCATCAAGAGGGAGAACGAGCAGGCCTCGCAGCAGTCCACAAGACTCGGGCACGACTTGCCCACGCTGCGACCCGCTGCGACCAACGGTGTGCCCAGCCTCGCTCGCTCTCGCACCCAATCGCTTTCGTCTGGTACTGCCCCGCAACCCATCACCCCTCAAAGCCCGGGCGCACCGGTTCCACCCGGAACCCCCCCGCCTGCGGCGATTCCAATCAACCCCATTCTTCAGCGTCCCCAGGCCCCACCGCCGACCTCCGCGAGCGAACTTCGCCTGCGAAACAAGGCACAAGGGGCCTGAAAAGCAGGAATTTTCTGCCCCCCCGAAACCCCGCACCGGCTTTGGCAAGCCGTTTGCGAATCAACCCGCGGGCATGTGTTGTTTGTGCCGCAGGTTCAAGTGCGTCTCGTTCTATTCGTACACGGAGTGTCCGACCCCCCGACCCCGAGCAGCCCCTTGCTCAACCCCTGACCCCAGTTTGAACAAGGCATAGCACGCGAAAGCATGCAACGCCGAACCTCAAACACCGGCAATCACGGAGGATTGCAATGTCAAGAATCAACACCAACGTCTCGAGCGTGATCTCCCAGGCCCACCTGGGTCGCAACCAGCGAGAACTGGACCTTCGATTGGAACGCCTCTCGACAGGCCTTCGCATCAATCGAGGTGCAGACGACCCCGCTGGTCTCATCATCTCCGAGCGCATCCGCTCTGACATCAACGGTGTCGAGCAGGGCATCAAGAACTCTGATCGCGCCAGCAGCGTCATCAGCACGACGGAAGCGTCGCTCGCCGAGATCAACGACCTGCTCAACTCTGTTCGAGCACTGATCGTTGAGTCAGCCAACACCGGTGCTGTCTCGCAGCAGGAACGCGAGGCAAATCAACTACAGATTGACTCGGCCATCGAGTCCATCACGCGCATCAGCA
>CAZEZV010000246.1:0-6200 GCA_964516725.1 uncultured Phycisphaeraceae bacterium
GTCGAGCACCAGACTCGATCATGCGCCCTCGCCATCCCAAGCACATTCATCGCTTCCTGCGTCGTCGTGCAAATCGTGATGCAGCCCGTGACGTCGTGCTCCCGAGCTTTGCGAAGCACCGCGGCAACGCCGCCAGGATACTTGTCCGGGGCAAAGTCTGGAAACGTGAGGTGGCAATGGGTGTCGATCACGGAAAAACGTAGGCCCAACGTCCCGCCGGGCAAGTGCTCGCAGTGGTGGCACAGTCGGGGGTTCGGGGGCGGGGAAGCTCGGGGGCGGGGTCGGGGGACTCGGGGGGGCTCGGGGGGCGTCCCCGCTTGTGACGGGTCGCGATTGACGCTCGGTGACGCGCGAGGACGCCTGCACCACCAGACCACATCATTATCATCCCTCGAGCCCGCGAAGCGGGCATCGGTTGGTAGCCACCGGCGCGAGCCGGTGGAACAAAAGCAGTGCGTGCGTCAGAGCCCGCAACGCGGGCGAAGTCGTTGCACCTGGGCCAGAAAACTCATGCCAGGCCACCCCGACCCGCGCGTCAACCTTGCCATGGTCTTGGAGCAAGTCGGCAAATCCGAAGATGCAATCAATGCCTACCGCTCCGCTCTCGAAATCTACCCCGACCACATCGCCGCCACCCAAGGCCTCGTCCGCTTGCAGCTCCGCCGAGGCGAACCCGACGACTCAACCAAGCACATGCTCGAAGAAGTCGCCATGCGAGGCGAAACAACACAGTGGCAGGATTGGGCGAGGTTGGAGCTGGCGAAGAGAGCAAGCACGAGCAAGTCCACAGCTCCATCTCCCGACAGGTCGGTGCTTAACGTCGCTGATTAGGCCTTGATGGTTTGCGCTGTGAAGAAGTCGTGCGGACGATCTTGCGGAACTCGCATGTCGAATGATGCCCCTTGCTCTCACTGCAAACGAAGGCATGCGCACGTAGACCTTTGATAAGGCATAACCGCGTGGTTCTTGGACCACAACCGCGAAGTCGCAAGCCGCTAGGACCAACGATGGGTTGCGAGAGTATTCAAATGAACGTGAATTGTGTTGTGCCAATGTCAAACTCAGAATACACTGCATTGTGGTTGGCGGCGGTGCAACCATATCGATCTACGGCAATGATCGCCGCAGCAACGCGTTTCACTGGAAGTGCAGACATGGCACATTTCTCGAAGCAACTCTTGAAAGCACAGCACCTGTTTGTTTCATGGGCAGCCAAACAAGCTCGGCTCAACATCTCCAGAGAAGTGAAGTTGACAGCTTGCACATCGCCAAATGACACTTTCTGGGCTTTTGCTGCGATTTCAATATCGGAGTGTTTGACGTTCCTGTGCAACTGGGTCCGATCGCTGGAATGCGATCGCAGAGTACTCGTCACTTCGAATGCACTCGCAACGGTCACGGTCGTTCTCTCGTGCGTTTCAGGCCATGCGTTCGCGCAGCAATATGAATGGACCTTGCCATACCCCGGCGTGAGGATGGACCACGCGATGGCATTCGACTCTCAACGTGGTGTGACCGTTCTCTTTGGCGGCTATCAAGACTCCTACGTGTACGATGATACTTTCGAATGGGATGGCACAACTTGGGCGCACCGCGCAGCATTTCCAGCGACACATCCGCTACGCCGCGATTCCCACGCCATGGCATACGACAGTGTGCGAGGCGTGACGGTGATGTTTGGAGGATTTGTGCATAGTGCTGGTGGAGGCATTAGCAATGAAACTTGGGAGTGGGACGGTGAAACATGGCAGCTTCGAGCCAGCAGCGGTCCCAGTCCGAGGTACTTTCCAACGATGGCGTACGACTCGGCAAGGGGAGTCTGCGTTCTCTTTGGTGGTATCACGGCAGGTACCACAACATACAGCCGAGAGACATGGGAATGGAATGGAACCACTTGGACACTCCGGTCAACAACCGGACCGACTGCGCGTTATTCCGCGACGATGGCATATGACTCAGCGCGAGGAGTTGTGGTGCTCTTCGGCGGCAATGCGGGTTCCGCAAACGGCGAGACATGGGAATGGAACGGGACGCAATGGACTCAGCGCTTTGTCGGCGGTCCACTTGGTCGATTCAGTCACGGTATGACGTATGATGTCGCACGCGCAGTCACGGTGATGTACGGTGGATACCGAAACGGGAACCTCGGAGACTTTTGGGAATGGAACGGAACTCAGTGGACGCAGCGACTCGAAACTGGTCCACCGGCAAACCGAGGCCCGGTTTTGACGTACGACAGTGGCCGCGGAGTAGTGACATTGTTTGGCGGCTTTACGTCTCTTTTGTTCGTCAACGAAATGTGGGAATGGAACGGTTCGGTTTGGACGCGCCGAGAGATTGACTCGCCACGACCGCGAATTTACTCGGCAATGGCGCACGACGCTTCGCGAAGCAAATCAGTGCTGTTTGGCGGAACGAATGGCGGTTCCGCGTTCTATGGTGACACATGGGAATGGGACGGCGAGAACTGGGCAGTTGCTGCAACAACAGGCCCGAGCTCTCGATCCCATCATGCAATCGTCTATGATGAAGCACGATCCGTCTCCGTGCTGTTTGGGGGGCAGAATAACAACATTCCAAGTTCGCAAACGTGGGAATGGAACGGAAACGACTGGACGCTTCGCAGTTCAGCAGGGCCGGGTGCAAGACATTCACACGCGATGGCGTACGACTCGTTGCGAGGCGTAACAGTGCTGTTCAGCGGGGTCGGCTCGGCAGACTTTCAAGACACTTGGGAATGGAACGGGTCGACATGGACTCAAAGGAGCATCGGTGGACCAAGACGACGTGCCAACCACGCTATGGCATTTGATCCGACGCGCGGTGTCACCGTCCTCTTCGGAGGAAGTCTCGGAACAACTCGGTATGGCGATACGTGGGAGTGGGATGGAACGAGCTGGGAGTTGCGAGCATGGACAGGACCGACACCGCGGTACGGTCACAGCATGGTGTTTGACTCCGCAAGTGACAATATCCTGTTATATGGAGGCTACAGCAATTCATGGTTGAATGACGTATGGCGCTGGGATGGAACGGTGTGGACGCAAGTTCAGTTCGACGGAGCGCAACCCGCTGGCCGCTATGCAAGTGCCATGGCATTTGACAATCAACGGCAGCAGTGCATCGTTTTCAGCGGACTTGTAAATATAGGCGGAAGTTCAACCGATGGACAGACGTGGATTCTGACTCATACTGATTTTGCATGTGATCCTGTCGACTTCAACAACGACACCAGTCTCTTCGACCCCCAGGACATCGATGCGTTCTTGAGCGTCTACAGCGAGGGACCGTGCATCCCAGCGACCGCGACGTGCAACGACATCGACTTCAACAACGACACGTCGGTGTTCGATCCCTGCGACATCAGCGCTTTCCTGCTCGTGTACAGCGAAGGTCCGTGCACGCCGTGTGGTTCTTGAAGACCGTACATTTGGCAAAGGTCCATCATACAAACAAGAACTCAATATGTAGTGCCGAGAGCCGCGCGTCTCTGCAAAGACATAGGTCACTCCTATTGCAGCGTTTGTCGGTTGAGATCGACTATACGAGTGTATCGCCTCGCCCGACCGCCTAGGGTCCACCCGTTCCTACGGAGGCGTGTTATGAATTGGAAGTCTAGAGCGGCGTGGTTTGGTGTTGGCGTGTTGGCGGTGGTTGTGCGCCACTTGACTAAAACCGCCAACGATGTCTATGAGCATGTCGTATACAGTGACTTGATCGCTTGGGAAAACGGAGTCTGATACATGACGATGACAAGGGTTTGGAACTGGCTGTGCATTGGGGTTGCTTCCGGGTTGATGGCAGGAAGTACGCTCGCACAGCCAGCGACTGCGCTACCTGAGAAAGCACAGGCCCAAAACGCAACACCGCAAGCCAAGCAGGAAGCAGCCCAAGACGCCAAGCCCGACGCCGCCGCGATCATTCAAGATCGCTGGTTCATCATGGAACTCATGGGCGGCAAGGCCGGGTACACCAACGTGAAGGTGTCGGAGAAGGACGGCCTCATCACGACCTCGTCGCGCGTAAAGATGGCGATCGGACGGGCCGACTCGCCGATCGAAGTGCGAATCGAGACGCAATTCGTCGAGACCAAGGAGGGCAAGGCCGTCTCAATGAAGAAGCGCGAGTCGATGGGGCAGAGCCCGGTCGAGACGTCGTACAAGTTCCTCGAGGACGGAAAAGTCGAGATCTCAACCAAGCAGGCCGGGAAGACAAAGAAAGAAACGGTGGATGCTCCCAAAGAGGAGTGGATGACGCCGGGCGCCGCGGACCGTTACTCGCGCGAGCGCATGAAAGCGGGCGACAAGGAAATTACTGTGTCCATGATCGACCCGCAGATGGGCGTGACGGTTCTCAAAAGCGTGCGAACCGGATTCACCCCCGAACAGATCGAGCTGAACGGCGAGAAGGTCGAAGCAATCAAGACCAACGTCTCAGTGCAAATGGGCACCATGCCCATCACAAGCACGGAGTATGTTGACGCCGATGGTGAGCTCCTGCAAAGCATCACAAATATGGGCGGCATGCAGATCGTGATGAAGAAGGCAACTCGCGCGCAGGCGACCGCAACCAGCGACGACAACAAGATGCCCGAGATCATGGTCTCAACGTTCGTGAAACCCGACAAGTCGATCAAGGGCGCACGCACGCTCAAAGAAGGTCAGTATCTCCTCAAAGTCCGCTCAGGCGAGTTACCCGACCTGCCAACCACCGGTTCGCAGACCGTGACTCGCATCGACAAGACCAGCGCAAAGGTGGCCGTGTCCGCAACCAAGTTCAACGCCGCGGCGGAGAAGGACGCGCAGGACGCCGCGTACCTCGCCTCCACGACAATGGCGGACGCAGACGACGCTCGCGTCAAGCAATTTGCCGCAAGGTCGCTCAAAGGCATGGACAAAGCGACCGATGCCGAAAAGGCTCGCAAGCTCCGCGACGAGGTCCACGAGCACATCGACGAGAAAAACCTGGGCGTCGGCATGGCGACAGCGACCGAGGTCGTCCGCACGAAGGAGGGCGATTGCTCAGAGCACGGCGTCCTGCTCGCGGCCGCCCTGCGTGCAGCAAAGATTCCCTCACGAGTCGCCGTCGGCCTGATCTACGCCGACCAGTTCGCAGGCGGGCAGGACATCTTCGGCTATCACATGTGGGCCCAGGCGCTGCTGCCCAACGACGAGGGCAAACTCGCATGGATCGACCTTGACGCAACGCTCAGAGGCCAGGAGTACGACGCGACGCACATCACGCTCGCAACGTCGGCGCTCGGAGACAACGACGCGCTGGCGTCGCTGATGACGACCGCGCAGGTGATGGGCAACCTGGACATCACGATCGAGAGCACCTCGACCGACGACAAAGGCGTCAAGAAGGAAGGCAAGTAGTGTCGCCCCCAGAGAGAACCGACCTTCAGCAATCGGCAGCCGCAAGTGCACCCGCCGGGCGGCACGGCGAACAGGTCTCGCTGCCGCGCCTCGGCCCACGCCCGCGCGGCGGGCACAAGGGCACCTTCGGCACCGTCGTTGTGATCGGCGGCTGCTGCGCCGGCGCGAATCGCATGCTCGGCGCGCCCGCGCTCGCGGCGATCGGCGCGCTTCGGGCGGGTTGCGGGCTTGTAAAGATGCTTGTGCCAGCGCCGCTGCTGGTGCCAGCCCTGTCGCTAGCACCCAGCGCGACCGGCCTCGCGCTGCCGGTCAACGGAGCAGGCGAAATAGTCGGGCACGAAGCTGTCGCATTGTTTGACGAGGTCGTGAAGTCTGCCGACGCCGTGGTGATTGGCTGCGGGCTTGGTGGCTATTCAGAATCAAGCAGCGATCCATCGCACAGCAACGGCGTGCAGGCACTCGTGCTGCGAGCGTTGCAGCAAACCCGCGTGCCGGTCGTTGTCGATGCAGACGCGATCAATGCAATGTCGCACATCACAGACTTGTCACGCGACCTTCGCGCACCATGCATCCTGACGCCTCACGTCGGCGAGTTCCGGCGCTTGGCGGGCTCGCTCAACATCGAATCAAACCTCGACGCAAGCGCACAGAGCCCGGCGTCCCTCGCTGCCGCACGATTGACTGCCTGCGAGTCGCTCGCGCAGCGACTGGGCTGCATCGTCGCGCTCAAGGGCGCTGGAACGGTCGTGTCCAATGGTCATGACTCGTGGCTCTGCGGTCGAGGCCATCCGTGCATGGCCACGGCGGGCACCGGCGACGTGC
>CAZEZV010000247.1:0-6170 GCA_964516725.1 uncultured Phycisphaeraceae bacterium
AGCCGTGGATAGCCGCGAAGCAGCATCCACGGACAAAGGCGATGGCAGAATTGCACCGCGAAGCGGTGGGGGAGAAGTGGAAGCATCCTTCACCACTGCGTGGTGAGTCGATAGGCGCGCCGTAATCCGTGGATGCCGCTTCGCGGCTATCCACGGCTATTCACCTTGACGGCTTCGCCGTCTATTGGCATGCACTCCGTGCATGTAATGAAGCACTACTTGTTGTTGGAGTTTGCTTTGTCTGGATTCGCCGCCGACTCCCGATACGCCCTATTCGCATCCGCTATCAACTCATCCTCCGTCGTCGGCACGACAAACTCGACGTTGTTGCGTTCAAGGACGGTGCCCATCGACAGGAACACGTCGGCGATCGCGCTGTTGAACGTTGTGAGCGCGTCGATTTCTTCGCGTTCTGCACTTGCGACTTGTTCTTGGCGGGTTAGTTCGATGTCGAGACGTTCGACGGTGTAGCCGCCGCCTTGCTCTTTTTCGACTTGCAGGACGCGGAGGGCGTCTGCCGCGGAGATTCGGCTTGTTTTCGTTTGCGCGATGAGCGAGTAGTTGAGGACGGTGCGGTTGAGGGCAGACTTGACTTCGTTGACGACTTGCTGCACCGTGTTTCGATACGAGATCACGCTCTGCATGCGCTCGATGCGGCGGCGGCGGAACTCTGCTTCTGGTCGGCGGTTGCCGAGGGGCATTTCGAAGGAGAGGCCCGCGACGTAATCGACGAAAGCACCGTCGAGCATGGACTGCGCGGCTTGGCCGATGCCGTCGTCAAGCGCGCTGAAGCGGGTTTGTAGACGGAGCGTGAGGTCAGGAAGGCGGGCGCTGTCCGCAACGGTTTGGCGGATCGATGTATCGTCGATGGAAAGGACAGCCTGATGAACCTCGGGGCGACTTTGAATCGCGGTGCGGACGCTCTCGGCGAGGTTGAACTTGATCGGTGCGTCGGGCGCGAAGTCGGCGGGGATCAAGACGACTTCGGAACCGACTGGAATAGTTGGATCGTTCATCAGCACCTTGAGTTGGTCGCTGACGACACGTAATTGCGTTTGCGCACGCAGCAAGTCGGCGCGGCGGCGCTCGACTCGCGCGGTAGCGTCAGCGACTTGAGCGCTGTTGGCGTCGATGTCAACGCGGGCTTTCACTTGGCCTTGCACTTCCTCGCCTCGGCGAAGCAAGTTCTGCACGATGAGCAAGTCGTAGTAGGACTGAAACAACTGCCAATACGTCTTCTCGGCTTCCGTTGTCGTCCGCATCATGTTCTGGCGGAGTTGCTGGATGCTGTTGCGCTCGGCGTTTCGAGACAGACGGATTTCGGCCTTGGCAACATCGCTGCCGAAGTTGCGGAGCAGGGGCTGGTCCCACTGGACGCTGAGTGCGGATTGCTGCGCGGGATTTGGGCGTGGGTTGAGGTTGTTTGTACTGGTGTCGACGTACGACAGATCATGTTGAATCGCCAAGCGACCGCCGCCAATCAGCGGCTTGCGGAGTGCCCAGTTGCCGGAGACGTTCTGGCTTTCGTCGTTGAATACGGTGCTCCCCTGCGTGCTCACGCGGGGCGAGTCTGTCACGGTGTAGTTGAGGTTGCTCACCAGCGTCCAATCAAACGCGGCTTCGGCGGCTTGGAGCTGGGCTTCTGAGACCGCAGGAGCGAGTCTCGCGAATTGGATTTGCGTATTGCACTCGATCGTGGTGCGGATGACTCGCTCGAGCGAGACGACAGCCGTGCGGACGGGGCGGCCTGTGAGATCGACGCCCAGGACCGGAGCCGCGCCTGCGTAGGAGAGCGGGCCGGCCATCGCATCGAGTTCCCTGCGGATGTCCTCCCGATAGCCTAATCGCTTTTCGCCATCGTCGCGATCGGTGACGACGGGCAGCGGCTGGCCCTTGGAGTCGGCGAGTTCGCGTTCGGTGGATTCGAGGAGCGACTTGCGAAGGTCGCGTTCGCTCTGAGTGACCATGGGGTTGGTCGAGGAACACCCCCCGAGTCCAACTGCAACCCCGAGTCCCACCGACGCCAAAAGCAGCGAAAGCCCGGACAAGGGGAGTGCTTGGGCCGCGAACACAAAAGCAGGGCGGATGGGCGGTGGAGAACGGAATGGCATGGGGGTGGAATGGTGGTGGCTGGAGGGATTTATGGCGGTCTCAATCGTCAATTGGAGCGTCACTTCCCGAATAGTCCTGGTGTTCGCCGGTTGCAGCGTTGTTGCGTGCGACGTGCGGAAAGCAGGGCAGGTTGGCGAGGGCAGGGTACCCCGAGCAAGTGGCACAGGGCTCTTGCGGGCCGACAGTTTATCCTCTTCGCAGGGAGTGCGGCGGCTGGTTCAACATGTGAGAAAATTGTGGTTTTCCGATGCACCGTGCCGAGAAATCGACTATCCTTGCGCTACGCGCAGGAATCGCCGACGCGTCAGACACGGATGTCCCGCCGCTCCCGGAGCAGTCAATGGCTGCGAAGGCGCGGGGAAAAATTAGGCAGGAGGCCTTGCATGTTCTCGAACTTCCAAACTCGTTTCGCCGTTCCCGCTGCTGCTTGTGTTGCGTTAATTGCCGGTGCGCCGGTTGCCACGGCTCAGGTGCAGAATGTGCAGCCGTATTACGCGTTTGTGACGCAGGCGGAGACGAACCTTCGCTGCGGACCCAGCCAGAATTTTTATTCGGTCCAGACGCTTGGCAATGGCGCGATTCTTGTTGTTGATGGTGAGAGCCAGGGTTGGAACCGGGTGTTGTATCCGGTTGGTTCGGAAGCGTTCGTGGATGCGAAGGACGCGAAGCTTGATGACAAGAAAGTTGTGCTGACAAAGGCGAGCCAGTTGCGGGCGATCAATCAGACGCAGGGCTTTGGCTGGTCTTGGAAAATGTTGACTGAGACGCCGCTCGCTGAAGCCACCAGCCTCACGCATGTTGATTCGGTGAAAGAAGGCGAGATCGTTGTGGGTTACAAGGTTGTCGCGCCCAGCGAGGCTCGCGGCTTTGTGCCCAGCAGCCGGCTGCGTCACGCGACGCAGGCTGAGGTCGATCAATACTGGGCGGCGGGCAAGGCGTTGCCTCAGTTACCTGATGTGACGATCGCGACGGCGGAGACGGCGCCGAAGCGAGAGACGATGGCTGGCACCGCGACGAGTACAACAACGCCGGGTACAACAACACCGGACGGCACGCAAGTTGTTGGTGCAACCACCGCAGTCAATGGCGCGAATGGCGGTGCCGTTGCGAATGCCGAAACGAACACGATCACAAACCTGAGCGATCTCACGCCCGAGCAACTCGAAAGCACATTCCAGAAAGTCTGGCGGGAGCCGATCACGAGCAGCGAAGTGGATGAGTTGATCAGCCAGTATGAAGTTGCGCTGGGCAAAGTTGAAGCGAACCAGCCGCGGCGCAAGACGGCGATTGAACAACGCATCGCGGCGCTCAAGGTGCGCCGCGACTATCGCGACAGCCTCCGCAAGGCCGAGCAAGGCACGCAGAGCGTGGCGCAGGTTGAACAGCAGGCACAGCAGCAGCTCGATCTTGCCGCCGCGGCGCGCGTGTACAACATCGTCGGGTCATTGCAGCCCAGCACGGTGTACAACGGTGAGCGATTACCGCTGATGTACCGCGTTGTAAGCATCGGCGGCACGTCGCCCCGCACGCTGGGGTACATCCGCAAGAGCAGCGAACTCGATCTGGATCGATATCTGGGTCAAGTCGTCGGTGTTGTGGGTGAGAACCAGTTGGATCGCTCGCTGATGCTCAACTTGATCAATGCGGTGCGGGTCGATCCGCTGCGGGCGACCGGCAATGCAGTGACGCCAGCGCAGCCGACAGAAACGGCGACGCAGCCCGCGGCGGAGCAAGTTGATTCGACGAAGTGACTTGATACAGCGACAACCGTGCCACCGACTGCGGCTTTGCGCGATCGGTGCTTTCGCATGAGAAGATCGTCTCGGTTGTCATGCCGCACCGACTGCTCAGAGCAGCAGTTGGTGGCACGAAGATTTATCCGCCGTATGGGTCGTATTCGTCGGTTGAGGATTCGCTGTTCTGCGCTTTGAGCGATTGATATGCGCCGTAGCCGACGCACGCACCACCGACAACGACGCACGCGATGATGGCGAGCGCTTCTCGCGCCAAGCCGCCCCTTTTCATGTTGGCAAGGGCCGCGACAGCCGCCCACGGCGCGAGCACTGCGATGCCGACGATGATCCAGTTGGTGCGTTGGCTGTCAGCATCACCAAACTGCACGGCTTGGGTGAGCAGCGTGGCGAGGATCAACGCGCAGAAGCACATTGCGCTTGCGGGCATTCGCATCGCAGGGCGCAGAAAGACAATGAGTGCGGCTGGCGACAGGAACGACGCGAGGATGCCTGCGCCTTGCGCATGCTTGAGGCTCGCGAGCGTGACAACGAGCGTTTGAGCGATTGCGCCGACGCAGGCGACAATGCTGATGATGCCGCCCAGCCTGCCGCGATTGGCGAGGGCACTCAGTGCAAGCGAGAGGGAGACGCAGAGAACCGGGAGCATGATGAGCACGAAGAGCGATTCGAGAGCGGCCCATTGCTTCGCGCCGGAGAGGCCCATGACTTGGCGGTGGAATGTGAGCAGTGCGATGCCCGCGGCGGCGAGCGCGACGACGACACTGCGGCGGAAGGGGCAACGAAGAAAAATGCACAAGGCGCTCGCGAGGAGCGCCATGATGGCACTGTAAAAGAGCGCGCCGTCGGCGCTGCGGCCTGGGAAGGCTTGGACCTGACCGTAGATGAGCGGATACAGGCCCAAGAACGACGCGGCGAGGCCCAGCAGGACAACGAATTCTCGAAGCCTGCTGTAGGGTGAGCTTGTGATCAGCGAACAACCGCCCAAGTCACACGACATCGGTGCGCGGCGGGCGGTGCTGAGTTCCGCGGCGTCGCCAAGGTCATGCCGGCGCGACCACCACATCGCGACGAAAATGATGAAGCCCAAGACGAGTGGGGGAACGGCGCCGAGTGCGAGTTGGCGGATGAGGGCGGGATCCATGTGGTACTCCGAATGAAGACGAGCGCGGTTGAAGATAGATCGGTTGTCGTGGCGGTTGTTGGAGAATCCGATTCAGCACAGAGAGACTGTGTGCAACGCGAACCCCTCCCTGACGGTCAGGCTACATGCACGTCACAGAGATCAAGATGGGGACGGGGTTTTCAATGGGCAGAAGGCATGAGGCACGGGGCATCGAGCATGTTTCGATGCCAAAGAGAACGCCGGGCTTGCGTGCCCGGCGTGCTTTGAAAAACACTAGTATGTTGTCTGCTTACTTCTTCTCGCCTTCAAGGCTGACGATGAGCATGACTTCATCCGACAAGCCCGGGCCGATCATGTAGCTGACGCCGTAGTCGCCGCGGTTGATCGTGAACTTGGCTTCGAAACCGGCGACGATCCCCTTGCGGCCTTTGCCTTCGCCTGTGTGCTCAAAGGGGACGGTGATTTCCTTGGTGACGCCTCGGAGGGTGAGGTCGCCCGTGACGTCAAAGGTGTTGTCGCCTGTCTTCTTGAAAGACTTGCCTTTGAAGGTAATTTCGGGGAACTCGGTGGCTGAGAAAAAGTCGTTGCCCTTGAGGTGCTTGTCGCGGCCTGCGTTGTTGGTGTTGACTTTTTCGGCCATCACTTTGATGTCAACAACGCTCTTGGACGCGTCTTCCTTGTTGAGCAGGAACGTGCCGGAAACTTCGTCAAAGCGGCCATAGAAGTTGGCGACGCCATTGTGCTTGACGCGGAAGATGACGGAACTGTGGACGTTATCGACGGCGAACGCTTCGTCCGCGACCATCGCTGTTGCGCCAGCGACTGCCGCGGCGATCGGGGCTGCCTGTGTTGGCATGGACACTGCCTGGACATTCACTTGCGGCGAGGCGGCCTTGGACGCGCTGCAGCAATCACCGCAGAACGCACCGGACAGAGCGGCGACACCCGCGCCAGCAGCGACCAACAGACCAGCGACCGTCAGAATCATTTTCATGGACCAAACTCCTTGGGAATGCGAAAAAAGGCGAATCTCGCCTCTTTGAGGCGTCGCAAGAGTAGGATGCTTGGATTTGGGGGCGGTTGCAGGATTTTTGGGGCGAGTGGAAAGGCCTGCCCGCGAGCGGTGCGGATTTGATTAGGCGGCCTTGCGGTACACGCGCTGGTCGGAGTGGTAGGCATCC
>CAZEZV010000248.1:0-6168 GCA_964516725.1 uncultured Phycisphaeraceae bacterium
CGGGGGGCGAGACACATAGTCGGTGCAACAGTTGCACTGACGTGGAGCCATATCCACGCCTTCGGCGGCTGGCTCAACTTGAGAGGCTCATTCCTTGCCATCCGCCGCAGTATGGGTCAGTATGTCCTGAATCGCCGCTTGCAGTGATTCCCACATCACATGGTCCTTGCCCTTGGGGCTCACTCGGATTCGCAGCGACGAGCGTGCCTCGGCCTCAGCGATGCTTTCGACCTTGACACGAATATCGATCGGCTTGAAAGTTGCAAACGCGTCGATGAGGTGCATGGTTGCTACGTATTGATTCGGCCCGATTTGCCGGACGTCGACTTCCGCCGGCGTGCCGCTGATGTCCTTGTCACCCGCGAATGCGACCATCAGGCCCGTGTAATATTTTTCCAGGATGACCTCGATGCGTGCGGCGGTCGGAGCGGGCTCGTCGATCCACATGACAAACGCGTAGGACCAGAAACCCTCAGCGTCAGCGTTGCGCCAGCCGGGCGCGAAGCGGAGGGACTCGGCGCCCGTGGGGAGATCGGGCGCAAAGCCTGGCGGCAGGGGGAAGGTCTCAGACTGCCAACCGTCGCGCGAGAAAGGGATGGGGTTTATGACAGGCGCGATCGCGGCGTCGGCGGGCGCGGGCTTGGGCGTGAGAATGGCGTGGCGGGTTGTGCAGGCGGGGACGCAAGCGAGAAGAGCCAAAGCAAGGAGCGACACGGACGAGTGCGATGATGAGAGCATGCGCGATGTTAGCGATTGTCGAGAACAGATTGCAGACGAGTGTTGCAGCGTCTGGTTTTGCAACTTGTTCACTTGCCATCCATCGTCGTGCTTTGGCCGAAAGTGAAGCGCCATGACCCTTCGTGCATTCGGCAGAGGTGTACGACGCGGTAGGCAGCGCGGAACGACTTGCCTTGATACGTGCCCTCGTCTTCGGTGATCGCGGTCACGATGACGTGGTTCGGTCCAAGTTCCCGCACATGGACATCGCGAACACGCTGAGAGAGGATGACCACCTCGCCGGTCCGGCGTGATTCAAGATATTCATGCCGGACGAGGCATCGGCCTAGCGAGTCGACGTACCGAAAGTCTTCGTCGAGCAGCGCCGCGAGGGTTTCGATGTCGCGAGCCATAAGTGCGGCCGATCGCGCGTCGAGCAGTGCGAGGAGTTTCTCGCGGAACATGAAGCGATTATAATGCCCCGCGCGACACGCGAAAATGGGCTGTATTCGCAGCGTTTTCAGGATTCAGGCTCGCACTCGTCAAATGCCGATATTCCCTCAATATGGCCCGGAAGGACTCTTCACAATCTACGCCGTTTTCTTGGGGCACGTTCCTCTCCGCCCTTGCCAGCTTCAGCCTCTTTGCGCTCCTGCTCGGGCTGGTTGTCGGCTTCGTGCTCGGGCTTAAGCCTTTGGAGCGCAAGGCGAGTTTGTTGACTTTGCGGGTGCCGACGTCGATCGACATTCGCTGGCCCACGGTGCCCGGGAACCCTCAGGTCACATGGATTCCGCAGCCAGAGCGCACCTCGCTCGAAAGCCTCGCGCTGGCCGCAATCGGAAATGACTCGGATCGCTTTTCGTCCGACGCTCTCGAACGCGTCGGCAAGGCCATGACCGGCAGCGGCTGGTTTCAGGAACCGCCCAACGTATCCAGAGATACCGGCGCTCGCGTTGTGGTTCAGGGCGCGTGGCGTGTGCCCGCGGCGGTTGTTCGGCGCGATGGCGTGGAGCAACTCATCAGTTGGGAAGGGCTGCCCATGCCCTACTCCAAGCCCGCGGGCGAGAGCAGATTTCCTGTCATTGACTCGCCCTCTGTGAAAGCGCCCCGCACCAGCAGCGGCGATGTTGACTACGCAACGGCATGGGCGGGCGACGACATCGCGGCGAGTCTGGAATTGCTACAGGTGTTGCTGCGGCAGACGTGGGCGAATCAAGTTGCAGGCATCGACGTATCGAGCTACGGCACGGACCGGGTGCTTGTGATTTCAACAACCTTCGGCACCAAAGTCATCTGGGGCGGGCGGGTCAGCAAGCCCGCGCTGGGCGAGGTGTCGTCCGCTCAGAAACTCGCGCACATGACGCAGCTCTTCGTCGAACACAAGCGAATCGACGCGGGGTATCCCATGATCTACGTGAACAACAGCAAGCTGCAGTTTGACATCTCGGCGACGGCGGATGCGCTGGCGAAGGCGCAGGAAGCAATGGCCAAGAATCTAGAAAACAAAATTGCGAAGGTTGATGCGGATACGCCGCGTCGATGAACGCTCGCTGTGCGAACCGCTGCAAGCACGCGGCCCAAGACGTGCGAAAGCGTGCCGCCGACTATGGCTTTGCGTCTTCTGTGGCACAAACGCCGGAACACCCGTATTATCAACACGCGCATTGCCTTTGAAAGAGCATCGCGCCATGAAGCACTTCACAATGTACTCGTGAAAGTCGCCCCCAGGTCGCACATGCCGCGATGCACTCTCCAATCTGGCTGCCTTGGTTTTCGATCACGCGCTGCGTTGCTCGCCGCCATGCTTGCAGTGCCGCTGCTTGCTTCGTGCGCTCAGCGCCGACAAACTTCAGGAATCGTGAAGCGGGATGTCACCACGCCGCAATCAGCCGACACAGAAACGGCTCGCGCCCGCGACCCGCTCTCGGAACTGCTTCCCCGCATCGATGCCATCACGGGCCGGCAAATCGCGCTCATCGTTCCGATGAGCGTTCTCAAGTCCTCAAAGCAATCGCGCGGGCGGAGCGGCTTTGCCGTGCTCCTGGACGACGGCACAAAGCTCCGCTACCGTGCGTTTGAACTGACGATTTCAGAGCAGGGCGCTGACAACAGCTCTGACACCAAGTCAGGCACAAGAACCCACGCAAACGACGACATGGACGTCGCCCGCCTAGCCCGTTGGCTTGGCCCACAGTGGGATTGGTCAGTGACGGAAGTTGATCCCAGCTCTCCACAGTTCTCGCAGACCAAGTCAACTCCGCAAACAACGGATGAAACCCGAGCCGCGCTGCTCGTGATCGAAGCTCCGCTCGCAGCCTCCAGCCCGGCGCTGTGGATCGGCAACAGCCGCGTGCCGGTGCAGTGGCTCCCCACCGCGACGACGATGCTCGCGACCTCCCCGCAGCTCGCGCCGAGCCTCGCGTCGCCCGACGGTGTGAATCCGTGGGAGCCCACGCTCCCTGTGCGTGCTTCCGGCTCTCCCGTCACTCGGGCCATGCTCAGCCATGAAGCCAGCAGCCCGCTCACCCGGTGGCGAGTGCGTTTAGTCCTCGATGGACTTTCGCCGATGCCGCTCGACGCCGCGCTCGATGCTGAAACGTCGGGCGAGCAACTTCCAAAGTTCGCCGATGAATCGCTCGAACTGCTCGCGTCGCAGTATGAAGAACGCTGGCAAGTCGCGCTGGGAAAACTCCACCTTCAGGACAAAGACCTCGCCCGCACGTTGCGGCAGCGTCTGGGCGCGATGGTCATGGTCGACAATCGCCTGCCCGTGCCCGCGTGGGAGCAGGACCTTGCAACCCTCGAGCAACTTCTTGACGATCTTCTAAATCCTGATCTCACTCCGAAACGCCGCGCCGACTTCGCTCGCGCGTTCCTGAAGGAGCAGCCCCAAGGCGCCGCGTGGATTACAGATGACGGCGGCTTGCTCGTCAAGCATGAATCAGATCAGGAACGCTCGAACGCCGACGTACAGGCGCGCCGCCCATGGGCCACCATCGCGCTCGCAAACTGCACCAACGAACCAACCACCGGCATCATCACAACGCGCGATCCGGAAGCACCGGCCTCAGAACCAGTCACCATCGCGCCGCACTCTGTCATCCGCCTGACAACCCCCCTGCTCTCGCTGGGCCAGGACATGCTCAACCTTGGTGCAGCGGGTCGCGCTGTGGGCCTTGCCGGCGCGGGCGATCTTGACGTGTCGATCGGCAGTTGGTCAACGCGCCTCGCCATCCTCGATGGCCCGATTCCCGCCCAGCCCCCGGGACTTGCGACCGGCCCGTTCCAGCCTGACATGTCCATGAGGGAGTGGCTCGCGGGCAGCGCAACTGAAGGCGCTCAACGCTGGGCAACCGCCGCGCTCTTGCAGCGCATCGCAAATCCCCAGCCCGGCGACCTGCCGCATCGCGCGTGGGAACTGTTCATCGAATGCAAGACCGGCGCGACAACCAATGCGTCCGATGCGTCCGACGATGCAATCTATCTCTACGCTGGTTCGCCGGGCGCACCGACCGCCGCGTGGCGCATCACCCGCGACGGCTCCATCACCAGCCTGCGAAAAAGCGAGCAACTCGCCAAGGCCGAACTCGCCGCCGTGTCCGATGCCCAGCTTGACAGGGCCAAGGTCGAAGCTTTTCCAGACCGATGGACTGCACGAGTCACGCTCCCGCCCGGATCGATTGAAGAAGATGGACTGCTCCGCCTAGGACTTTCACGCATCGACCCGCGAGGGGTGCGCAGCAGTTGGCCCAGAGCATTGACGCCTTGGCAGGTTGAGCCGAGCCGCGCGGCGGTTGATACGACGAAGTGGTGAGCAGTGTGCTGCGCGGCAACCGACGCGGCGCGTACAGATGCTACCCGATTAGAAATTCGCAAGGAACGTCAGCGAAATAACCCCAAAACGCCCGCGAAAGCCGCCAAACTCTTGCGTTCAGCCAACGGTTCGGGTACATTAATGGCATGGATCAGCAATCGGCGGAGAAAGTGGGAATGGCAGTACAGGCAATCGCATGCGCGTTTGGAGGAGCAGCCGCCGCAATCGCACTTGCTGGAGTATTTGGCCAGGCAAGCAATGCCGAACCTGCGTCGCAGCTCGCACTGCCTATCTCTGCATTTTTTGGACTTGGGATCACGACGGCTGCAGCATACAGCATCACCTCGAAGCATGACGTTGTACTTTCGAAGAAGGAAAAGTGCTTATGCGTGGCCGTGTTGATCGTTCTGACCGTCATGAACTCAAGAAATAGCGACTTCCAACTGCGAGCTGGTTTCCAACAAGGGCCGTGGACGCAGCGCGACTTCTCACAAATTTCAAGTGCATGCTTTTTCTTGGCTTGCTTTTTAGTGGGCTTAGGCGCAGTTATTCGAATGCGAGTAGCTGAAAAGGCATCAGACCCCATCAAAAGCGATCCGTGAAAAGCACAACAACAACACATCGAGCACAACGATACGGATTCGACTCGGCGTCCGCGGGAACTGATTCACGACGGCGAAGCCGTCACGGTCAGTAGCCGTGGGTAGCCGCGAATGCGGCACCCATGGAACAGCGAACATCCGGAACAACTCACCACGAAGTGGTGAAGGTGCTTTCTCGCGTCACCCGCACCACTACGTGCTGCGCCACCGCATCTTCTTCGTGTCCGTGGGTGTCGCATTCGCCCCCCGAGACGACCCACGGCTATTGACCTCCGCCGCGTTGCGGCGAAAAAGCCGAACCACTTTCCTCACTTCACCGGCGCCAACCGCACAATCTTGTCAACTCCCTCCAGCACCACCACCACACTCCCATCCGGCGCACACACCACATCGCGCACGCGTCCCATCCCGTGCAGAATCTCTTCGCGCTCAAGCAGCGTGTACGTCCCATCCGGCCCTTTCCCAACCCGCAGCCGCTCCACAGTCTCACCTGCCAAGCCACCCGCGAAGAAGTCGCCGCGCCAATCCGGAAACGCCTCGCCCTGCGGACCTTCATCCACAACGCACAGCCCGCACGCGGCGATCGACGGCAAGAACCTCGCTGTCGGCATCATGATGTTCAGTTTCGTCGCCTTCTCACCCTCGACGTCGGGCCACGGCGTCTTCAAGATATCGCCGCTGTAGTTGATGCCGAAGCTCACCACAGGCCAGCCATAGTTGCGGCCCTTCAGCACCTGATTGAACTCATCCCCGCCGCGCGGCGCGTGCTCGGTGTCCCACAGAGAGCCATCCGTCCCAAACACCAACCCCTGCGGATTGCGATGCCCGTACGAATAAATACTCGTGTACGCGCTGGTGTCGCTCACAAACGGATTGTCCGCTGGGATGGTGCCGTCGTCATACACCCGATGCACCTTGCCATTGGGCCGCGCGATGTCCTGCGCATGCGCCGCCTGCCCACGTTCGCCAATCGAAAAATACAAGTGCCGCTTCCCAGCTCCATCCCCCTCGGCGATCTTGGGTCCAAATGCAATG
>CAZEZV010000249.1:0-6168 GCA_964516725.1 uncultured Phycisphaeraceae bacterium
CTTCCTTGAGGTTGTCGTAGGCGATCGGGTTGTGGCCTTGCTTGACGAGCCAACGGAGGCAGGCAGAACCGACGAAGCCGGCGCCGCCGGTGACGAGAATGTTCATCCGAGAAACTCCTGTTGAAGACCGTTGTACAACGCACATTATTGCGTCAATCAACGGTGTCGAGTATCGAAGTAGAAAATCAATTCGAAAGGGACATCGAAACCGCACAAGGCGCAGCGTGGAGCCTACCGCCCCCTCATCCACACCGCCTGCTTGCCTTCCAGCGCCTCCGGCAGCACTGCATGCAAGAACCGATCCATCACGTGTGGCCATTCGAGCACGTCTCTCACTCGGCGCACGGCGGCTTTGCCCATATCGTGCAGCTTTGCCGGGTCCTGCAAGGCCTTCACGAGTGCATCCGCCAAGCCGTCGGCGGTGCGATTGCTGGTGAGTATTCCGGTGACGCCGTTGTCCACGATGTCCGGCAGTGCCCAGTCATCGAAACCGACGATAGGTAGGCCGTGACTGGCCGCTTCGACGAACACCAGGCCCCAGGTCTCGCACTTTGTCGGCATGCAGAAGACGCTGGAATTCAAGTACAATTCGTGCAGTTGCTCGTTGCTCGCGAAGGGAATGTGCTCGATGCCTTGTGCGGCTTCAAACTTACCCATGCTGCTGACGACGGTGAGCGTTGCGTCGGGCACTTGCTGGCGCACTTTCTTGAATGCCTCGATCAGCGTGTCGCCGCCCTTGCGTTCGAAGGCGCGTCCTACGAATAGAATCCGCTTGCGGTCATAGCGGGCACGCGTGGGTTCGTCCACAGTGTCCCAGCGACGGATCGCCCCTGCGCCGATCGGAAACACTTTGGACTTCGGATATCCGTAGTCGCGCTCGATGGAATCGGCGACAAAGCTGGCGAAGCTGAGCACGCCGTCTGCGTTCTTGATGACGGACTTGTGAAACTCTTTCTGCTGCTCGATCTGTTCGCGCGAGAGCGAGTTGTATCCAAAGCCACCTCCGGCGACGGCATCTTCAACGGTGATGTCCTGAAACAAGAAGCGCCGAATCGCGAGCGCGGGATTGATGATCGGCAGCACGTAGTGATACACGACGGGTGTGCCATGAGGCAGCCTGCTCAGCAGCCGTGCGAGATTGCCGGAGCGTTCGTCCGCCGGAGCCATGATCGGGCTCTTGGGCTTCTTGTATGACTGTGTGATGCGGCGCTTGACGCGGAACAGGAAGTGGCGCACGTTGCTGCGGCCGTGCAGTTCGGCGAAGCTCGAGTCGTGAAAGTTCCAGGCACCGTACAGCAGGCCGCGCTCTTTTAGGCGATTGCAGATCGACGGCACGACGCCGGAGTTGGTCCAGCGGTCCCAGGGGTCGAAAGCGGAGATGTACAGCACTTGCCGTTTTGCAGATGACAATCGATACTCCAGACATGCAGCCCAACATTACATGCAGCCCGACGGTCAGGGAGGGCTTCGAATTTCACGCAACGCACTACTTCTTCGCCACAATCCACTCCGCCGCGTTTTTCAAGTTATCGGCTACATGGTCCGCCAACTTCGACGCTTCTGGCTGCGTTGCTCCATGCCCCGTCCGCACATGAATTGTTCCAACAACACCGGCATTCTTGCCTGCGAGAATGTCGCTCAACATATCCCCGATCATCCATGACTTCTTCAAGTCGATGCTGAGCTCCTTTGCGGCCCGCAAGAGCATCCCGGGGCCTGGTTTGCGATCCGGATGATCGATGCGAGTTCGTCTGTCCGGAGCCGTATCCGTCTCGGGGGGCGGCGGCACTGTGCAGAAGTACGCTCCGTCGAGTGTGGTGCCGCGCAGGTTCAACTGCTTTTCGACTTCCGCCTGCACCTCGCGCATGTCCGCCTCAGTCAGCTTCCCGCGCCCAACGCCGGACTGATTGCTCACGACGACGCACAAGAAGCCAGCCTCATGCAGGAGAGAAATCGCTTCCGCCGCGCCTGGCAGGATTTCAACCTGCTCCGGGCGCGAGATGTAGTGGACCTCGCGGATGATGGTGCCGTCGCGATCAAGAAACACGGCGGGTCGAAGCATCGCCAAAGGTACGCGCCCCTAAAGCTCCTCTCGGTGGGAGGTGTTTGGGGTGGGCGAGTTTCAGCAGCGTGCGGTTCTGAAACGGTGATCCGGTGAGAAGGTGAAGAAGAAATGTGCGCGCTGTGCGTACAGAATTTCACCGTTTCACAGGTTCATACTCACTTCGCCATCGCCGACCGCCACACCACCCCACGCTTCTTCTTCACCAGTTCCCCAATCACCGTCACCATCGATGCAGGCTTCAAGTCCGCCTTCGTCAGCGAGTTGACGGGCCACCAGACAAACTCAATCCCCTTTTCCAAACTCGCGACTGCGTCGGGAATCACGCGGAGCGTCGAGCCGCCCGGCGTGCTAGTCGCCTTCGCACACTTCGCGACAAACACAAAGTTCACTTCATGCCGCCGCGTGCCTTTCTGCTCGAACGAATGTTCCTCGACCAACACACACGCCCCGATCTTGACCTTCAGCCCCGCTTCCTCCATCAACTCCCGCGCACCAGCATCGCTCGCACTCTCCCCAAACTCCACATGTCCGCCCGGCAAGTACGTGTAGCCACGCTTGGCATGTTTGCACAACAAGACGTGCCCGCGTTCAACTACCAAGACGCGTGAAATGACTTCGATGTGGGTCATCTGCTGTCCTCTTCTCATCCAAATACCCGCTTCACATCCCCCTCCGCGATCCCAAGACTCTCATGCGTCCCAATGTCTCGGTGATACGCCTCATTTCCACTCGCCGTCAGGGTCGGTCCGTGCTCAATCGCGTGCATCCTTCCAACCAACCTGGGCAGCACATCAAAGCCAATATCAAACGCCTTCCACCCGGCGATTTCGTGCCACAGCGAACGCGACATCGCGTACAGCCCGGCGTTCGCCAAGTTGCTCTTGGGTTGCTTGGGTTTTTCGATGAAACTCAGTACCTTGCCGCAGGTCGCGCCTGAAAACTGCGGTGGCACAGGCGTTCCCGCCTGTGCCTGACCATCACCCGCGCTCGATGCACTTCCCGTCGCGCCACCAGCAACACTCAACTCCGCAATCCCACTCTTCTCCGGAAACTGCGCCCGGAACAAGAGCATCGAGAACGGATCGTTGTGTGATCTGTGATACTCAAGGAACTTGGCGAGGTCGATGTTGCTCAGGTTGTCGCTGTAGATGATGAGGACTTCTTGGCCGACGGTTTTGCTCGGTGCAGCGTCTTGCCCAGCATCACGAGGTGAACTGCCCGGCGGGACGCCGGGCCTACTCATGGGCGGCACAAACTCGTCATTCGCGGTGATCGTCCCCGCGCTGCCCAACAACACGGGTTCATACGTCTCGACAACCTCAAACTTCCCGGTTGCATTCTTTTGCGCGATGTACTCGCGCACCTGTTCTGGCAAGTGATGCGTGTTGATCAGCACATGCCGAATTCCGGCGTGCTCGAACGCGTCGAACCAGTAGTCCAGCAACTGGCGCCCACCGATCGGCACGAGGCACTTGGGCAAGCGGTCCGTGATGGGGCGCAGGCGGGCACCGACGCCTGCGGCGGTGAGAAGAACTCGAACATCACGATTGTCAGTCGACTTACTCATGCATCCTCACGCGAATGTACGCAGGCACGCCCAATAACGCGTGAAAGCCCAAGATCCCTCGTCATGATCGGCATTCTTGCCGCGCAGCACCACTCGATCTGTTTGTTCGACGTCACCCGCGCGATGATCAATTCGATAACACTTGCGAAGGTTTGCGGCAAGGAAGCCGTGAGCACTTCGGAGCAACGCCACCATGTCCGACAAACCCGACAAAAAGCCAAAGGAAGCAGCACCCGCCGAGCCCGCGAAGGAAGGCGCAGAGCCCGCGAAGAAAGGGCCGCCGGTCAAACTGATCGGTGCGGTTGCTGTCATCATGATCGCGGAAGGCGCGGGTGTCTATTTTCTCGCGTCGGCGACCGGTCCGAAGGATGCGCATGCTGACGTCAAGCACGTCGAGGACGAGCACGCGGCGAACGCAGAGGCGTTTGTTGAAGTGCCGCTGGTTGAGGATAAGTTCCAGAACATGCAGTCGGGGCGGGCGTACATCTGGGACGTTTCGATCGTCATCAAGGTGAAGTCGAAGGACGAAGAGCTTGTCACCAAGACGCTCGAACGCAACGCGGCTGAGGTGAAAGAGGGCGTTGCGCTCATCATCCGGCGTGCTGCGCACACGCACCTGCTGGAGCCGGGGCTTGAAAGTTTGAATCGGCAGCTCGTGTCATACTTGAACACGGTTGTTGACCATGACGCCGAGGGCAAGGACCGGGTGCATCGCGTGCTGATTCCTAAGTGCAAGGGCTTCCCTGCGGAGTAAGCCAACTCTTGTCGTGTGCGATGGCGAACAAGAAAGTGTTTCAGAGGCTTTGGTTGTGAAATAACCGCGAGCGTCGCATCAATCTGCCTCAGGGCAGGCAGATTGATGGCACTGCGGCGTTCCAATAATGTCGCTTGCTGCGGGCTGTTATCGCCTGCGCTTCACAAGATTCCAGCGCAAAGCGGGCGTGTTGGCACCTACCATCACCTCTGTGAGTGTGCCGAGCGAATCCAACCCGAGGCCCGTGCATAAAGCCGGCCGATGTGTCGTGTGGTCGCCAGCCGGGACGCCTGAAGACCCGAACTTGACGCATGCGCTCCATCGGCCAAACCTCGATGTGCGAGCGGCGCATGACGACCTGAGCGTGATTGCAGCGGTGCTTGACGGGCTTGCGACGCGCGATCTTTCGAAGCCGGAGCCGCGGATTGTGCTGTGCATCGAGCCGCATCGGCTCAACGGGCTGGCTGAATGCCTTGAGGTGCTTTCGACGTATGTACAGGAGTTGACGCTGTGGGTGTTTGACCCATCGCGTTCGGATGTGCTCCGCAAAGTGTCAGTCGCAGAGTTGCTTTCGCTTCGCGCTGTGCCTGCGCGGCGGGCAGAGCCGGTGGTTGAAGCGCAGCCTGCGCCGAAACCAAAGATTGATGTACATCCGATGAGCCCCCAGCGAAGCATTGATGTCACGACCGGACCAACACTCAACATCGCGACGGGGCAGACGGCGTGGGTTGGTCCGTGGGGCGGGGGGGCGGATGATGCGGATAAAGCGGACACAAAGCACGCTGACAAACCTGCGGAAACTGATTCGAAGCGCACGGAGACATGGAGCCCGGCACACAAGCTGCGCCTGACTGGCGGCGAGGCTGAAGCGCCGGCTGCCGACGCGCCGAGTGCGCCGCCTGCTCCGTTGCCGCCGCCGATTCCCGTTGCCTCGAGCGTTCCCACCCCTGTGCCCAGCAATCTTCAACCAACAGAGCCGCCGTCGCAGGAGCCGCTGCTGACGGATGAGGAGCTTGCGATGTTGCTGGGTGATGATCCGCGATTTTCGGGTCAGTCATAGAGCTTCTTGAAGAGCGTGAATCACCACAAAGACGCGAAGAGCACAAAGAGGGCATGTGTGAATGGGAGTTTTCCAGCGGTTGAGCAGGCGTTGGAGTGCGGTGTCGGTCGTTGAGTCTTCGATAGCATTTCAAGTCGATTTCAGTTATGACAACATTTTCATCGACAACGTCTGATCTTGCTCGGCGCGTGTTGCTTGTGGGTCGCACTGGTATCGACTCGACGCTGCGGCTCGATCAGGAGCTCGAGCTTGTGCGCTGCTCAAACCTGGGGCAAGCGATCGCGGAACTCACGCTTGCGAAGGCGGATCATGCGGGAGGCGCGCCGTCTTGTACGCTTGTTGTCGCGCGCGATCATTATGCGGCGACGGATACGAGCCGGTGGCAGAGCTTTGTCAATCAGGCTCGGCAGAGTTATCCGGGCGTGCGGATTTTGCTTGAAGGCTTGGGTGAGGGCGAGAGTTTGGCGCGTGGCAGCGGTGCTGGAGGCGAGGATTTTGCATTTGGTGGCGGGCATGCATCACGTTCACAAAATGCCATGAAGCACGGTGATTTCAGCGCCGATGGGTTCGTCATGGCGAGTGACGGGGCCGAACAGGTTCGCAAGTCGGTGCGCGGCGAAAAGGCGGCTGTGACGCCGTCGCGCCATGATGCCAGAGATGCGAAGCTCGAATCGAAAACGGAGCAGGTGGCTGCTCCGAAAGCCGCGGCGCCGAGTGAGCAA
>CAZEZV010000250.1:0-6130 GCA_964516725.1 uncultured Phycisphaeraceae bacterium
CATGCCGGAGTGAAGGTCCATGCTGGCACTGGTGATTTCGACTTCTTCGCCGACAAGGCCGCGCAGCATGGTCGTGATCGAAGGCGTCGCGGCATCCAGCAGGTCGGTGTCGCAGACCAGTGCCACGTCGGCCGCGAGTTCCTCCCGCGCCGATTGCAGGAAGGGCGCGAGATTGCGCGATCCGGATTCTTCCTCGCCTTCAAGTGCCATGCTGACGCTGAGCGGCAGGGTGCCGGCGGTTGCCCGCCAGGCCCGGCAGGCTTCGAGAAAGGTCATGACCTGGCCTTTGTCATCAACTGCTCCGCGAGCGACGACACGCTCGCCGCCTTCTTCGCCGGGTTTGGGCCCGCGGAGAACTGGTTCAAACGGCGCGCTGTCCCAGAGGTTCAGCGGGTCGGGCGGCTGGACGTCGTAGTGACCATAAAAGAGAACGTGTGCGCCTTTGTAGTTTGGCGCGGCGTCGATCGTTGCGAGGACGACGGGGTGGCCTGCGCCTTTGCCGTCAGGACCGATCTTGCCGGTCTCGACGAGTTTGCACGAGAAGCCAAGGTCGGCGAACTGATCGGCGATCCACTGACCTGCGCGGCGCGTGTCGTTGTTGAACTTGGGATCGGTTGAGATGCTGGGAATGCGAAGCCAATCCATCCAACGCTGGACGGAGCCTGATTCGTTGGATTGGAGCGTGTTGAGGACGGTGTGGGAGTGGTCGGAGGTGGAGGGCATGGCGGGAATGTATGGCGAAAATAGGTTGGGAGCGAGTTCAGATAAAGCGAAAACTCACGTTGCTGGACTTGGAATCTGGTTGCCCTTCGCGGAAGCAAATTTTCGCTTGTAGTACGCAATCCACACGATCAAAGCGGGCACAAGGATGAGCGTGGGTCCTATCCAGAGCAGCCAGCCTGGTAGTGACACAGCCCTTTGCACTCGTTCGCCATTGACGACGAGCGCGGCGGTGATTGCTGCGATACATCCGGCGAACATGCCGATCATGTGCTGGAACCACCAGAACATTTTTTGCTTTGGTTTGCGGAGCAGTGCAACGAGGTATGACACGCTGAGGAACAATCCGACTGTCGGCAATGTATAAAGAAGTACTTGCCCGGTTTTGAACCCCAGGGCGATGTTGCTTGCGGACGACAAGAACAGGAGAGAGGGCAGAATCAGTTCAAGAGGGTCAGTGTGCGGAGTGACGCGGCCTTTTTGTCTGAGCACTCGCAATGCGTGAAAGATCGAAGCGCCGGTGAGAAGCGAGATGTTGAGCAAGAAGAGAGGATTGGTTGCGGTTTGAAGTGTGAGGCCGCCGGCAGACTGATGATATTCGACAAGACGCGCGATGGACAGAGCCGCGGCGGTGATCGTGGCTGGTGCCATGCACGCGACGAACGCCCAGCCAGCGCGGCGGTGTGCCTTGCCACCCTTTCGCAGAAACAGGGGTACCCAGAAAATCGCAAAGCCTGCGATGCCGGTGGGAATGTGAATCCAGCGCAGCAATTGGATGATCGTTTCGAGCATGTTGGAGCGTAGCGAATGGAACCGATATAAGCGAACAATGTTGCGGTACTACGCAGACGGCGTTACAATTTAGTTTGCTTTGTCCGGTACCAGCGCGATCGGCGTTGATTGAGGGTTGGGCTTCGGAGGCGGCAAGTGTTGTCGAATTAGTCTGAACGGCGAATCCGTTTCTTGTTCGATCTGCCGTTCGAGTGCCGCCTTCGTCTCTATCAAGAAACGATGTCGACGCGGGTCCTTCACGTCGAATTCAAACATTTCTGCACTTTCTACATAGCTCAATACGAGCATGTCGTCGCACATTGCAACGTCTGGAAAGCCCTCCTCTGGATCCAAGTGGATCTCATCCCGCAAGTCTTTGAGGTTGACCCAGTAGCATTGAGCCTTGTCGCCTGCCCACTGCCAGTACTTGGACATCTTGCTTTCATCTTGGAGTTCGGTTTCGAGCCCTTGAACTTCAGATTCATCTATAACAAAGACGCGAATGTAACTTTCGATATTTGACTTATCGAGCGTCTGCAGGAGTTTCTTGCCATTTGCATTATTCTCAAACCAAGTTGGAGGTTTTCGTTGAATTGTGAAGTATGTCGAACTGTTTTCGATAGCGCCTCGCAGGAACTCTAGGTATTCATTTGGTCGAACTCGAGAAATGATGTTGTGCTGCTTGTGTATGCTCTTGTCAAGCAGCTTGTGCAACAGCCTCGTATGTTCTGGCGCTGCCTTTAAGTACCGGCCCTGCCTCTTGATGATCTGCAACGGGAGTATTGTTCGTTCGAGTTTTCTGGCAATATTGCGCTCGCGAAGTAACAGCCGCTTTGATTGCCTTCGAAGCTGATATGCGGACTCGAAAGTAAATCCTAACGTAATCGCGATCACAAGATGCACCAATGCAGCGAGAGCGATAGTGCTCCAGTCAAATTGTCGCTTCTGGTCAGCACTCACGTGCCACTTTTCGGTAAAAAAGTGTATCGCCATCGGAATGGCGAACGTGACGACGGAAACAAATATAGGCGCAATAAGTTCCCGTTTATGTGACGATTGTCTGTTGGGTTTACTTCCTGTCATCGAAACGTCCTCCCGTGATTTTCCGAAAAAATGCAATCACTTTGACACGATGCTCTCTGCGCATTTTCCGATGCCACACAGAATATCTTGTGGGCATGTTTTCAGAGTTTTTGCAAATCGCAATAGTTGTGCAGGATGATTTATGTCTGAAGATAGTAGTTCAGCATATATCATGTCAACGACTCTAGAATTGATCTGCGATACGTCGACTACTATTTGATCCATGGAAGTCCGACCCACGACTGGCGCGATCCCGACCGGGCGAGCCTCGGCGTTTAAAATCGCTATTTCGAAGCTTCCGTCGCAATCAAAGCTCGTTCCGGGAATCCCGTCTGCATATCCGCATGACACCAAGCACAGCAATGCCGGACGAGGAGAGGTCCAGCGGGCTCCATACCCAACGGACTGCCCGGTCTCGACTTGTTTGTGGTGAACGATTCTTGCCCTCCACGAAATGCAACCTCGAAGTTGGTCCTGGAGATGAAGTCGCCTGTCGTAAGATTCACAAAAGCCAGTCCACGCCAGCCCCACGCGTATCATGTCAAAGTGGTACTTCTTTGAGCGAAAAGCTCCAGAAGTATTTGCAAGATGTCGCACCAGTCCGGGAGACGTCTGCAGCAGTTGAGCCGATGAGCGTTCAAACAAGGCGTGTTGCTGGTCACAAATCGTTTCGCTCGTTTCTGCACAGCTGAAATGGCTGTAGGTTCCTGCAAGCATAAGAAAATGGCTATCTCGGATCATCTGGGCAACGTTGACAACATCCGCCAAGTCTGTCCCTCCTCGCGACATTCCAGAATCGATGTCAATGTGGCACTTCGTCCGCCAAGCTGCAGATCCGAGCCTTGCCGCTACGTTCGAGAGGTGCTCGGGGCCGTGAATGGACAGGATGATCTTCCCAAGTTTCAGCCAGTGAATAGTCTCCGGTTCGGCAAGGTATTCAATGTCCGGCGAAAGCACGAGCACTTCACGTGTTGAATTCAGTGATAGCAATTCAACTGCCTGCGGAATCGAAAACACTGCAAACATATCTGCTTCTGGCAGCAAGGCAGGCAGCACTCGATCGATGCCGAGGCCGTAGGCATTCGCCTTTACGACGCAGCAGATTTTCTTACCAGCGCCAACGAGTTGTTTCAAGACGCCCATGTTGTGGCGAATAGCACCCAGATCGATGGTCAGAGTGTTTCCGGGACGAGGCGGCATGGCGGTAGGTCGGAATTCGCTGAAATATTGTGCTAAAATAACGAGGCAAAGGCCGATGAAATTTGGTTGCCGTCGAGTCGGCGTTCAAGGAAGAACAATATGCTGAGTTTAGTCTGCGAACAAGCCATCATTGAAGCTGTAAGGACATCTGCTCTGTCGCCCAAGAAAATGCTTCGAGTCGGGTTGCTTTGTGGAGGCCCAGACGAGGAGCGAGATATATCACTCCGAGGCGCCTCGCAAGTTGCTGACGCATTGACTTCCTTAGACATTGATGCCCAATTGCTTGTGTGTGATCGGCATGTTCCAAAGAGTGCAGCGTTTGCCGACGTTTTGTTTCCTGTCATCCATGGGCCTTGGGGCGAGGGTGGGCCTTTGCAGGATGAGTTGGAGAAGTGTGGGAAGCCGTTTGTGGGGTGCAAGAGCGGGGCGGCTCGGCTGGCGATGGACAAGATTGCCACGAAGATGGCGGCGGCGCGGGTTGGCGTGCCGACGTTGATGGCGGGGGTGCTGAATGGGCGCGATGCGGTGCCGCTATTTGGGTTGCCGTGTGTGATCAAGCCGGTGCATGAGGGGAGCAGTGTGGGGGTGCATATTTGTCGCAACGCCGAGCAGTGGGAGAAGGGGTTGCGGGCTGTGGAGGCGGATCGAATCAAGCATCCGCATCGGATGTACATGATCGAGCGTGCAGCGATTGGGGCGAGGGAGATGACGGTGGGAGTGCTGGACGGGGAAGCGTTGCCAATTGTGGAGATCAAGCCAGCCGCGGCGGTTGAGTTCTACGACTACGAAGCGAAGTACAACCGGGATGACACGCAATATGTGGTTGGGCCGGTGCTACCGGGCGATCTTGCGACGCGGATGCAGGAGTATGCCGTGCGAGTGGCGAAGGAGATTGGCGTAAGGCATCTCAGCCGGGTGGATTTTTTGGTTGATAAGGACAATCAGCCGTGGCTGCTTGAAGTGAACACGTTGCCGGGGTTCACGAGTCACTCGTTATTTCCGATGGCGGCGAATGCGGTTGGGCTCGACTTTCCGAAGTTGACGGCGAGGTTGGTGGAGTTGGCGTTGCGGGATGGGTGAAGCGATGAATGCGTTCCATCAATCTGTTTGCGAGGTTTACCAGAGGGAGTGACTGCGCGTGTGACCTGCCGGCGTTGCTATTGCAGGTGTGTTCGTTTGTGCATTGAAAGGAAAATCCACTTGCGAAGGCGCTTTGTCAGTGAAGTCATGAAGATGGCGATGACAATCATTATGATGACGAGCGCGATTCCGCGATAGCTATGCTTGTAGAACAGCCAAGCAGTGAGTGAGCCTGCCGTCAACAGCGTAACGATCCAACTGACTACTTCAGAGACGATCAATGTGGCGTAGGTTGCAACGGGGCGCCGTTGTAAAATGTGCTGAGAGATTGCGCGTCCACGTTCACCGTCGTCGAGTGTTTCAGCGACGATCCTTGCAGTTGCGTTCGTGATGCGAAAGGAGTCCTGCACTGGTTGAGTGTAGAGCGAATGCTCCGCGTTATACGGCAGAAATGCTAGTCCGAATCGCTAGTAGGCCAAACCCCATGCTACTGACGTGCTGGAAGCCCGTGCCGATGGGGTGGCTTACTGTGGGTGAAAGCTCGGTGACTGATTTCCGAATCATCCCGCGGAGGCATTATGACGACGATGGAACGTGAAGCGATTGCGGCGGTGTGTTTGTTCGCGGCGTGGGCTGACGGGACACAGACGGATGTCGAGCGCGAGGCGATTCGGCGCGCGCTGGAGGAGATGGGGCCGATCAGCGACGCGGTGTTTCAGCGTGTGGCGATGAAGCGGACGACGATTGAAGAAGAAGCGTCTCGGATTCTTGAACCTGCTCATCGGGACGCGGCGTTTGAAATGGCGGTGGGGGTGTGCAGTTCGGACGGGGCGACGACAGCCGCTGAGAAGACGTTCTTGCAGCGGTTGGCGATTATTCTACAAATCAACGAGGACAAGGCGAGGGAGATGATCGCGAAGGCGGATGAGATGGTGGACCTTGCGCAGGCGGGGCCTGCGGTAGCTGCGACGCCGCCACCGATTCCCAAGAGCGCGCCGATGGTGGACTCGGCGGTCACGAAGCAGGTTGATGATGCGATCATGACGTACTCGGCGATCACTGCGGGGCTGGAGCTCTTGCCTCAATCGCTGGCGACGTTTGGGATTGTGCCGCTGCAGGCGCGGATGGTGTACAAGGTCGGCAGTTTGTACGGATACAAGCTTGACAGCGGGCACATCAAGGAATTCATTGCAACAGTCGGCTTGGGCATGGGCGGACAGTTTGTTGAGAGTTATGCGCGCAAGGCGCTGGGCGGGCTTGTCGGCAAGTTCCTCGG
>CAZEZV010000251.1:0-6061 GCA_964516725.1 uncultured Phycisphaeraceae bacterium
TCAAACAGTGCCTTGAAGTTACCTTTGCCGAACGACTGACTCCCTCTCCGGCAAATGATCTCAAAGAACAGTGTCGGCCTGTCTTGCAGCGGCTTGGTGAACAATTGCAGGAGGTAGCCTTCGTCGTCGGCATCGACGAGGATGCCTAGGTCTTTGACTTTGGTGTGATCTTCTTTCACGGCTTGGTGGCCGTGGCTGGTGAGCATGGTGTTGACGCGGTCCCAGACTTTTTCGTAGTAGGCGTCGGGGAGAGTCAGGAAGTCAACCCCCCGGGCACGCAACGCCGCGATTGATGCCAACTCGTCATCGGTGCGGAGGGCTAGGTGCTGGACGCCTGGGGTGTTGCAGTGCCAGTCGAGGTATTCCTGGACTTGGCTTTTGCGTTTGCCGGGGGCGGGTTCGTTGATGGGGATTTTGATGAGGCCCTGGCCGCTGCTCATGACTTTGGACATGAGGGCGGAGTATTCGGTGGCGATGTCTTTGTCGTCGAAGTGCTTGAACATCTTGAATTCCATGACGTCTTCATAGAACTTGACCCAGTAGTTCATTTTGCCCATTTCGACGTTGCCGACGAGGTGGTCGGTGTATTTCAAGCCGCAGGGGTTTTTGCGGTTGTAGTCGTTGATGGCGAGGACGGAGGAGACTCCGCCCCCCGAGGAGGCGTTGGAGTTCGAGCCGTCGATTCTGCGGAAGCGGGGTTTGAAGACTGCGCCGGCTTTGATTTTGGTGAGGTCGTACGCGCCGGTGCGTGAGACGAAAGTGTGGTTGACGCGACCGAAGGTTTTGATGCCGGCCATGGTGACGGAGCCGTGTTCGTCTTTGAAGACGCGGGGTTCGTAGGCGGATTGGGCGCCGTTGCGGACGGCTTTTTCCCAGGCCTTTTCGGCGTCGAAGACGGTGAAGGCGATGTCTTTGACGCCGTCTCCGTACATCGCGACTTCCATGGAAGCGTGGTGCTCGGGGCCTAAGCCGCTGCTCAGGATGAAGCGGATGTTGCCTTGGGTGAGGAGGTAATGGGCGGCGTCGCGGCAGCCTGTGGTGAGGTCGGAGACTTGTTCGATTTGGAAGCCGAAGCAGTGGGCGTAGAAGAACGCGGCTTGCTTGGCGTTGCCGACGTAGAACTGGACATGATCGACGTCGATGAGGTGGAGGGGGTCGTTGGCGAAGCTTGGGGAGGAAGTGGGTTGGGTGGAGAGGGTGGTCATGGGAACTCCGGGAAAATGGCGGAACGCGGGATGGTAAGACGGGTTGTCGGCGAAGAGGGAATCACCACAAAGGCACGAAGAGCACAAAGAAGAAGGGGACGGAAAAGGAGACACGGAGTCGCTGAAGTGTTGCGGCCGAAAACAAACTGTGTCGCGATAGGATTCAGGGCGGAAGAAGGCATCTGGGCAACCCCGAACGGCATCGAGGCATCGAGTCTTGATACATTTCCTGATGCGAGTACTAGTCACTGGAGCAAATGGGTTTATTGGGGAGCGGGTGGTGGCTGCGCTTCGGGCGGGCGGGCATGATGTTGTGGAGGGGACTCGGAAGAGTGGGTTGGACTTGAGGGATTCGGGGGGGATTTCTGGTTATTTTGGGCGATTGGGAAACGTTGACATTGTCATTCATGCGGCGGCGATGCGGGATCCGGCTTCGTGTGAGAAGAATCGCGAGGACGCGGTGGTTGTGAATTTTTGGGCGACGCGGGAGATCGCGACGTGGTGCGCCAGGAATGGGGTGCGGTTGATTTTTTTGTCGACGGATCAGGTGTTTGATGGAATGAAGGGGATGTATGTTGAGAGCGATGCGCGTCGGCCTGTGAATCACTACGGGGTGACGAAGGCATTGGCGGAGGATGTGGTGTTTGAGACGGGAGGGATGGTGGCGCGGGTGGCGCTGACGATGGGGGTGAGTCGGGAGGGGAATAGGTCGCCCAATGAGTTTGTGGTGAATGCGCTGCGGGCGGGGAAGCCTGTGACGTTGTTTGACAATGAGTTTCGGTCGCCGATTCTGGTGGAGGATGTGGCGGCGGCACTCGGGGGGTTGGTGGGGTTGGTTCGGGGGGGGGCGAAGGAGCGGTGTGTGCACGTCGGGGGGCCGGGGCGGGTGAATCGAGTGCAGATGGGGGTGGCGATTGCGCGGGCTTTTGGGTTGCCCAGCGAACTGTGCGTGGCTTCGCGGCATAATGCGGAGGCAACGGGGGTGTTTCGGCCCTTGGACTGTTCCATGGACACGGCGTTGTTGACACAAGTATTGCAACAGCAGGGAATTATAACTCCACGTGGGATATCCGAGGCCACTCATGTGTTGGCGAACGCTTCTTCGAGTTGAAACGGTTCACGGGGTTCTGGTGTTGCTGCGGGAATGGGCCGATGTACAAGTAGGTTGATGTGAGGTTATCCTCCCCCACCCTCCCGACGTCGAGAGGCAGGGCTTCTCGTAAGGCATAAGTTGTTGTACGATTGAGAGTTGGATCCGGTCTGGGGTGACATCGGGGAGGTGGGCTTGTGTATGACGAGGATGGTGGAACAAAGTTCAGGGGTTGGGATCGCCGCGGCTGGTTCGCGCGCGGTCTTTTCGTCGTCATCGGGGATGCGAAGTTTGCGGAGCGTGCTGCTGCTGGCGGGCGGCGTGCGGCGCGGGAGTTTGGGGCAGGCGTTGGGGCGGCCGCTGGTTGATTTGCCGGTGCCCAAGTATGGATCGATGCTGGGGGCGTGGGGTGAGCAGGTGTCGGGGTTGGCGAAAGTCATCGGGGGGCCGATTCAGGTTCGCGCGATGGTGAGTCAGCAGTTGCAACTTCCTCGCACTGTGAAGCAGTGCACGGGAGTTGAATTGCTCGCGGAGTATGACAAGGGTGAGTTTCGCGGCACGGGTGGGTTGCTGCGCGATGTGACGGATGAGTATGAGGATGACGACTTCATTCTGGTCGCGACGGCAAACCAGGTTTTGCTCAAGAGCCTGAGCGAGGTGTTTGAGGTGCTGAGGGTTGAGCAGGCGAAGGCTGGGGCGGATGTTGTGCTTTTGTCGGAGCCTGACGGTTCGGCGAGCGGGTTCATGCTGATTCGGTGCGCGTGCCTGCGTGGGATTCGTGGGAACGGGTATCTCGACTTCAAAGAGCAGAGTTTGCCGCAGATTGCGAAGGAATTTGTCGTGAAGGTTGCGAAGTGTCCGCGACGAGCCTCTCTGCCTGTGCGGACATTGGAGCAATACATCAGGACGCTGCGCGTGCTGCATACTGGTGACTTGGACATGAACATCGAGCCTCGGATTGATCCGTATGAAGAGGAGTGGACGGCGACGTTTGCGATGGTGGATGAGACGGCGAGCGTTGCGAAGGGCGCGATCGTGCATGACTCGGTGGTGATGCGCAATGCGAAGGTGGGCGCGGGGGCGGTCTTGGTGCGTTCGCTGGTGTGCGAGGGCGCTGTCGTGGACGCTGGGCGCGTGGTGTATGACTCGGTGATTGCGTCAGAGTCGAACGCGGCGTATGAGCAGTCACAAGCGCCGGACCTGCTGCGCGGGGCGACGATTGAAACGAAGGAGGCACGTTGAGGACAATCGGGTACAGCAAGTGGGAGGCGTGGCATGGGGTCGCGGCGATTGCGCTGGGGCTGATTGCGATTTTTGTTGCGCTGCCCGCGTGGAAGGACATTTTCTACATCGCCGAGCACGACGAAGACCAGAGTCATATTTTCCTTGTGCCGATTGTCGCGGTATGGATGCTGTGGGCAAGGCGGAAGCGACTGCGTGTTTGCCCTCCTGGCGGGACGTTCATCGGGCCATTGATCGCGGCGACTGGCGCGGTGTTTTCGTATGTGGGGTATGACCACGGTGTGCAGTCGGTATGGCACCTTGGGGCGGTGCTGCTGTTCACGGGTGCGATCTTGACGGCGCTGGGGAAGAATGTTTTGTTTCAGTTTTTGCCTGCGTTTGCCGTGCTGGCGTTCTTGGTGCCGATTCCGGGGACGCTGCGCTCGCTGATTTCGATGCCGCTGCAGACGGCGACGGCAACGGCGACGGAGGCAATTCTGGACTTGTTCGGCGCGCAGCTGACGCGCTCTGGTAATGTGCTGACGATCAACGGGATGGACGTGGCGGTGGCGGAGGCGTGCAACGGGATGCGGATGGTGTTTGCGCTGTTGCTGGTGGCGTACGCGTTCGCGTTCAGCATTCCGCTGCGGAATACGACGCGGGTGTTTGTGCTGTTGCTCAGCCCGGTGGCGGCGCTGTTTTGCAATGTGATTCGGTTGATCCCGACGACGCTCATTTACGGGCACATGGACCGCGCGACGGGCGACAACTTTCATGACTGGTCGGGGTGGGTGATGCTGCCCATCGCGTTCTTTCTGTTGATGGGGGTGATTCGGGCGCTGAAGTGGGCGTTGTTGCCGGTGATGAGGTTTAACTTGGCGTATCAGTAGATGGACACGGGGAGCGGTGAACAGCAAGTGGGCAAGATTCTGAAAGGATCATGAGTGCGTGGAATATCGCTGACATTGACGGTGTGCGTGCTTGGGGCATACTGGTTTGGGACGAAGGATCTGCCCACGGCGGATTCGGCGGAGCCGTTCCACGGAGAAGTCGCGACGCAGATTCGTGCGATGCCGGATGCGATGGGGAATTGGACCGTGATTGAGAAACCTGAGCCGCCGCCAGCGGCTCAGCAGTTGCTCCGGCCCAACGCCCTGACGGCACGAGTTTTGAAAAATGATGTGACGGGGAAGCAGGCGACGCTGATTGTGGTGCAGTGCAAGGACGCTCGCGACATGGCCGGGCACTATCCGCCGAATTGCTATCCGGCGCATGGGTGGCAGTGGTCGACCGAACCTTTGGCCCCCGAGAGCATTAGTATCAGCCTTGGGGAGAGCGATATCGCCGCGCACGCAGGTGACGGCGGCCCAACAGCCCGAGAACCGCTGAAAATCCCGTACCAAATCTACGACTTCAAGCGGGCTGGTGGGGTTATGCGGGAAAAGCGGATTCGGATCTTCTCCTTCTTCGCTATACCGGGGACGGGCTTGGTTCCGGACATCAAGTCGGTGAAACAGGCCGCCGAAGATTATCGGGTACGTCCGTACGGGGCGGCACAGATCCAGGTGATAGTGGACGGGCACGAACAGGATTCTGACTCGAAGGCGATCTTCGAGGATGTAATGAGAGAATGTGGATCGCTGCTGCTTGTTTTGTCTGACGATCCATTGAGCACGCAGGTTTTGAAACCAAAGAGCACGCCATGACGACGCTGAACGCACACAACGCCGACTTGAACGCACTTCCTCCCGGCGTGGGCGGCGGCATGGTGCCTTCGTTTGGTGGTCCTGACCTGGGCGGCGCGCCGCACCAGCAGGTGAACGTGTTCAAGGTGCTGCACAACCTGTTCCGCGGGCGGTATCTGCTCACGATCGCGCTGGCGGGCACGGGCGCGGTGATCGGTTTGCTGCTGGGGTGGCTGTCGAGGCAGCCCGAGTACGCGAGCAAGACGACGATTCGCATTCAGCCACTGCAGCAGAGCGTGCTGCGCACGGGCATGGAAGTAACGCCCATGTTCGAGAGCTTTGTGAACACGCAGATGAACCTGATTCTTCAGGACCGCGTGATTCGCGCCGCGATGTCGCAGCCCGACTGGATCAAGCTCGGCAAGCCCAACACCCCCGAGATGGAAAAGGCGTACCGGGATTCGATCACGGTGCGGTTGCCCAGCAGAACGTCGCTGGAAATCATCGAGGTGACGTGTACGGACGTGGATCCGGAGGCTGCGCACACGGGCGTGACACAGTTGTGCAAGAGCTATCTGGAAATCTTCGGCGACGGCACCGTGGACCAACTGGCAAAGTTCAAGGACCAGATTCGCCAGGACAAGAGCCGGCAGATCGAGCAGAAGGTTGACAGCATTCAGAAGCGACTGACGCAGCTTGCACAAGACGTTGGCACGGACGATCCCACTGACATCGCGAGATTTCTGACTGCGAAGCGGCTGGACATCCAGTCGCAGATCGCGGCGATCGACGCGCAGTTGACAGCTCGCGGGTGGTCTCCCCCCAGCGAAACCAAGGATCAGCCCGACGAAGACCTCTCG
>CAZEZV010000252.1:0-6050 GCA_964516725.1 uncultured Phycisphaeraceae bacterium
GTGCAGGAAGACTTTAAAAGCCTCAAATATCGCATGGATCGTTTTCAGACGTGGACCTGCTCATGCAAGGTTGCATCACCGTGACGCCGCTCAAGTTTGACTTTACGGATCACGCGCTGGTTGACGCGTGGAAGACGCGGCTCGGGTGATTCGAAAAATCACCACAGAGACACGAAGAGCACAAAGAAAAAAAAGAGCGTGGAGAGCAGAGAAACGCGAAGGTCATTTGAGTGCTGCAACGCGGAATCGGTTTAAGCCGTGCAACGTTGCAGTTCTCTGGTCTGCTTTCTCTTTTCTCTTTTTCCCTTTGTGTCTTTGTGGTGAACTATTCCCGCACATTGCTCACCCCAGCACAAAGTTCCGCTCATTCCACAACTTCTCAAACAACTCGCTCTTCTTTCCGCTCTCAGGAAGTCTGATCGCGCACGCAACCAGCAAGTCAACCAGCGCATGGAAGTCATCAATCCCAATGAACTCCCGCCCAACCTTCGGCGGCGTCGTGTTCGTCCCCGCCTGCACCGCCGCAAGGTCCGCCATGTTGTGATAGTTTCCAAGCGGCAGACACACACATGTCGCTTCATACCCCGCGCTGAAGTACACGCTCGCCTCGCACGCTCCGCCCGCCATGAGTTTGCGTTGCCACTTCCATTGTGGAAGCGATGACAGCTTCTGGGACGCCGTCACCGTGCTCGGCGCACCCGCGACTTCCTCCGCGCGCTTCGCGATCGCGTCCGTCAGCACCGGGCTGAACACGCTCATGCGATCACCCACACGCACGATCGGCCCACCATGAATCGGACTCTCCGCAAAGGCCCGGCTGTTCTCCAACGCAATCACGCGCGAGTCCCTCGGCATCGTTCCATGCCGAATCGCAGCGATCGCGCCGATGAACCCGACCTCTTCCGCGCGAGTAAACAAAAGTCGCACATCCTGCGTCGGTTCAACTGTTTGCATCACGTCCATCAAGCACACCATCGCGGCGACCGCGCTCAGGTCGTCGCACGCGAGCGTGTGCATCTGATTGTCGATCACCTCCGCAGGTCCAACATCCCACACGCCCACATCGCCGATGGTGAGCGCATCCGTCGCGCGGTCCAATTCGAACAGGTAGTTCTTGAAAGGCCCCGCCTGCCCGTTGTCTGGCCCGGGCATCGTGCCCGCAAGCACGCCGCGATGGGGTTGATCGTTGCTGTCATACGCAACGATCCTCGCGTCCTTGAAGTAGTCGTCCATGACGCCGCCGCGGAAACTGACTTCAAACACGCTGGGCGAAATGACTCGCTCGATGACAAATGCCGGATGATCCAGATGTGCCGTGATGAAAATCGGTCTGCCGCCGGCGCTGGAACCGGTTCTGCTTGTCGAAGCACCCGCTCGTTCAACGACGAGATTGCCCGCCGGGTCCTTCGACATACGCCACGCAGGCCGTTCCGCGACGAATCGCTCCAGCCACGCGACGACGCGCTGCTCGCGCCCGGCGGCGGACGGAATGCTCGTCACCTCCGCCAGCCAGCGAACGTGCTGCTCGCGCTCGCGCGCAGAGATCGCCGGCAACCCCGCCGCCGACGACCCACTCGAAGCACTCGAAAGACTCGACATGTACAAGCATATGGAACGGTTAGCGACGAATGCCAGCGAGAAACCAAACAACCAACGACGGACCTGCGCACGTCTTCGAGCGAAGATCGGGGTTGATGACCGCGCGCATCGGCGCATCACACCCGTCTACGCTGCACCATGCCCCCCGACGCCCCCGACGCCCCCGATGCCCATGCAGACCAGCAAGGCCCCTGGCACACGCCCGATGCGCCGCAGGACGCCGCGGAGCGACGCAACCTCATCGTCAATGGCCAGACGATCGCGCCCATGAGCGCGATGTCGTTTTCCTTTGTTGCCAGCGCAGGCCCGGGCGGTCAGAACGTCAACAAACGCGCCACCAAGTGCGTGATGCGCGTCGCGCTCGCTTCGCTCAACCTCACGCCGCCGCAAAGGCACCGCCTCGCTTCACTCGGATCGCACTACCTCACCACCGAAAACGAACTCGTCATCGACTGCGGCGAGCACCGTTCGCAGAACCAGAACCGCGACGAATGCGTCGAGCGCCTGAGTGACCTCGTCCGCAGGTGCATGGTCGCGCCGAAGGTCCGCAAGAAAACCAAACCCAGCAAGGGCTCGGTGCGGCGAAGACTTGAGGGCAAAAAAGTGCACAGCGAACGCAAAGAACGACGCAAACGCGTGGATGACTAGCCACGCAAAATGGATATTGCTTGGCAGCCATAGCAAGAAAACCGAGAGCCGCGACACCACATCCGCTGCCGTTCCCAGTTCCCCGCTCCCTTTACAAACACGGCCCCTCGCTATACACACTCAGAAAACTTGCGATGTCCTGTGGATCAAAGAGCGACGTGTCGTTGTTGAAGTCGATGTCATTGCATGTCGAGCTCGCAGGCACGCACGGCCCCTCGCTGTACACAGACAGAAACGCTTCGATGTCCTGCGGATCAAAGAACGAGGCGTCGTTGTTGAAGTCGATGGAGTCGCAAATTCTTGGCGTATCGACTAGCAGCATCGCAGGGGGCGTTGCTGAAGTGCCGGTGGTGACTGGCGGTCCGGAACACGTTGAGGTGGCGACGCAAACATAGTTTCCAGCGTCGTTTGGATGAGCATTCGAGATTGTGAGGTATGGTCCTTGCGATCCAGCAATGATTGACCCCCATGCGGTCGGCCCGTTCACCAGATTCACGCCGCTTCTCTGCCACTGATACGCAGGCCTAGGGCCAATCACCTCGGCAGAGAGCGCCGTCGTTTGACCCGCTACAACAGAAGTATCCTGCGGCACAGTCTCGAAGACGGGCACACCGAGGCTGAGCAATCCGTAACCTTCGAGTTCATTGTCGTACGTTGTGACAATACCGATGGCATGAATCCATCTTCCTAGATGATCGCCAGCGATTCTGGAACCGAAACCTCTCGCGTTGGGAAGCAATATCCAACTCGCCGTCTGGTGATCGAAGCGACACAAACGCTCGAGGTATCGGTACGTTGTTCCACCGATGGTTTCGATGTCCGCGCGGTAGCCTGAAGACGGAAGTTCTCCGGAAGTTGCTTGCCAGGACGATCCATTCCACCAGATGGTGTTGGACTGCGCAACCCCTGCGACTTGCAAACTGAATCCACTGGCAAACAGTTCTGGGCCGTTCGACGCAACCTCCGTGACGCCCCCAGTAATTGCAGATGAGGAGAAGTTCTGCCAATTTGAACCAGTCCACACAACAATCGAGTGATACGGCACAGGCGTTTCACCCTGCCTGCTCGCTTGCGTGAAGTTGCCCGCCGCGATCAATTGACCTTGATGCGTCTCGAACTTGAGTACGTTGTTGTTGAATGCCCGAGGAGGCGAAACCGGACTGAGCGTTGTCAGTGTGTTCCCGTTGTACATCCTGACGATCCCGCCGCTCACGAAGACAAGATTGTCGTTCCAGATTGTCATCGCGGTGCATGTGTTCATGGACGGAACAGAAACGAATGGGTCGTTCCAGTTGGTGCCATCGAAGATGCGGATGCCAAAGGGCGCTGTAGACGACTCGATTCGAACGACAGTCTGACCTCTCCAGCGGAGCAGTTGGCGCGCATCGCTGGTCGAAAGCGTGCCCACGGGTTCCCATCCGACGTTGGAAACCAATCGTGCGACGCATGTTTGGGGTCGGGGTCCAACATATCCGTTCCACATCGAGAGTGAGCCGCACACGTACACGTCATCTCCTTCAACCGCCATGTCGGTCAATTGAGCAGTTGGAGAGAGTGGCTGGTTCGGGTTTCGCCACGTTGTTCCATCGAACTCTTCGATGTTTGGATATACATCAGTGCCAAAGTAGAGCCTGTTCTTATAGACGGTGGCAGCGAAAATCGGCTGGGATTCGAGTGTAGAGAAGGGCGAGAGGGGCACTGTCTGCCATATGCCATCAACCTTTTTCGACAATGCCGGGAGCCGTTCGCAACCGGAGCCGTATGCGTACAGCGTGCTGTCATACTCGATCAGACCGTGAATATCAGCCAGGCCTGAATAGTTGGTTGGGAATCCAGCATCAACCCATTCTGTTCCCGTCCAGCGGAAGAGTGACCCCATGGGGGCTGAGTTGCTGACGCGGCTGTTTCCCGTCGCGTGCAATTGGCCGTCCACAACTGCGAAGCTTCGCATATTCACGGAATTAAAGACGCAGGAAAAGCCGTCAAAGTTGGTTTGGAAGTTCTGGAAAGTGCCTCGTGCAATCACCGGTCCTTCGAGAGGAAGTGAATCGCCAATTCGTAGGTTCCCGCCGACAAAAATCTGATCCCCAAAGAACGCGACCGCCGCGCTCGTTCTGGCGTTGTCCGTTGTCGGATAGTAGTTTTCCCAAGTCTGCCCGTTCAAGGCAAACAAGTACGAGAACGCAAAGCTGCGATTCATATGTTGTCCGGTCAGGAATAGCTTGTTGCCATCTGACGCAAGATCAAAGACGTCGCGTGCGTTGAGCGGCGATACAGTCGGGGTGAGTACGCGTTGCCATAATCCATCGCGAAAAACTGCAATGCACTGGTTGGAAGAGATTGGAGCATTGACGCCACTGAAACGGCCTGATGCGTACAACGATCCTTGGTGCATCTCAAGGTCGTGAATCAAGACTTCGTCGCCTGCAACGTACCCCTTCATTTTGAGATATCGCTCACCGTTCCAGCGTACCACATGTCCTCGACCTGGACTGCTGATCGAATAGAGCAACTCCGGCTCCATCGCGCCGGGTCCGTCAAAGTCGTGCACAGTGATTGCTCTTGTGTTTCCTTCCAGTATTGGAGCAACTCGCGTCACTGGCAACCACTGATAACACTGCCCCACCGCACTGCCGCTCAGCGCCGCCGCGCACCCCAACCCCGCCCACCCTGCTCTTGCCATGCTCATATGAACCTCCCAGAGAACCGATTCATCCGTCCCCATAACGTGTGAAGGGTCAGTATACTGTGAAGTCGTGGCTGCGCCTAGGGCTGACTGTCTGTTTCTTTGTCGCAATCACGTCTTGAAAACGTCCGGAAAATACCAACGCACGCCGCGGCAATTCCGGCTTGCCACACAAGTACACTTTCGCACTGGAGACTCCGATGCCGACCCCGACCACTCCCGCCACAAACATTCGTCAACTCTTGGGACCCGCCGCTGACAAGCTGCTTGGGTATGAATCCAAGACGGTGCACAAGTCCAACTTGCACTTGCCGGGGCCGGACTTTGTGGATCGGATCTTTGCGCAGACGGATCGCAATGTGCCCACGCTTCGCAACTTTCAGACGATTCTCAACACGGGTCGGCTGGCAGGCACGGGGTTCGTCAGCATTCTGCCGGTGGACCAGGGCATCGAGCACAGCGCGGGCGCGTCGTTCGCGCCGAATCCGGAGTACTTTGATCCGGAGAACATTGTGAAGTTGGCGATTGAGGGTGGTTGCAACGCTGTCGCGTCGACGCTGGGCGTGCTTGGGTCAGTCGCGCGAAAGTACGCGCACAAGATTCCGTTCCTCGTGAAGTTCAATCACAACGAGATTTTCACGTACCCAAATATTTTCAAGCAGTCGTACTTCGGCAGCGTGCGTCAGTGCTACGAGATGGGCGCGCTCGCTGTGGGCGCGACGATTTATTTCGGCAATGACTCGGCCCGCGAAGAGATCGCGTATGTCAGCGACATGTTCGAAGAAGCACACAGCTACGGCATGGTGACGGTGCTGTGGTGCTACACGCGCAACGCGAAGTTCAAGACATTCCCGGCGCATCCCGCAGGCTCACCAACACCTGAAAAACCAGTCGATTTCCACAGCAGTGCCGACCTCACGGGTCAGGCCAATCACCTGGGCGCGACGATCAAGGCCGACATCATCAAACAAAAACTTCCCGTCAACAACGGCGGGTACGCGGCGCTCAATACAGGAGGCTCCTCCTACGGCAAGTGGGACAAGCGCGTGTATACGAACCTCTGCGGCAGCGATGAGTTTGGCAAACTTGTCACCGTGCTTCCCAGCGGCAACGTGGT
>CAZEZV010000253.1:0-5975 GCA_964516725.1 uncultured Phycisphaeraceae bacterium
TCGAGATGTTCGTCGGCGTCGGCGCCAGCCGCGTTCGCGACCTCTTCGAGCAGGCCAAGGAATCCGCCCCCTGCATCATCTTCCTCGATGAAATTGACGCCGTGGGTCGCAAGCGTGGCGGCGGGTTTACGACGGGTGGGCATGACGAGCGCGATCAGACTTTGAACGCGATCCTTGTTGAGATGGACGGGTTTGCGGCGGCGGATGGCGTCATCGTCATCGCGGCGACCAACCGTGCGGACGTGCTTGATCCGGCACTCATTCGTCCGGGTCGATTCGATCGCCAGGTGGTTGTGCAGTTGCCCGATGTGAAGGGGCGCTTTGAGATTTTGAAGGTTCACGCCAAGAAGGTCAAGATGCATCAGTCGGTGGACCTGGAGCGCGTTGCGCGCAGCACGCCCACGTTCAGCGGTGCGGACTTGGCGGCGATCATCAACGAAGCGGCGATCTCCGCGACTATGACCGACAAAGACTACATCGAGCAGGTGGACCTCGAAGAGGCACGCGACAAGGTGAAGTTCGGGCGTGCGAAGAAGTCGCGTGTGCGTGAGAAAGAAGAGAACAAGTTGGTTGCGTATCACGAAGCCGGGCACGCTGTGGTGCAGGCGTTGATTCCGGACGCCGACCCGTTGCACAAGGTCACGATCATTCCTCGAGGAGACTTCGGCGGCGCGACGTTCAGCCTGCCCGAGAAGGATCGGCACGGCTACGGGCTCAAGTGGATTCTGGCGACCATGCGCGTGACCTGCGGCGGGCGCATCGCTGAAGAAAAGGCGATGAACGACATCAGCAGCGGCGCGTCGGGCGACATCATGCAGGTCACGAGCCTCGCGAAGGCCATGATCGAGGAATGGGGCATGAGCACGCGGCTGGGCTTTGTCCGCTACGCGGGCGTGGACAATCGCGAGATGTTCCTGCCCGACAAGCAGTACAGCGAAGACACGCAGCGCATCATCGACGAAGAGGTGAAGCGGCTTGTGAGCGAGGCCTACGACGAGGCGTCGCGGCTGCTGAACGAGAATTGGGAAAAGGTCGTCGCGGTCGCGGAAGCGCTTCTCAAGTACGAAACCCTCAGCGGCGATGACGTTCACAAGCTGATGCGTGGCGAGATCATGACTAAGCCCACCGTTGCGGACTTGCTGGTAGCGCAGGCGCAGCGTGTCCGGGACGCGGCGAAGACCAAGCCGAACGGGGAGCCTGAGATTCCGCCGGGGGCGTTGCCGGCGTAACGATCCGCAAGGTTTCAGGACAGTTCGAGCGGCGTTGGTGCGATATCTATAGTGTGGACGCGTCGGCTCGTCCGAATTTTTCACACTTCCAAGAATCACCATGTCGCACATCGAGAATTACTACACCTCTGGCACGTACTGGAACACGCATGAGTCATACCTGAAGGATGACAAGCCCGCGAAGGCGCGCGATGTCATTGACGGGTTTGTTGCGGCGGTCGACAAGGTCGGCACCTCTGAGATTCGTGTCGCTGACGTGGGCGGCGGGACGGGCGCGGTGATTGCAGAACTCGCAAGGCTGCTCAAGCCCTTGCGGCCCAATGTGACGATCAAGGCGACGATCTTTGAGATCGCTGCGAACGCGGTGGAATATGGTCGCAAGGCATTTCCGCAGCAAGAGTACGTCAACGCGTTTTTTCAGGGGAACGAGGGGACGTTTGACGTACTCATGTACATCGATGTGCTGGAGCACGTTGAGAATCCGTGGGACTTGCTGCGCAAGGCGCGCGGTTGCTCGCAGACGCTTTTGATACGCCAGCCGCTCGAAGGAACGCTGCCCATGTTCCGGCACAACAGCTACAAGGGGCAGCGAGAGTCGCTTGGGCACATCAACTACTTCAACTATCGTCAGTTTCTGGATATGGCGGCGTCGTGCGGATGGACGCCTCTCAATGCGAAACTGCTTGCACCGTGGGAGTTTACGCTTGGTGAGGCGACGGGCGGATCATTGCTGCGCAAGGCGATTGTTGGGTGGAACCGCGAGATGGCGTCGCAGCTTTTGCACGGGTTTTACTTGAATGGGTCGTTTGCGTGATCGTCCAGACGATGGGCCTTCGTGCCAGCGACTATCGGGGGCACGAAGTGATGTCAGTCGATCCTACTTCCAACCCAGCACCAGCGCCCAGTGGCGCTTGTCCAGACCTGTCTTGAAACCAGCGGCTTGGAGTATGCCTTCGACTTCGGTCGTCGTGATTGGCTTGTGAACCTCGACCTTGATTGAGCGGACGCGATGGCCCCAGGACTTGATGGTCTTGAGGACGTCGCCCTCGGCGCCTTCGATGTCCATTTTCATGTAATCGACCGTGTTGATGCCTTCTTCGTCGAGCAGCGTCTCAATGGAGACTGCACGCGCTTTGCGCACGCCCGGCGGGAGCGGCGTGTTTGCGTCGACACGGACATTGGGATCGATGCGAAAGCCCCACTCCTGCTCGCCGCCGTAGAAGACGGTGCCGTTCTCCTTCCAGATCGCGGCTTCGATCAGTTTTATTCGCGAGCCAAATGAGGCGGTGTTGCGGCGGGCCTGCTCGGCGTTGCCATGATCGAGTTCTACAGAGATGACGCGGCTGGTTGGGTACGCTCGCGCGAAGTCCGCGGCGACGAAGCCGACGTTGGCGCCAAGGTCAAGGATCGTTGCGTTTTGGGGCAGCGGTACATGGGGGAGATGGAATCGGCCCGCGAAGGTGTCCTGGAGCACGCGTGCGTCGGTGGTGTTTGGACGGCAGAGGAACGGATGATCGGGCATGGTTCGAACGCGGAACGAGCGCTCGGACAAAGGGCGATCGGTTTTATTGCGGTACTTGAGGTAGTTCGGGATGTCAGAGACCGGTCTGATGATCCTCAGGACTTCGATGGCATTTTTGGCGTGTTGCAAGTTCATGTGAATCCTCCACCTCTTCAGCACACATTGTAAGGGGGGTGTCAATCGCTGAACTTGGACGCCGTTCCATACACAGCGATTGCGTTATCCGTGGCACGTGCTTCGAGCCCGTGAGTAGCGCGGAGCATGTTATATGTCAGGCCCAGGCGGCGTATTTATGGGCGATTCGACAAGTGCCACGAAAAGCACAGCGACTACAGCAGCGGCCCGAGCAACTGGGCGCAGTTATCACGGAATCTCGCGAGCTGGGAGCGATGCCGCCACGATCTCAGGTTGAGTTCCTTGGATACTTCCATGTAGCTGACTTGCAGAAATCGCACCAGGCTGGCGAAGTCGCTGTCGTAGACAAACAGCGTGGTTTCGAAGTTGAGCCAGAAGCTACGCTGGTCGAAGTTTGCCGAGCCGATCACGGCGAGGCTGCGATCAACGACGGCGGCTTTGCTGTGCAGGAGGCCTTGCTGGTGGAGCTTGATGCGGATGCCGGCTTCCATCAGGTCTTCGAAGTGAGAGCGGCTCGCCGCGGCAACGAGGGGGTTGTCTGAGACATCCGGGACGACGATGATGACTTCGACGCCCCGCATCGCGGCGTTGACGAGTGCGCTCTTGGTCGCTTCATCGGGGACGAAGTAGGGTGTCGTGATCACAATCTCCTCGCGCGCGGCGTAGAGCATGGCGAGGAAGGCCTGGTGAATAGCGTCGGGGCGCGGGCCCGGGCCTGAGGCGATCACTTGCACGACGCTGGAGCCGCGGAGAATCGGCGGGCCAAAGTACTTTTCTTCGTCGCGAAGTTGCTCGTCGCTGTCCAGAACCCAGTCGCGCAGGAAAGTGGCTTGAAGAGCCTGCACAGCGGGGCCTTCCATGCGAACCGTCGCGTCAATCCACGGCCCGGCACTGCTGCCCAGACGCTTGCGGAAGTTTTCTTCGGTGATGTTTTGGCTGCCGCAGTAGGCGGTCGTGCCGTCGATGATGGCGATCTTGCGGTGGTTGCGAAGATCGGCGCGGTTGAAGAGGGCGCGGATGGGGTTTGCTGGGAGGGCTTCGATGACTTTCACGCCCGCGTGCTTCATGCGATTCCAGGTTTCGGAATCGATGAGGGACGTGCTGCCGACGGAATCGGCGAGGACTCGACACGTGACGCCGCGCTGCGCGGCGCGCATGACGGCGTGCGCGAGGGCGCGGCCTTTTTCGTCGTCTTCCCAGATGTAGTAGAGGAGGTGAACGTGCTTGGTCGCGTTGTCGATATCGGCGATGAGGCGATCAAAGAACTTCTGGCCATCGCCGATAAGGTCGAGGTTGTTGCCGACGAGGGCGGGAATCGAAGAAAGGCGCGTAAGGAGGCGCGCCATCGGCGTGTATGAGCGGGACTGCTCGTCGGTGATGGTGACGGGGACTGGGACGACTGGCGGCGGGCCGCCGAAGAGCGTGGGAGCGTTTTCGAGCGCGGCTTTCTGTTCGGCGGCGCGTGTGGATTCGCTGCCTGACCAGTCAAAGCCGTGGCGTTGCCAATGAGTGACGGCTCTGGTTTCGATTTCGCGGGTGAAGTGTTCATAGCGCGCGAGGCGACGGGAGCCCAGGCGATGTTCGCCGATCAGGAGGTAGAGGAAGACGCTGATGAAGGGGACGACGAGGAGGAGAACGAACCACGCGAGGGTGTCGGGGACTGGGGTGCGGCGGAGGATAACGCGGATGATGAGGAAGATGCGTGCGATCGCGTCAGCGATGACGAGAGTGAAGCCGCCCCAGATGAGGAGAGTTTGGAGCATGGGAAGCAGAGACGAAGAGAAGTAGAGACGGAGAGGCGAAGTGGCGATGCCGAGTGGTCACCGATTGTACATCATGGTATTGTGTGCAAGAAGGCTCACGTCAGCGCGGCGATCGCGGCTTTGCGGTCTTTGACGATGGTCAGGAGCGTGTTGAGTTTCGTGGCTTTCATCACGCCCATCAGTTCTGGGCTGAGGCCAAAGAGCACGAACTTGCCTTTGTGATTTGTCGCTTCCTTGCGGATGTTGAGGAGGAGGCCTAGGCCTGCCGAGCCCAGCAGCATCACGCGGGACATGTCAACTGCGAGTTTCCAACTGTGGGCAGTCGCGGCGGTGCGTAAGTCGCCTTCAAGTGCGGAGAGGTCAAAGTCTGTGACACTTTCGAGTTGGATGATCGCGATTGCGCCATTTTCGGGCGTGTCGTCAACTTGCTCGACTTTGATTCGCAGGGTGTCGGCCATGGGAGGAGGGTACACAGGTGTGTGAGCGGTTTTGGCTCGGGTGCGCATGGCCTAGAAGCCCGCCCTCCGCGCTACACACGGGCGAGACGCCCGGGCTATCCAACCTTACGGGCATCGCCTCGTTTGGCTTTTTGGTGGACTGTTGGCGTGACGTGAAAGATGGCGACGCACTTCCCGACTTTGCGCTCCTTCGCGGCGAGGCGTGCGAGCAGCAGGTCATGCTTTCGCATTTTGGCGAGGGCTTCGGGGACCATTGCTTGTTGATACACGTCAAGGTCCACCGTGACGTTGAACTCTTTGCCGGTGGCCATGAGGGCCTTGACGTCTTCGCGCGGGGCGACTTTGTACACTGCAGGTCCGAAGCACGGGCGCAAGAACGAGTACTCGAGTTTTTTACAGACGAGGGTGTATTCGCCGCCCGTGATGCCGAAGATGTACATGCCTCCGGCGATTTCGCTGTTGGCCAGGAGCGACGCCCCGGCCATTGCGTTGTACCAGTTGCGGTTGAATCGACGGAACGGAAGCACGGCCTGGTACGTATTGTCGTCAACGCGTTTCACGATCCGAATGCCGCTGCGGTAGGCGTAGGGCAGCCAAATGAGAGAGCAGACGCGATGCCAGAAGTTGTTGCGGGTTGAGAGGCGGGCGATGAAGGCTTCGAGGCGCTCGCGCAGACTGAGTTTGCCGCCGCGATCTTTGCTGCCTGGCTCGGGCTGCATCGCGGCCGCTTCCATCGCGGTTTCTTCGCGGAGCGCCGCGTCGATGGCGGCGTCGGATGAAGGTGATGCGGTGCCGGGACTTGTTTCTATCGGCGCGTCGCTACTGGCACTCGCGTTGATAGCGAGCGAGTCATGGGAAGCGTTCGGAT
>CAZEZV010000254.1:0-5963 GCA_964516725.1 uncultured Phycisphaeraceae bacterium
GCATTCGACTTCACCACGGTGGACACGGACAGCGCCAAGGCGAAGAACTACTTGCCCCTTTTCTCTCCCCGCGCGCTCCGCGTCCTCCGCTGTGCATACGAACTACCAAAGGCCAAGATTTGCTCCATGTTTCTGCCCGCCCAGCCATTGCACGAAAAGCGGACGTAGCCGACGAAAAGCCCCGGAATCGTGCGAATCGTGTCCGGGATTTCCCGGCCTGCAAACCACTTGCGCACTTTCCAGCAGTTCCAGCCCGCTCCCAGCTTCGGGGGCCGCCCGGCATGGCACACAACGGGACCTTCCGACAATCAAAAAAATATTTTTTCGAGCGTGCAACCGCCGAGCAATCGCCCCCGAATAGATTGTTGCCCGACAACCAAGACCCCCACGAGACCCGGTTCCCGCCTTCTGTTTGTGGGAGCCGGGTTTTTTTATGCCTGGTTGGTTTATCTTCACCACACAGACACGAAGCGCACAAAGAGAATCGAAACGAGAACGGAGCACACAGAGCGGGCAAGAACTGACATGGGCACATCTGCGTTGACTGGACTTTGTTTTCGTCTCTTTTCTCTCTTCTGTCTTCTTTGTGCTCTTCGTGTCTTTGTGGTGAACTCCGTTTTCGGAGAGTCTCCCGCACCCCTCCGACCTCCTACATGGGCTCGATGACCTCGCCCAATTCCAACGTCGTCCCCGGATCCAGCCTCTCCAACTTCGTCACCACAAACCGCGGCTCGCTCTTCCAGCGAACTTCCATCACAAACTCCACCTTGTCACCGATCTTGAGCCCAGCAAAAGACACGCCGGGACTGATCGTCGGAAAGTCCATGATCATCTCATTCATCCCCGCCTTCACCCCATTCTCCAGCGTGAAGTCCGGGATGTTCTCGTGATGCAACTGCAAGTAGATCACCCCGCCCGGCCGAAACTTGGCTTCGGGCAGACCAACCACAACGCCCCGCGACGTGTACGAATACTCGGCGGGCGTGGTTGGTGCGACAACTTCGACCTTGCCCAGCGGAAAAGACCCGCTCGGCGCGCGAGCGGGACGCTGGGCAGTCCACACACCAACCGCCACCACGATTCCAAAGCACAGCACCGCCACCACGGCGATCACTCGCATTCCTTGCTGCTTCATGCGTGATTGTTGAGGGTCTGAACCCTCGCCACCGCGTTGATTCCGTTAGCCAGCGAAGCAGGCTGAAAGTTGAACCGAGCAGGTGGCGTTCTATATCAGGCATTCCACTTATTCCGTCCAGCCCGACTCCGCAACGCACGCCGCCCTTTTCGACTTCATGGCCCGGGAGCGTCCAATAGCGACGCCGTTTTCACAACCATTTTTCAAGCATTATTATGCAAGCCCTGATGTTCGATAGGCGTACGTTCCCTGGCGCTGGATCGTTGCGAAACGCCTTGAGGCCTTCAGCGTCCAACCTGCGCGAGCCAACTTTCTGCGGATTCGTGCGTACATACTTTGGCGGATTGCGTCCCGCCACCAGGAGTTCCCATGAGCGTCCTTCGTTCCGGCAGCCGTTCCAATCGTTCAACCCTTGCACTCTTGGCGACAGCCGCGCTCACCATGTACGGATCGTTCGGCCCGATGGCCATCGCCCAAAACCAAGCGACCCGCGTCGCAATGGCTGATCCGGCCCCTGCCCCAGCCGCACCAACCCGTGTCCTCAATCGTTGGGGCAACCAAGTCTGGACCGCCGCGAAGAATGGCGACGTCGCGGCCCTCAAAGCCCTGCTCACCGATGGCGGCAATGGCAAACTCGCCGGCCTGAGCGACGACGCCAAGACCTCCATCAACGACTTTCTGAAAAATCTGGACGCCCGCGAAGAACTCCGCGCCACACAAATGTCTGAAAGCCGAGCCGAACTCGACAAACTCCTCGCAGGCGAACAGACCAACGCCAATATGACTAAGGCGCTGCGCGAAGTACTCGAGATGTACACGCTCTCGCAGAACAAGCCAGCCTTGATGAGCGAGGCGCCGATTGCCGACCTTTTGACCCGCGCCGAAGCCCGCGCCCGCGAAGCCGAAACCAACCAGGATATTCTGAGCGCCACCGAACTCTTCATCTTCCTCAACGAACTGAACGACGTCTCAGGCCGCTTCCGTCCTGATGTTCGCCGCGTGACCTCGCGCCAGGAAATGCTCCGCTTCTACGCCCCCAAGCGCCTCTACGAACTCAACAACGAGCGTCGCAAGTCGGCAGGCGAGAAAGAACTGCCGCCCTTTAACCCGCTGGGCCAAGATTACAAAGACCACCTCGCAAACGTGACGCAGGAAACCGTGGAGCGAGCCCTCGCCCGCGCCCGCGACCACGTAGAGCAGGTTTCTACAAATCAGATCGTCCTCTCAGGGCTGGATTCGCTTCGTACGTTCTTCACCACCAAAGACCTGAATGTCGCATTCCCCGCCCTCGCAGACGATGCCAAAGTCCGCGACATGATGGCGCAGATTGACACCGAGCGCCAGGCGCTCTCACAACTCGCCGTGCAGCTCGACGTCTTTCAGGTCTCGACGCTGCTCGATCGCCTCCAGGAGCGCAACGCCAGCAGCGTGAACGTGCCCGCCGCCGCGATTATCCACGAATTCGGCAACGGCGCAATGAGCAAGCTCGACGAATACACCCAGATCATCTGGCCCGACGAACTCGCCCGCTTCAAAAAAGGCACCGAAGGCCGCTTCGTGGGCGTGGGTGTGCAGATCGAGTTCAACGATAAGCTCGAAGTGCGAGTCGTCACGCCCCTCGAAGGCTCTCCCGCGCAACGTTCAGGCGTCCACCCCGATGACATCATCACCAAGGTCGACGGCCGCTCCGTCTTCGGCCTCTCGCTCGACCAAGTCGTTGACGTCATCACAGGCCGCGAAGGCACGCAGGTCGTTCTGACGCTCGAGCGCCCCGAAGAGTCATTCGCCGAGCACTCCTCTGAACCCAAAGAAGGCGAAGCCGCCCCCGACGCCCCCGACGCCCCCAACGCCCCCGACGCCCCCAACGCCGATGCCGCCGCCGAACCCGCGAAGCGAAAAGAAATCGAGTTCCGCTTCACCCGCGCCAGCATCAATGTTCCCAGCGTCAAAGGCTGGAAGCGCTCGGGTGCCCGCGAAGACGACTGGGATTACTTCCTCGACCAGTCCAACGGCATCGGCTACCTGCGCGTCTCGCAGTTCTCCGACGAAACCACCGCCGAGATGGACCGCGCCATCAACGCCATGCGCCGCAAGGGTCTCAACGGCCTCGTATTTGACCTCCGCTACAACCCGGGTGGCTTGCTCGACCAGGCCGTCACCGTCGCGCAGCGATTCCTCCCCTTCGACCACGAACCCATCGTGAGTGCCCGCCGCGCGGGTGGCTTCGAAGAAGTCGAAGGCTACACATCCGAAGACCGCGCCACGCTCGAAGGCATTCCCGTCGTCATGCTCGTGAACGAAGGCTCGGCGAGCGCCAGCGAAATCGTGAGCGGCGCAGTGCGAACCTACGCCTCCAGCGACAAGCACGATGTCGATGTGATCGTGCTGGGCTCGCGCACCTACGGCAAGGGCAGCGTGCAGAACGTCTGGTCGATCAACGCATTCAGCCTGATGAAACTCACCACGGCATACTACATGCTCCCCGACAAGTCAATCATCCACCGCCGACCCGGCAAAGACACCTGGGGCGTCGAGCCTCACCTCAAGGTCGAAATGCTGCCCAAGCAAAACTTGGACGCCATCATGCTGCGCCGCAACGCCGATGTGCTGCCGCTGGATGAAAACGGCGTGTCGCTCAGACGCAAGGACGTGCCCAATCCCGACGATCTCTTGACCAAGGGCATCGACCTCCAACTCGAAGCCGCGAAGGTCCTGCTCCTGAGCCGCATCGAAGCCAGCGATTCCAAAATCGCGAAGCAGAAGTAGCATCCCCTTCCACGCCCAAAGACGACACCGACAAGTCCAAAACTTGTCGGTGTTTTTCTTTCGTGAACCCTGATGCCCAATGCCCAATGCCTAATGCCTAACCCCCGCCTTCCCACCCTTCGCCTCCACCGTCTGCACCAACCCCTCACCTCTGCTCATCGCAAGATAATCCTGCATCGCCGCCACACCCCAGTCCTTCTGCCGCATCGCTTCGATCGCTTTCGCCGCCGCGACCGCCGCCGTTGCTGTGGAAATCATCGGAATGCTCAGCCGCACCGCAGTGCTGCGGATGCGTCCTTCGTCGGTCTGCCAGCCTGTGCGCGTGGGCGTGTTGATGATGAGCGCGATCTGACTGTTGTGCATGAGGTCCAGCACGTTGGGGCGAGCCCCGGCCGCGATCTTTTGCAAGACTTTGACATGCACGCCATGCTTCTCAAGCGCGCTCGCCGTGCCCTCAGTCGCGTAAATGGTGAACCCTTCGCGCACCAAGGTTCGGATCGATTCAATCACAATCGCCCGATCCTGCTCCCGCACGCTGACAAAAACGCCGCCCTTGGATGGGTCCGTCGGCAACTTCACCCCCGCCGCCATCTGACTCTTCGCAAACGCGATCGGCAAACTCACATCAATCCCCATCACCTCGCCAGTTGACCGCATCTCCGGCCCAAGCACCACGTCCACACCCGGGAACTTACTGAACGGGAACACCGATTCCTTCACTGCGTAGTAGCGCGGATTGGGTACATTGGCGGTCCCCACCAATCCGTTTCGCTCTTCGCTCCGCAAAGAGCGCGCCGCCAAGAGGTCCGACAGTTTCTCCCCCATCATCACCTTCGCCGCAATCGCCGGCCAAGGCGTATGCGTCGCCTTTCCAACGAACGGCACTGTCCGCGACGCCCTCGGATTGACCTCAATCACAAAGATCTCATCATCCTTCACCGCGAGTTGCAGATTCATAAGCCCGTTGACGCGCAACTCACGAGCCATGTCCTTCCCAAGCTTCTCAATCCGCGAAATCACGTCCGCAGACAGCGACGCGGGAGGCAGCGTGCAAGCCGAGTCACCACTATGAATCCCCGCCTGCTCAATCTGCTCCATGATGCCGGCGATGATCGCCGTATGGGTACCTCGGCTCTCCGAGCCGAGCGAACTACCCGAGTAATCCGCCACCACATCCACGTCCACTTCAATCGCCCCCGCCAAGAACTTATCAATCAACACCGGCGCCCCATCCGCGCCCGCTTGCGCAAGCGCGGGCCCGATGAACGACCGCAGCGCGGCCTCATCCTGACAAATTTCCATCCCGCGCCCGCCCAGCACATAACTGGGCCGAATCAAAACCGGATACCCAATCCGCTTCGCCTCCGCAAGCGCATCATCCAACGACTTCGCCGTGCCCGCGGCGGGCCGCTGGAGTTTGAGCGTGTCAAGCACTTCATCAAACCGCTTGCGATCTTCGGCGCGGTCAATCGAGTCAACAGACGTGCCGATGATCGGCGCCCCGGCTTGCTGGAGGCCGTGGGCTAGGTTGAGCGGAGTTTGACCGCCGAACTGGACGATGACGCCGTGGACGAGAGGTAGGTCGGCGGTCCCCGCCGACATCGAGTGCCCAGAAGTTTGCACTTGGCGGCTCGGATCGGCGAGGACCGCCGATCTACCCAACCGCTCTATTACATTCAAAGTATCTTCTAACGTCAGCGGCTCAAAGAACAACAAATCACTCGTGTCATAATCCGTCGACACCGTCTCCGGATTCGAGTTGATCATCACGCTCTCAAACCCAAGTTCCTTCGCCGCAAACGCCGCGTGACAGCAGCAGTAGTCAAACTCAATCCCCTGCCCAATGCGGTTTGGCCCGCCGCCGATGATGATGACTTTCTTTTTGTCGGTGATGCGGACTTCATCGTCCGCAGGCACTGGGGACTGGGCACTAGGCACTGGCAGAGACGTCGGAGCGCCAGCACCTTTGCCAGTGCCCAGTCCCAAGTGCCTAGTGCCTGTCTCATACGTCGAGTAGTAATACGGCGTCACCGCCGCAAACTCCGCCGCGCACGTATCAACC
>CAZEZV010000255.1:0-5941 GCA_964516725.1 uncultured Phycisphaeraceae bacterium
CCTCACGCCCGAGAAACAAGCCTCGGCGCAGGGCGGGTTCACTTAGTCGAAGCTGCTTGTGACGGACGGCATTTCAAGGTTGCGGAGGACGAGCGAGGTCGCCATGCGGAAGTTGCTCTGCGTGCGGTGACGCTCGGCGAAGAAGAACCGCAAGTCATAGGTCTGGCCGTCTTGGAGCCAGTTGAGGCGGTCAAGCTCGATCGTCTGGCTGGTCGCGCCGTGGACGCCACCCAGGTCGATCACCATCTTCCCATCGATGAACACATACACGTCGTCGTCACCCGTGAAGGTAAAGGTGTGGCCCGCACCTTCCTGGTACGAGAACTGGGTTGCCAGTTCAAAGGTGAAGTGGAAGTTCTTGGTGTTGCCCGCGCTGTTGCCGAGCAACTCGCCGTTGATCGGGAAGAACCCGCCGCGGGTTGCAAAGGTGGTGTCCGAGCGGTCATCGAACACGTACATATTGCTGCCGGCTTCGCGAACCAGCGTGATGGGGAGCTGACGGCTCAGGTTGATGCCCGGGACATCGCGGAACCACTGGGCAAAGGTGTCCGCACTGGTCACGCTGCCGCCCTCGCTGCTCGCAAGCGTGGGAGCAGAATCGCCGCTGCGGGCATCGATGTACGAGCGGGGACCAAGTATGTTGCGGCCCTGTCCGTCGCGTCCGAAGGCGCTCACTCGCACGCCCGCGCTGCGATGCACAGGCTTCTTGTCCGCATCAAGCTCGTCCGCCGCCTGCTGCATGTAGCAGCCAAAGCCGGCGTCGGGGCGTTTCTCAAAGTCCGAGTGCCCGCCGGTCGCGTTGCGCTCCGCGAAGTCGCGGACGACGCCAGTCAGTTCAATCGACGAGGGAAGGCCCGCATAAGGATCGGAATCCTCTTCCTGAACCTGATCGTTGTCGCCGCACCCCGTGCTGCCGCCGCTGACGCCATCGCTCGCGATCGCAATCGCGCTCGCCAGACCCGCGACAGACAAGAGACCATACTTCATCCAGTTCGACTTCATTTAGATTTCCTCCTGCGAGGCCTCATGCCTCGCAATCGTGCCCTTCGAGCGGCAGGGCACCTGGCCTGACGCGTTGGCGTGCGAAACACCCGCACTCCAAAGGTAAATCTGCAAAACACCGCCACGTTGTCAAGTCGTTTACAAAGAAGTTCCGGTCAGTCTGACGACAATGCCGGATATGCCGAGGAGGCGGAATAACGCGAAAGCAAAACAATCGATCAATATCAGCCCGCAGACACTTTGTCACCGTCTCACTACGTCTCATTGGCGGGGACCGCCAATGTACTGCAAATCAAAAAAAACCGCCCGGGCGGCCAACGCGGCCAACCCGGGCGTGGAACTAACTTGATTGTCAATGCCGTTTAGTCGAACTGCGCCGTCGTCGGAGGCTGCGCGACTGCTTGGAACTGGAGCGTGGTTTCCATCCGGAAGTTACTCTGCGTCGTGTGACGCTCCGCATGGAAAATCTTGAAGCGGTACATCCCGCCGTCTTCAAGCCAGCCCAGCGTGTCGAGGTACACCGTCTGCTCGCGCCGCGGGTGAAGGCCGCCCAGGTCGATCACGAGCCGACCGTCGATGAACGCCCACACGTCGTCGTCGCCCGAGAAGGTGAAGTACTGCCCGTCACCCCGGCTGTACACAAAGTCCGCTTCGAGCTGCGTCGTGAAGCTGTAGTTCTTGTTCCACCCGGGCGTGTTGCCGAAGCCCTCATCGTTGATCGGGAAGAACCCGCCCTTGGAGACCCAGGGCTCGTCGGTCGCGGAGTCGAAGATGTAACGACCTGTGTTCGGCACGCGGTTGAGCACCATGTCGACGGTCTTGCTCACGTTGACGCCCGGCGTGTCGTTGTACCACGTCGAGAACGATTCGCTGCTGGTGATCTGCTTGTTCTGCTCGTTCGCGAATGTACCCTCGGTGACTGTGGGCATCGACACTTGCGCTGCGTTGTCACCGCACATGTTCTGCCACTCAGGATTGATCGGCCGACCATCGCTGTCCGTCCACTCCGTCCCGATCAGTTTGCCCACGCCGTCATTTCGCAGCATTGGCTTGCCGTCATCCGCGAGGCGGTTTTCAACCAGACCGATCGTGGCTCGCGGGCTGGCATAGCTTTCAAAGTCCACGTGCCCACCCTCAAGATTCGCGCCCTTGAAGTCGCGGATTGTCACGGGAAGAGTGACCGAGAGAGGAAGATACGCGAACGGATCCTCGGATTCAGCTTCGGCCGCCACCTGCGCATTCGACATAGAGAGTTTCGTCGCCAATCCCGCCACCAGGACGATTCCGCCCAGTGCGAGTAACCCATGCTTCAAGTGTTTCCTGTCCATTCTGATTCTCCTGACGAAACTCCCAAGCCGACCCCTCGCCGAGCCACAGTGACCCGCCGCGATGCGACCTGACACCTTGAGCACTCCCCACTGCAGCCACGCGGATGCACGACGAGTACTCTCCACGCACAAAGTGCCATACAAACCGGCTCCGTGCAAGTCGTTCTCGCCCGCATTTGTGCAGAACCGGTGAATTGGCGCAGGATGTACCGTCTGTACCGGCGCGCCGACGACGCGATCCAACGTGCTGAGCTATTCCAGCCCGCAATCGGACATTGCCGATATATGATCGGTCTCGCCGGGCGAGAGTCCGGATACACTCTGCTGGAGGGTCATCGGACGACCCTGACTCATTCAACGCGGCGAAGCAAGCCGCAGCATCCACGGAAGGATTCAGAAGCATGGACAGCTTCGTCATTGAGGGTGGTCAACGTCTCTATGGTCGCGTTCGCATCAACGGCAGCAAGAACGCCGCGCTGCCGATGCTCGCTGTTGCGTTGATGACGGACGAGCCGGTGATCCTGCGGGACGTCCCGGAACTCGCGGACATCGACAACATGCTGAAGCTGATGGCGACGCTGGGCGTCGAGCGCTTTGATCCCGACACCAAAGAGCCAATTGAGATGAACTCGCCCAAGGGCGTGGTGGCGATGCGCGTGGTTGATCCCACGCAAAGCCATGCGAAGTATGACATTGTGAAGACCATGCGCGCAAGCATCTGTACGCTTGGCCCCATGCTTGCAAAGCGCGGGATTGCTCGGATCAGTCTGCCGGGCGGGTGCGCGATTGGGGATCGGCCGATTGACCTGCACCTGCGCGGCTTGCAGGCGCTGGGGGCTGAGATTTCGATGACCGAAGGCGACATCATCGCTCGCGTGCCTTCACAGGGGTTGACGGGGACGACGATTTTCCTGGGTGGTTCATTTGGCAGCACGGTGCTGGGCACGGCGAACGTGTTGTGCGCTGCGGTGCTTGCACGGGGAACAACGATCATCGAGTGTGCGGCGTGCGAACCAGAAATTGTTGATCTTGCGAACCTGCTCAATTCGATGGGCGCACGCATCACGGGTCAGGGCAGCCCGCGGCTGACGATCCAAGGCGTTGATGAACTGAGGGGGACTGATTATGCGGTGATTCCCGATCGCATCGAAGCCGGCACGCTGATGATGGCGGCCGCTATGACGAATGGCGACCTCATCCTCGACAACTGCCCCACAGACGCGCTGCTCGCGGCGACGTATGTGATGCAGGCGGCAGGGATTCATCTGCAGGCGGCCAATGTGCATGGTGGCGCGCACGGGAATGGGACCGCAGCGACGGCCCATGTGCCGATGACTGTCGCGCCGAATCCGGCTATCGGGTCGAGTGCCGCGCAAGCCGCGCTCAAGGCCGCAGCGCATCGGCATCGGGCGAGTTTGTTGTCGGTGATTACGGGGACGAGCGATCCTTCGCTTTCAGCGACTGATTCACCGATGCGGCGGACGGTGCGCATCACCTGCGATCGCGTGCTGAGGCCCGTGGAAGTGACGACGCAGCCGCATCCGGGCTTTCCCACGGACTTGCAGGCGCAGCTCGTTGCGATGCTGTGCCTCGCAGACGGCAACAGCGTCGTCACTGAACGCATTTTCCCGGATCGGTTTTTACACGTTGCAGAGTTGCTGCGCATGGGGGCGAAGATCCAGCGGGTGGGGAGCACGGTTGTCATCACGGGTGTGAAGTCGTTGAAGGGTGCGCCGGTGATGGCGAGTGACTTACGCGCGAGCGCGGGGTTGGTGTTGGCTGGGCTCGCGGCGGAGGGGACGACGATTGTGAATCGGGTGTATCACTTGGATCGTGGGTATGAGAGGTTGGAGGAGCGGCTGTGCATGCTGGGGGCGCGGGTGGCGCGGGTGGATGAGAAGGAACTGGCATTGGCGGAGTAGACTCGCTCGTACCATCGAAGTCCTCGGCTTTGCGAGGACTTCGATGAAATGGGGTTCGATGATCTCACGGCATCGAAGTCGGCTCAAAGCAGCCGACTTCGATGGCACGATCGTGTCGATGACACGGGTGGTTGATGACACTTCATTGAGTCGATCTATCGCAGGTAGGTTCGTCAGGATATTTTCCTGACCAGAATCGGGCGCTGGACCATGCGTAGTCGGTTGGAGTTTTGGCCAAACCTCGGGTGACGGGGTTGTGGTGGATGTAGTTGAACTCTCTGCTGAACTCGTCGTCGGTGCGGACGTTGCGGTCGAAGCCGCCACCCTTGAGCCAGAAGCGAGAGTTGCCGGTCGCGTCAGCGAGTTTGGTGAGGATCGGTGCGTTGAGTTTTTGCCAGTGGTTCAGAGCGGTTTTCGCGACGGACATTTTCATTGATCGCAGGATGGCTTCGAGTGTTGAGCCTTTTGATGGACAACAGAGAATGTGGACATGTTCGGGCATGATGACCCACGCGTAGATGCGAAGGGTGCCTTCGGTCTGATAGAAGAAGAGTCTTTCCCGCATGAGCGCGGCGAGGTTTTGGTTGGTGAAGAGTGGAAGGCGATGCTGGCAGGAAAACGTCACGAAACGAACGCCGCCAATCTCGAAACGTCGCATGTGCTTTCGATTCGGAAGCCGCATTCTTGATCGTACCGTGCCATCGAAGTCCTTGGCTTTGCAAGGACTTCGATGAGGGGGTATGCGGATGTCGAAGGCATCGAAGTCGGCTCAAAGCAGCCGACTTCGATGGCACGATGGGACATTGAGGGGGTTGGTTGGGATCGGTTGCAGTTCGTCACGGACATGACTACATGTCCGTCCCACGATTTTGGGCAAGTACCGGCCACCTACAGCTGCGGGAGAAACATCCAGAATCGATCATCAACGTTGAGACCGAAGTTCTTCAATAATTGTCTTCTCGATCAACCTCGCTTCATTGATCCATTTCTCGTCCCACCGTGGCGATGTGTCCCTTTTGTCTATCATCTCATTGTACAGTTTGAATGCAATCTCATGTGTACGTTTGAGCCCAGCGACATTGGTGTAGTAAACAATCTGGGGTAAAATCGGTGGAAAACTCTTCGAGTCAACCTGCTTTGAACCATAGTAGAGAAGGTCGTACCGCATTTCGTCGTTGATGGACGGATCACTGTTTTTCTTATGATCGGCCACTCGCACGCTTTCCGACAGTTGAACAACGAGCCCGAGCGCGCTGTGCTGCCAATCTGCCACTTCTTTTTGAGATGCTGGTGGGGAGAGCCTTGAGACGACGACACCACCGACAAACGCGAGGATTGAAGCAACAAACCCGATCAACGCACCCTTGAGAGTTATATCTCCCTCATATTTTGCATCTTCGCTGGGTCCTGCTGGTTTCATGAAGTCCCTTTCATTGCCTCGAATCAACAGAATGGTACGGACACGTGTACATATCCGTGCCACGATTTTGTGCAAGTCCCGGCCACCTGCCGGATGGGTTTATGGGGCAGATCGGTGAGGGAGATGAAGGCAACGAGGCATCAGAGCGGCATCGAGGCATCGAGCCATCGAGAAGGTGGTTGATGTGTGTGGCGTGAAGCACAGGAAGCCGCAAAGCCGGGAATGCCATTCACTTTAGTGAGTGGGCGGTAGCGTTCGGCGCTTGTGCG
>CAZEZV010000256.1:0-5912 GCA_964516725.1 uncultured Phycisphaeraceae bacterium
AACTTGTACCGCGGGCTTGCGACAATTCGAGACGCAACGACGAAACGCCGCGAACAATCACGGATGGACGATTCGATCGCGGCTCGTGTCGCGGCCAACGAAAGGGGGCGTGCGTCATGAGCGACACGCGCAACCCATTCTCGCCCGCGGGCCAGCCCGACCCTGCACGCACGATCGACCACGCGGCCGATGTCGCGACTGGCAACGCGAACGCCGATCCCTCGCAGAGCGTCTGGCCCGCAACGCCCGAAGAGCTTGCTGCGGCCGCAACGCACCGGGCAGGAATGACTATGGAGGCAATGCCCGACAGCCTGGCACGCAAGCTCGATGCGATGATCGAAGCTGGGATCGAGACCGGGATCGAGTCGGGTATTGCATTGCAGCCAATCGCAACTTATGGAGACTCGATGCAGAAGCACGGCACTCTTGCAACCCCCAACTTCTCAAGCAAGCGCTCTTGGCTTCCGTGGTCGCTCGCCGCGGCGGCGGTGCTTGCGCTGACGACCACGATGATCGTCATGCGGCGCAGCGCACAGCAGCGGGAGCAGGAGTTGGCGGCGGCGCTGGAGCAGTTGACGCAGCTCAAACAACAAGTCGCCGAGAATGAATCTCTGCTGGCGACGGCTCGCACCGAGCTCTCGAAACAGAAGTCTGAGTATGCCGTGGTCGCGCAGCGTGAACTGAAGCTCGCAGAGCAGCTTGCGGACGCGACGAAGAAGTATGCGGCGCTCGAGGCCGAACATTCGCTTGCCGAGATCAAGATCGCCAAGCTTGAAGCGCCTGTTGATCCGGCGGAGCTTGCGCGTTCGAGAACCAAACTGCTTGAGGTTCCGGGCACAGTGCGGCTTGCGTGGGCGCCGTTCAACCTTGAGGGCGCTGCGCCCGCCGAGCAGCCCGGGCTAACGGGCGACGTTGTCTGGAACGACGAACAAGAGACCGGCTACCTGCGGTTTGCCGGCCTCAAGCCCAATGACCCAAAGGTCGAGCAGTATCAGGTGTGGGTGATTGACGAGCGGGGCATGGAACAGAAAGTGTCCGGCGGCGTCTTTAACGCCACGGCACAAGGCGAGGTCATCGTGCCGATTGATCCTGGGATCGACGTCGGCAAGGTCGTGCTGTTTGCCATCACCGTCGAGAAGCCGGGCGGGACATGGGTTCCGGATCTGAAGCGCCGGCTTGTGGTCGCACCGCGAGGAACATAAGAACACCGTCGCCGGGACTTTTTGAGGGTCGCGGATGGCGCTCGCCACTTGCGGCTCGCACACTTCTCGCCTGGAGCGGGCGCTGAGGTGTGTGGAGGAGACGATGGAGTCAATGCATCGAGGTGCGTTGCGCCAGCGACTTCGCGCGTGCTGGCATGACTGTGCCACAACGCTACACCCCACAGTGCGTGCATGGTCCCTCGCTGTACAACACCAGGAACGAGCTGAAGTCGCAGGGGTCAAACAGCGATGTGTCGTTGTTGAAGTCGATGTCGTTGCAGGTCGCGGTCACGGGGACGCACGGGCCTTCTGAATACACCGACAGGAACGCTTCGATGTCCTGCGGGTCAAACAAGCTCGTGTCGTTGTTAAAGTCGATTGAGTCGCATTGCGAGGCGCAGGGCCCAAGGTCAAAGAAGTCGGTCGACGAAACGCCCTCGCCGCAGAGATTCTCACCGTGGCACACAAACGCGGGGAACCCGGGAGCGATTTCGGACACCGCCAACTGCCCCGTCGCAGAGCCGAAAATCACCGAACCGTCCGGCTGCACGCCATCAAACACCTGCGGACTGCCGAGCACCGCCACGTTGTGCCAGCGGAAGGTGCTTGGCAGGGGCGACCCCGCGAACGCCGCGGTAAAGACCGTGTCGCCGCCGCAGACGGGCGTCGGGTAGGCGTATGCCACGCGCCCGACGGGCGCACTGTTGAACGTTCGCCGCAACGTCGCGAGGCCGCCATGTCCGCACGCCGCGTACACGGCGTTGGCGGTTGCCTGGGCCGAGCCGCCGTCTGTGTAGCCGACGTCGGCGGTGCCCAGTGTGAGTGGGGTAAAGAGGTTGTTGATATCGACGTAGTACATGGTGTCGTCGATGAGAATGTTGAGCAGCGACGAGTGCATCGAAGAACCGCGAAGCGCCCCGGATGTAGACAGGTTACTTTCCACGGGCACCGATGCTCCAGACCATGTGCCGTAGCGCCAGAACTGGCCCGGCGGAAAGCTCGGGGCGTATAGGTGCGCCCTGAACCGCCATGTGTCGATGTCAAACCCGCCGCTGCCGTCGTGATATTCGCGAGTGATGATGGCGAGATATTCAGTGCCGGGCGGAACGTCCGCGAATCGCGAGGCAATACCCACCACGGTTTGGTTTGGATCTGTCACGAGCGTGCTCAGGGCGGTGATGACGCCGGTGCTGATGTTGACTGTGAATCGCTCCACGCCCGCGTCCGTCGCGATGAATACCTTGCCGCTGCCCAGCGTCATTTGCGTGCCCGCGAGGAATGCGCCGTGGTTATACGTGTCGATCAGCGGTGGATTCGCTACATTCGTTGAAACGTCGTACGAGTACAACGTTGTTGACGAAGTGACAAGCAGTTTTTGGCCGTACACCAGCACGTCGAGGGCCACTTCGCCATTGGGAAGATTGAACGACCCGACAACACTGGGAAATTGCGGCGAGAGGTAACTGACCGCCGTGATCCCCGTTCCATTGGTGAAGAAGGCCAGGAAGTTGCCCGTCGAGACGCGGTTAGCAAAGCCACCGATGAACGCCGACCCAACCCTGGTCGGCGCGAGTGGGTTGGCCTGGATGTTGACGACAGACATGCCCGCGTAGCCGTCGGCGACGACTGCGTAGGCATTGGAGAAGGAATCAAAGTCGCGAGCGTTGCCCGGGAGGGACTGGAAGAGGCCCAACGCCAAGGGCTCGGTGCCCGCAGACACGTTCGCCGTGCGAAGACCAGTGTCGCCTTTGGCGATGTACGCGGTGGTGCCGAACACCGACATGTTTCGATCTTCGCCAAACGTCGTCGCGAAGTCGTCGTATACGGGGTTCAGCGGGTTGCTGATATTGAACCAGTGCGTGCCAGCGGCGCCGAAGCAGACATACAGAGCATTGCCGCTTTTCGTGAGGCGAGCGCGGGTTGATTGAGCAGTCAGCGTAAAAACGCGCTGAGCGATCACCGTGAGGTGATAGTCGCCGTCCGCGATCGAGAACACGGTCAAAAGAGCCTGTGGCGTCTGTGTGTTGCTCACCGAGATGACATACAGATAGTTGCCGTCGCCCAGAATCCCGTAGGGCGGGTACGTCGTGCCCTGGTATTGCGTCAACATACCCGAGTACAGGCCCAGCGGACGGCCGTCTGATCCGTGGCCGACGCGAAAAACCGTGCTCCCGGTTGCCCAACCGAAGCCGCGAGCAACCGTGACATCATTCGCAATCGCATCTCTCCACCCGGTACATGCTCCGTTGCGGAAAATGTGCGTTCCGCTGCTCCCGACGACATACTGGAAGTCGCCATTGACCGCTACTGACTTCGCGGACGACAACGCGGGGGTCTGAAGAAATCTGTACCCGTCTGATGACGAAACGATCTGCGGGTTGGGAAACGCTGCAGCGTTAATGTTGTAGAGGCGCGTTGGCGTAAGAACCCAGTACGCCAAACTCGCCGGCGACGCGATGCCCTGGACCTGCCCGCCGAGCTCCACTTTGTTGACAAAGAAAGGGCTGGCTGGATTGGCCACGTTGATAAGCGCGAAGGAACTGCCCATGCCCACCACCTGCAACGCTGAGTTTGCCGTATACGTTGCGGTGATCCCGCCGCCAAACTTGTTCGTCAGCCCGGGCTCGCACACCGGCTGCGCTGAAGCCCCCGCCACGAGACAGCAGCCAAACACCAAGCGAACAAGATTCGTGAACTTCATTGCACCACTCCTTGCGGCCTCCTTCAAAGCCGGGGCCTGCACTCATGGCGCAAGAGTCTGCATTGCGGGACACTGAAAGTGAAAATTAGGCAACTATTTGCTGCCCCACGCCCAACTCCGCTTGCATCACCGCCTCAATAACGTCGCGTGCGTGATATGACAACCTCTCCCGAGTGATAAAGGGCTTGATGCACGCGATGTCATCTCCTGCGGTCAAGAGTGGCGGCTCTTCGTAGCCGTCTTTTCGCACTTGCCCAAGACCGACATTCGCGAGCAGAGAATTGCACAGGCACTTTCGGCCGGACGTGTTTTCAACCTTTCCGCCTTTGTGTGCGTACTCGTCAGACGGCTCGCCTGCGCACCGGTAGCCAAGTGTGCCGTCCGCTTTGCGGTATGCGCGGCGCAGGTAGCCAAGGTCGCACAGGCGCGGGCGATGTTCATACACGTTTGCATCCGAAAGTGTGTTCTTGAGTTCCGCCACCTTGAATGGAAAACCGGTCGGTGACGCGTTGGGATCTGTGAACACCTGCAGGTCGTGGTTGAGCAGCGCCTCGAGGGCGCGATTCCGCAGCGAGGGGCTTAGCCCTGACTCTTCACAGAAGGCGAATGCGGTTCCAATTTGCACGCCTTGGGCGCCGCAGGCGATGGCTGCAGCGAATTGTTCGCGGGTTGCGTAGCCGCCCGCGAGCCAGAAAGGGACGCCAAGCTTTGCCATTTGGGTCATGTCGACGTCGTCTCGCGGGCCGTACACGGGTTCGCCGTGGACGCTGAGTTGGAGCGGGCCGCGCGGGGGCGCGTTGTGGCCGCCAGCGGTTGGTGATTCGACGATGAAGCCGTCGATGCCGCCCGGGGCTTGCTTGAGGAGGGCTTTTGCGAGGACGACGGAGGCGATAACAGCGAGGAACTTTGGGCGGCGGAGAGTTTGTGGGCACTGTGTTGATGATTCGGCCCAGAGCGAAGCGGGATCAAATGTCTGCTCGAACGTCTCATCGCCCGCGTCGAGCACGTCGAGTCTGACGGTTGCTTTTTCGACGCGGCTCAGGCGATCGAGTACGCTTGGGATTTCGCCGGGGATGCCTGCGCCCATCAGCACGACGTCGACGCCTGCGAGCATCGCGCCGTAAAGGCTGGGGAGGATCGGGAACTGGATCTTGTGGAGGTAGTTGATGCCAACGACGCCCGCGTGACCTTCTTTGGCGAGGTAGACCTCGACGAAGTTTGCGACGATGATGATCCACTCGCGCTCTCGGAACATGTTTGCGCGCGGGAGAGACAGCAATGGGAAGCGCTGGCCGGCGGAGCGGTGGGCCGTGGGGGCTTGGTTGTGTTCAACGCTTCGAGTCTCGCCGCTCACGCACGCGGACGAGACCATGGGCTCCGAGAGTTCCGCGCATTCGGCGTGAGCAACATCATCGACTCCGTCCTGGCGAAAGTACTTCGCGAGTATGCGTTGAACGACACCCTGCTCAGGAAACGCGGCGATCGCACGGCGGACGTGGCCGCCTGAGTCTCCCGCTGCGAGTCGGCGGACGAGAATTGTGTCCAGCGCCGTGCCTGATACGACACCGAGTTGCCCGAGCAACGACACTTCACGGGCCAGTGTCCATCCAGAAACCCCAACGCCCATTCCGCCTTGGATCAGTCGAGGTAATGTCACGCGAAACTCCAAGCGTTGCTTTGTTGGTCTTGCAAACAGCGTGTCCGGATCGACAAATGACTGTACGCCGTGATTGAGGACTTGTTCGTCTTTTATTGGATTTTCTTTGCGTTGGTGCTTTCGCTGGTTTTGCACGCGAGAGCCGCCATCCGGGACTTTCACGGCTCATACGAATTCTGTTTCAAGTCTGCAACGCGTCTTGAATTGGGAGATTGTCGCCGCGAAGCGGCGGAGGTCAAAGGCGTGGGTCGCCTTCCGGGGGCGTCGGTACGGCCTGCGGAAGAATTACACTGGTGGCGACCGGAAACACCTTGGGCTGGAACGATCTGCCACACACAACACTTGTTCAACG
>CAZEZV010000257.1:0-5903 GCA_964516725.1 uncultured Phycisphaeraceae bacterium
ATATCGCCCCCCCCGATATCCCCCGATACCCCCCCATATCCCCAAGAACTCAAGAGGATGCCAAGAAAGCACAGCGGTGAGAGGGACATCCACATCATAGGTGCAAAACAACGCCCCTTCCTGACACACTCTGTGAAGAGAGGCGAAAGGGGCGTTGGAGGAGGGTCTTTGGCTCGCAGAATCGGTTGCGACGGGTTGTTTTCAGACGCGGCAGCGATGTTGCGGTTGCACTGTGACAATGTCGAGAGTCGCGCTGGTCAACGGACTTTCGCAGGTTGCAGTTTGGTGGCGGGTGTGGGAGCAGGTGTGTTGAGGTCGCTGGGGTCCGTTCGATGATGTGCGTGATCGCCCAGCAGCAACTGGAATAAGTCCACATCGTGACTGTGCTTGTGGAGCAGCATCTGCCCAGCGTCCATGTGTTTGGGTTCGAGGGCCGGCCCCTCCGCGGAGCCCGGTGCGATCCACCAGCGCTCCTGCGCCATCATCGGGAAACTGGGGGATTGTGGGCCTTGGACTCGCCACCAATACCCGTGCGTGGCACCGGCGTCAGCGGTGCCTGGGCGCGCGGGTGCGAGGGCCTGGTCATATCGGCTGGTATCGCCCATGCGCAGCGACGGGGCGCGGCTTGCCGACGCCACAGGTGCGGGAAGCAACTCACTTGGGATTGTGTGCGAGATCGAAGGCAGCGGCACGACGACGATCGCGGTGTCCGGTTGTAGCGATGGGTTTGTGTATTGATGGGCGATCACAAGGCCCAGTGACGCGAAGCCGCCCAGCACGAACGATGCAAGGACTGGCGAGAGGCTGTACCACTTGCGGGAGCGGTGCGAAGTGGCGAGCCGAGTTGATGAAGCCAGCTGCGTTGATGAAGCTACACGCGATGATGAAACGTGTCGCGGTGAAGCGCTGAGGGCGGGTGTAGCAGGCGCAGTTGACTGCGACGATACAGCGACAACGGGTGCAACGCGAACCTGTTCGACATTCGCTTCGTGGCTCTTTGAGACCGGCTTCATGCCCAGGCGCGCAAGCACCTTCGCGGACACATCAGGCGACTGCGCGGGCGTGCGCAGGCTTTCGAGGCTTGCTTGCAGCGTCGCGGCGCTGCGGCGTGAGGCATCATCCATCGAAGCGATCTTGGCCCATGCGATGTTCGCGCCGTCAAAGTCGTTCGCGGCTTCGGCGTCCATCGCGGTGTTGACGAGGCGATCGACGCGAGCAAGCGTGTCGCCTTCGGGCTGATCAAAGTTACTTGGATACTGAGGATTCACGACTGTTCCTCCTCTCTCTTGGAACCAAAATGTCCGCCAGAGGGACCTTGCTTGCGATCAGAGTGATCGCTCTTGAGAGAATGCTGAGAACCTCGCCCGCTGCGATGCACTTTGAGAATATTGGGTGGTGCGTGCGAGTTGCTTGCGACGGGTGACGTTGTGCGGCGCGGGACGACGACCTCGGCGACGCGCGTGTCGTCCGCTGCGTGAGACGGGTGACTGGGAGCGTCACAATCGACGAGTTTCGACAGAAGTTGGCGAAGTTCGGCGCGTGCGCGATGCAACTGGCTCTTGATCGTGCCCTCGGGCATGCCGGTGAGTTCGGCGATCTGCGGGATGCTCCATTCGAGCTGATGGAACAGCACAATCACTTCGCGCTGGCTGGTGTTGAGTTGGGCGAGTGCGCGATCGATCGCGGTCCGTTGGAGTTTCTGTTCTTCCGCGTTCTGCGAACGCTCTTCGTGCCAGCCCTTGAGTGTCCAGATGGAAGTGACTTGCGTTGCGTGCTCGACGACGGAAGTGTCGAAGAGCGGTGAAAACTTCTGCTGTTGATTGACCAGCAATCTGCGGGCAATCGTGAAGACCCACGTCGAGACCCGCCAGCGCGGGTCGTAGCGATCAAGATGCAGGATCGCGCGATACAGCGCTTCCTGTGTCAGTTCTTCGGCGACATCGGGCTTGTGGCACAGACGCAGCAGGTACGAATACAGCGGCCCTTGCAGCACCCGGATGAGTTGAGACGCCGCGGCCTCGTCGCCTTTCTTGGCGGCGTTCACAAGTTCGAGTTCATCGCGGCGTGGAAGCATGGGAATTGTGTAGATTGGCGGTCCCCGCCAATCCGTCTTCTTCGGCGGTCCCCGCCGAAGAAAGGTCAACCGGGGTTTTGAGACGGCGAGACGGTGAGACGGTGAGACAACACGTAAGTCTCTGCACGATGATTCTCATCATCTCATCATCCCAAATCAGGCCACCACACCTTGCGGCGAGGTACCTGTAGAAAGTGTTCGCTGAGCGTGCGTTTCCGGTTGTCCATTCGCGGCTCATCCCCTGTGAGTCGCGAACAAACTGGTGGAACGGTTGTGTTTTTCGCTGTCCACGAACCACAATTCGTTCCGCACGTCCGCCAACCTTCCCTCCTGACCCACGCCCTCCGGCTGCCTACCCCCAGAACCAAGCCCCCAACCCTCCCGAGAGCGAATCTCCCGTTGACTCGCGCGAACAACCCGCAGCGCCAGCAAGGGTCGAGCGTCGGGGCACGCTCCACACAGGCGCGACGATGGCAAGTCGTCACGCCGCCAATAGGCATACCGAGAGACGATTTCTGGGTTCCCAAAAGGACAGGAAAATTCGAATTGTGTGAAAAAATGCAGGCCGCGACGTTAGTCAACCTCATCCAGCGTTCACTCGTCGTCGGCTTCCATGTCGCCCAAGGGTCGAAACACAGCTTCATACGCTTTCAGCGCAATGACCGCAAGTTCGGCGGTTGGTTGGGTTGCCCAAGATGCTGGCGCCACGGGCAGCAGGCTTCGAAACGTGTACAACTTGGCTTCGCTTCGGAAGTGTTCGACTTTCCAGAAATGGTGGGGGGTTGCGGCGTCGTAACCCTGGTCAACCAGTTCTTCGTGCAGCAGGTCTTCCAGTTTGTCGCCGGTAAACATGAGATCAGCTTCAATGGACTGGCTCAGGTATCGCGCGGGGGTTTGCAGGGCGACGTACAGGCTGCTCGGGTCATCACGCTGGATCGAGTAGAACGCAAGCTCGGCGCTTGCGAGCGCATCGCAACAGATTCGGTTGAGCTCCAGTTCGATGCGCACAGCCGCGAAGAGGCTGCACTCTTCGAGCTTGGGTTTGATGGTGCGGAAGAGTGTTTCAAGGTCCGTGGCCGCGTGCATGGAGAGTTTTAGGCGCGCCGTTCATGGAGGTGTCAAAGAAAAACCCACCCCGTTCCCGGAGTGGGCTTTCGATTGTCAAGTTGTCAAACCGCACCTGCGATTTGGCCGAACACGCGATTAGGCGCGACGGCGACGGGCTGCGACCAGGCCGCCCAGGCCGACCAACGCGAGAGCGCCGGGGGCGGGGACGGTGTAGGTCATTTCGAGGCTGTAGGTGCCAGCGTTCGTGCCAGCAGTGTGTGCGCCGTTGACGGTGGCAGCGAAGAGAGTGTTGAAGCCACCGGTCACGAGTGTGTAGTTGCCCGGGGCGAGGCCAGCGTCAGCGAAGTCAAGTCCGCTGAAGAAGCCCACGCCGAAGTCGTCGTTCGAAGCGACGAAGTTGCCGGCGCCGTCGTAAAGAGCGAATTCAGTATCGGTCATGCTGGTGCCGCTCGTGCCCGCGTTCATGCGAAGCGAAAGCGATTCACCGAGGCTGTCAACGCCGTCGGCCAGCGAGAAGGCGAAGAAGTCCAAGCCGCCCGACACGTGCGAGCCAGCGGTCACGAGCGTGGAGCCGTTACCGTTGAGCGAGCCAAGGTTGAAGTTGCCATTAATGATGGCGTTCTGACCGAATTCATAGGTCACAGTGTCCCAGCGCTGTTCGGGGAGGTTCGCGTCGTCCTGGAATGATTCGAACCATTCAAAGTTGACGGTGCCGCCAGCGTTCACGACGCCAGCCGTTGCCGCGAGAGCGGTCGGGCCGATGGCGAGCGTGCCGGTGTAATTGCCGGTTGCGGTCGCAGCGCCGAGGTTGAACGCGGTGAACGCGTTGCCAGCGCCAGCGGTCATGCGGACGCGGGCTTCGCTCGCGAACGTGCCGGTGTTGACTTCGGTCAGGCTGCCGGTGACGCGAACGGCGTTGAATGCGCCGCCCGGGCCAACGAGTACTGCCGAATCGACGTTGTTGTCAGGATCGCCCTGAGCATCAACGCTGTTCTTGTTGGTGAACGTGGCGGAACCGCTGACGACGAACGATGAAATGCTCGCCTGAGCGGCGCCGGCTGCGGCCAACAAGGCCAAAATTGCAACTGTCTTCTTCATATCTCTCAAACTCCTCTTCTCTCTGAACATTCAGAGGCCCCTGCGCAACGGGCCACAGACTGGCAATGCGGCGTGAACCCCACGACGCACCACGGAGCTGCGTTGCCAAGCAGTTTGGCGCAGCAACTCGCCTGGTCATGCAGTGCGAATGGAGAAGTTCCTCGCACAAGAAGCCAGGCAATCAACGAACGCAGGAATAGGAGCTTTGAGTGTGAAGGTCTCTCAGGTCTTCACGAAGGGCAAACGCAGAATGCGTTTGCCAAGTCTTATCTCTCTCTCCCGTCCAGTGCTCATGTCGCCTCCCGCAGTCCACGGAAGGCAACTACAGAATACATGAAGAATGCGTGTTTGTCCAGCGCATGTTTGAGGGATTGGCCCCAGCAATCGTTTGAATTTCCGACTTATCGTCTAATAACAGCATTTTCAGCGAGTTTGAGGACCGGTCGCGGCTGGTGCACACGTTACGCAAAGGCTTTGCACGCATGATGTTGCGAGCAAGCAACGCTCCATGCTTGCGGTGAGTCACCCTTGGGGTATGTTCTGGTACGCGAGCAGGTTCGCTCGCTGATTTCTTGTGAAAATTCCTCGAACAGGTCATAGATCGGAGAGAGACATGAAGAAGAACGTTGCAGCCGCGATTGTGTTGTCTGTTGTTACCTTGGCTGGTGCCGCCAAGGCCGACATCGTCACGATGAATTTCGATGCGGGTCCGGGCACGTCAGTGATCTCCTCAGGCGAGACACTCGCGAACCAGTACGCAGATTGGGGGATCACGTTTGTCGCGGGCGGCGCGACCGGCCCGTCCGGCGAAGGCGCGCAGAACTGGGCGACCAACACGTCGATGATTATCACCAACAGCGACTACGGCTCACGCGGCGTCACTGCACCGCCCGTCACCAACATGCTGCACTCATACAACGGCTGGCTCAGCGAGGACGGCACGCCCATCTTCCGCATGGACATCGCGGGCGGCGCGATTGATTCGATCTCGGCGGACTTTGTTGGCGTGGGCAGCACGTCAACGTATGCAAACACGCCGTTCCGACCGTCGATTCAGGTCTTTGATGCAACCAACACGCTGATCGGCTCGGCGAGCGTTGTGCCGGAAGCGTCGACGTCGTATCAGACGGTGACGGCGTCGTTCGGCGGCACTGCGGCGTACGTGTTGATCTCGCCCGGCTCGTTTGCGGACTGGGTGGGGATTGACAATGTTGTCGTGAACACAGTGCCGACGCCGGGCGCGATGGCGCTGTTTGGGGCGGGGATGGTGTGCATGATGAAGCGCAGGCGGAAGTGAGTCCGATTGTGACACAGGCGAGGACGCCTGTGCCACCAACAACAGAAAAAAAGCCCGGCTTTCGCCGGGCTTTGTTGTTACGTGCTGGATGTTGCGGCAGGCGGTGCGGACTTGGGTCCGTCGTCTGCCTGGTTTTCCAAGAACTTCTTCGCCAGTTCTTCCGGCGCCGGGGCGCTGTCGAAGAACAGGTGATCTTCGGGTTTGCCTTCGGCGTCGTTTCGGCGGGTGACTTTGATCAGCGCGGGGGCCGTGAAGCTGCCGCCCAGGAGCATTTCGCTGAGCGGGTCTTCGACGTACTGCCCGATGCTTCGACGCAGCGGACGGGCGCCAAACTCGGGGTTGTAGCCCTTGTCGATGAGGAAGTCC
>CAZEZV010000258.1:0-5854 GCA_964516725.1 uncultured Phycisphaeraceae bacterium
GGGCACGTACGCGTTCGATCAGACCGGCGGCACAACGGAACACGTTCCGGCCTGCGGTTTCAACGGCGTGAACGATGTGTGGTTCAGCGTCGATGGTGGCGCTGGTGGCATGAACGTGGTCATGAGCACGTGCGGCCTTGTGGCGTGGGACACGATCCTCGATGCGTTCGATGGCTGCGGCGGCGCTCAGGTCGCTTGCCTTGACGACTCCTGCGGCTTGCAGACGTCGATCACCGTCAACATCCCGGCTGGCTCAACCTACAAGTTCGCACTCAACCGCTATAACAGCGGCGCGCCCGACCTCGGCAGCGTGAGCTTCACGCTGACGCCAGGTGGCGGCGGCGGCCCGGCCAACGACAACTGCGCTGACGCAATCGCCGTCACCAACGGCAGCAGCACGCCCTTCAGCACGATCGGTGCAACCACCGACGGCGCTGGCACGTGCGGCGGCTACGGCAGCGACATCTGGTACGCCTATACCACCGGCGCTTCGGCAGAACAAGTCACGGCGAGCACCTGCGGCAGCAGCTACGACACGGTTTTGGCCGTGTTTGACGCCTGCGGCGGCACTCAGGTCGCCTGCCTTGACGACTTCTGCGGTCTTCAGACGCAGCTGTCTTGGAACCAGCCCGCGACCACGACCTACTACATCGGCGTTGCCGGCTTCGTCGGCGGCACGGGTGCTGGTACGCTCGGTGTCAGCGCTGTGACGGTTGTGCCCCCGGCCAACGACAACTGCGCTGGCGCGACCGAAATGTTCGATGGCGACAACGCATGGGATAACACCTTCGCTTCCCCGGAAACCACGATCAGCTGCGCCTTCGGCGGCCCGGCCAACTCCGGCGCGGACGTGTGGTACTTCTACACCGCAACCAGCACCGACAACCGCACCTTCGAAGTCACCAACTACGCCACGGGCGACAGCACCTTGGCGATCTATGACGTCTGTGGCGGCACCGAACTGGCCTGCAACGATGACGCGATTGGTCTCCTGAGCCGCATCCGGAACTTCCCGACCACGCTTGGCACGGACTACGTGATCCGTCTGGCTGGCTGGGGCGTGGGCGAAGGCGCTGGCAACCTCAACATTGGCATCACGCCTCCCCCGGTTCCGTTTGACAGCTGCAGCCTCGCGACCCCCGTCGCCGGCCAGCCGATGACGATGTCCTACGACACCACGGGCTTCGTGACCGACAACACCGACTGCATCGGCGGTCTCGACGGCTTCTATGCCTGGACGCCCAGCGTCTCAGGCCAGGGCGTCGTGACCACCTGCGGTCTCACCGGCAGCGATACCACCCTCGGTGCGTATGACGTGTGCGACGGCACGCTGATCGCCTGCGTTGATGACGCATGCGGTTTCCAGTCCACCATCACCTTCCCAGTCGTGGCAAGCACGACCTACATCGTCCGCATCGCTGGCTTCGGCGATCAGGCAGTGATCGGTGACATCTCCTTCGATGTTCCTCCGCCGCCAGCCAACGATGACTGCGCGACCGCGATCGCGGGCGTCTTGGGCTCCAACGCCTTTGACAGCACCGCAGCGACCGACGACGGTCTCTTCGGTTCCTGCAACTTCGGCGCAGCTCCTGACACGCACGACGTGTGGTACTCCTACACGGCTGGCGCAGAATCCTTCATCACCGTTGACACCTTTGGTGGCGGCCTCGGCGATACGACCATGCAGGTCTACGACGAATGCGGCGGCACCGAACTCTTCTGCAACGATGACGCAGGTGGCGGCCTCCAGAGCCAGATCTGCAACGTTCCCGTGACAACCGGCGAAGACTACTTCATCCGCGTTGCTTCGTGGGGTGCAGGCTCCGCGGGCGGCGCTGGTGTCCTCAACATCGCAGTCAGCACCGGCGGCACACCCTTCACGCCACCCGCTGGCGCGCAGGATGAACCCGGCACATGCGATGACTTGGCGACTGCCGACCTCAACGGTGGCTGCAACGTCGTCCCCGAATCCTACACGACGCTCAACGTCTGTGATACGTTCCAGGGCACCGGCGCAGCGAACCTGCCCAGCAGCCCCGGCTTCCGTGACACCGATTGGTACGAGTTCGTGATCACCGCGGATGACACCTACACCTTCACCGGTCAGACCCAGTTCTTGGCCTTCACCGCCATCCTGGACAACGTCTGCCCGCCAGCAATTCTGGCGACAGCCTTCCCCGACCCGGCCTGCAACGGCACGGCCGACTTCACCATGAGCCTGTTCCTCACGGCTGGCACCTACCGCTACTTCATGGCTCCTCAGTTCGGCGCTGGCAACACCTGCGGCACGAACGATCTGTACTGGTTCACGCTTGAAGGCTCGACGCCCTGCAACCCGCCAGTGGTCTGCAACGACATCGACTTCAACAACGACGGTTCGTTCTTCGATCCTCAGGACATCGACGCCTTCCTGAGCGTCTACTCCGAAGGCGATTGCATCCCGGTCACCGCGACCTGTGATGACATCGACTTCAACAACGACACGTCCGTCTTCGACCCGTGCGATATCGCCAGCTTCTTGCAGGTGTACGCCGAGGGCGCATGCGAACTGTGCCCCGTCTAATGCTCATACTCAGGTTCTCTTGAGTTGACTACAAATTCAACGAGGCCCGCCGAAAGGTGGGCCTCGTTTTTTTTCTCGCCGCGGCCATTGCTTCAGTGGTTCGCTCGCACGCCATTGCAGAAAACCATCGATCCCGCCCATTTTTCTCTGCATCGAGCAGGTATCCCAGATTCACATTTTGTGAGTCCGGCGTCTGACGATGGCAGATTTTGCCCGCACAAACGCGGGTACACCCCCCACGCAGCCGTCAATTTCGCATTTTGTGACAGAAATCGTTATTTGACCGATCAAATGTGTCCCCGTTATCGAACAATTCCGAGAACTGCGCTCAGGTCCGGGCTGGGGCAGACGATAACTCTCTTGCCGAGCATGTTGGGATCTCAGCACGTAGAAGGGGCTGGGTCATGCCGGGAGGAGTCAGCGATGACACCTGATATTGCACCATCGACGACACGTTTGGCATTACTGGATTCGTTCACTTCATACCTGAGCGATGAGCGGCACTTCAGCCCGTACACCGCGCGCTGCTACGGCGCGGACCTGCGGCAATACGTCGACTTCCTCGCTTCGAGCAACAAGATCGCGCTCGATGAAGGCAAAGAGGCGAAGGCGTTCACGCGCTTTAGCGCCCAGCGCCAGCCCGGCGCGGCGTTCCCCACCAGCGACAGGCAAACGGTCACAGACCTGATCTGCACCGCCAACAGCGACTTCATCCGCGCGTTCCTGACGCACCTGGGCGGGCAGCAGTATTCCGCCGCGACCATGGCGCGAAAGATCGCGACGCTGCGATCCTTCTATAAGTGGTCAGAGCGCCGCGGGTACGCGGGCACGAACCCGATGACGACCATCCGAACGCCCCGCCAGCCCAAGCGCTTGCCCAAGGCGATTCCGATCGAGCAGGTTGAGCAGTTGCTCGCCGCGCCCGGTGATGGCGATGTGCTCAGCCGTCGCGATCGCGCGATGCTGGAGACGCTGTACTCGACCGGCATCCGCGTCAGCGAGCTCGTTGGCCTGATGGTTGACGATCTTGATGTGACGGGCGAAGCGCTGCGCATCCGCGGCAAGGGCAAGAAGGAACGCATCGTTCCGCTGGGCTCGCACGCGGTGGGCGCGATTCAGCGCTACCTCGAAATGCTCAAGACCGATCCGAAACTCGCATTTGCGGTCAAGAGCAACTCGGGCGGCACGCCGCTCTTCGTGAACAAGCACGGCGGCCGGTTGTCGTCTCGCTCGGTCCGCCGCAAACTCGACAAGTATCTGCGCATGGCAGGGCTTGATCCGTCCATCAGCCCCCACACACTGCGGCACAGCTTTGCGACGCACCTCTTGGACAACGGCGCGGACCTGCGCAGCGTCCAGGAATTGCTTGGGCACCAGAGCCTCAGCACGACGCAGGTGTACACGCATCTGTCGACGCAGCGCATGCAGGACAGCTACAACAAGGCGCACCCGCGGGCGCAGGCGGGGTAAATTGCAAGCACATTCAGTTGATGAAAAAGACCCGGCATGTCCGGGTCTTTTCTTTGACTTGGTGGCGCAGGCGTCCTCGCCTGTGTCGAGCGTCACAGGTGGTCTGGCACAGGCGAGGACGCCTGTGCCACCCACAAACTCAATCGCCTTCTTTGTCCGCTCGGCTGCGATCCGCGCGCTTGCGTTCGTTTTCGTTCAGCAGTTTCTTTCGCAGGCGAATGCTCTTTGGCGTCACTTCGACGAGTTCATCATCGTCGATGTACTCAAGCGCGGCTTCGAGGCTCAGGTTGCGGGGTGCCTTCAGCACGACCGTGGCTTCCTTGCTCGCGGCTCGCATGTTGTCCAGATGCTTGAGGCGGGTGATGTTGATGGTGAGGTCGTTGTCGCGGTTGTGCTCGCCGGCGATCAGGCCACCGTAGACCTTTTCTCCGGGGGTGACGAACATCACGCCTCGATCTGCGAGTTCTTTCAATGCGTACGTTGTGACGGCACCGGTCTCAAGGCTGATGAGGACGCCCGCCTTGCGGCGCGGCAGTTCGGCGCCCAGCGGCATGAAGCGCACGAAACTGTGGTGCATGATCGCTTCGCCCTGCGTCGCCGTCAACGCGCGACCGCGCAATCCAATCAGACTGCGGCTGGGGATTTCGAACGACAAGTGCGTGACTACGTTGCCGCGGGGTTCCATCTTCTTGAGTTCGCCCTTGCGACCACCGATCAGTTCCATGATGCTGCCGACGTATTCGTTGGGCACATCAACGACGAGTTCTTCGACGGGCTCGTGCGGCACACCGTCGATGTCCTTGATGATGACCTCGGGCTTGCCCACGGAGACTTCAAAGCCCTCGCGGCGCATGTTCTCGATCAGGATGCCCAGGCTCAGTACGCCGCGGCCCGAGACCATGAACTCATCGGCGGTGCGGCCGTTTTCGACGCGCATCGACGGGTTGCGCTGCAGTTCCTTGAACAGGCGTTCGCGGATCTGGCGGCTCGTGACGAACTCGCCTTCCTGACCCGCAAAGGGGGAGTCGTTGATGCGGAAGAGCATCGTCATCGTGGGTTCTTCGACCTTGATGGGCGGGAGCTGGCTGGGGTTTTCAGGGTCGGCGATGGTGTCGCCAATGTCTACGGATTCAAGGCCCACGAGCGCGCACAGGTCGCCTGCTTCGACGCTCTCAACTTCCGCACGCTTCAATCCCACGAATTGCAGCAACTGCTGCACGCGCGTCAAAACCTTCTTGCCGTCGTGCTTGATGACGGCGACCTGCTGCCCGGACTTGATGCTGCCGCAGAAGATGCGGCCGATGCCGATGCGGCCCACGTAATCGTTGTAGTCAATGTTCGTGATGAGCACCTGCAGTGGCTTGGAGGTGTCGGCCTGCGGCGCGGGCACGTGCTTGACGATCGCCTCGAACGCGTCGCGCAGGTTGGAGGGCTTTGGGTTTGGCAGTGGCCACTGATTCGTACACCAACCGTCGCGGCCCACGGCGTACAGCACCGGGAAGTCCATCGCGAGTTCGTCCTGACCAAGATCAACGAGCAGGTCAAAGACCTCGTTCATCACGCCTTCGACGCGTTGATCCTGACGATCAACCTTGTTGACGATGACGACGGGTTTCAGGCCAAGTTCCAAAGCCTTGCCCAGCACGAACTTGGTCTGTGGCATCACGCCCTCGCTGCTGTCCACGAGCAGCATCACGCCGTCGGCCATGCGGAGGACGCGTTCGACTTCGCCGCCAAAGTCGGCGTGGCCTGGGGTGTCCAGGATGTTGATGCGATAGTCCTTGCCGTCCTGCGCGTGATACGTGACGGCGCAGTTCTTGG
>CAZEZV010000259.1:0-5850 GCA_964516725.1 uncultured Phycisphaeraceae bacterium
ATCGCGGGCATCATTTATCGCGAGCGAGGCGACCTTGATCGGGCCGAGGCGGTTTTCAGCAAGGCACTGGAGATTCGCGAGCGGGTGCTCGATCCGGGCGATCCGAACCTCGCGGATTCAGTCAACAACATGGGCCTGCTCCGCCGACGCCAAGGGCGAAACAAGGAGTCCGCCGCGTTGTATGAGCGGGCGGTTGCGCTGCAGCGGGCGAGTTCGTTTCCAGACGACAGTCGACTGGCTCGAAACATCTACAACCTGGCGTCCGCATATGTCGCGGCCGGCGAGCTTGCCAAGGCCAAGCCGCTCGCGGAAGAGTCACTCGCGATGCACGAAGCGATGACACCACGCAATGCGGAAGTCCTTGCACTGCACATTTCGCTGCGTGCTCGCATCGCGATCGGCGAGGGGCGATGGGACGACGCGGAGCAGTTCGCGACGCTCGCGCTGCAGGAACTTCGCGATGCGATGGGTCCATCCCATCCTTCCATCGTTCTGGCCCTGATTGATTGTGCAACCGTGCGATCCCATCAGCGAGACTGGCAACTCGCGATCACGCATCTGCGAGAAGCGGAGAGCATGTCTCTATCCCTCTTCCCAGCGGCGTCTCATCCAACGACGAGAATTGTCCGGAGTGAACTGGCCCGTGCACTGCGCGAAGTGGGCAACGAAGACGAGGCGCTCGCGCTAGAACGCCTGCTGGCGAGCCCAAAGTGAGCGCGGCACCAAAGCGAGCAGGGTGATTTCAGAGTTCGCGCTGGCAAAGCCTGTCGGTATCGGATAGCGAGGATTGCACCGCTCGGGGGTGGCGTCGAGTACTTGAACCTAACTGGCGCAGTAGAAAACGGGTCTTTGCGCGCCGGTAGCGGGCCCGAAAATGGGTCAACAAGACCACGTCTGCGCTCTATTTCGCGCTAACCAAGCAGGTGCGAACAGAATCAACCTCCTAGTACACCCGAGAAGAAAACAGAGAAACCGTTCGAGACGGTATTGGATAGGGAGAAAGATCGTCACAGATGGGAGCGTTCAGGCCAGTGCACGGGTGTCTGCCGCGAGCGCGCTGCTCAAGTTCGGCCGTGAATACATCGAACTGCATGACCTTGCGGCCCGCATCGAGTCGCTGGAGCGAGATGCGGAACGCAAGGAAGATCGAAGGAGCGGGTAATGGACAAGTATTCGAACCGGTTAAAGAAGATCGAAGTTGCCAAGCGCGGTAAGTATGATGCGAACTGGCACATCGTGGACGAGTGCGGGAATCACTTGCATTTAGACTTGGTTGAGAACAACCCGGATATGCGATTGGTGCAGCCGTGTGATACCGATGTGTACACTTTCGCTCGCATTCAACGCACGACTGCGTGCACAGATCGGGACGAACAATTGCTCAATCGGTGGTCGGCACAGTCGTGCAAGCCCAAGCCTCCACGCCTGCCCGACGAAATCAACAATGAGTGGTTGGTGCGGTACGCAAGGTTGGTGCCTGACGAGTACGAGCAAGAGCAACGTCGGGAAGCGCAGATCATCGAGAACGCACGAGCGCGGGTTGCGGCGGCGAAACTAGCCAAAATCCAGCCCAAAGCGGCCCGTATTAGCGAGTAACCCCCTCCCCCCCCCGAAAAAGCTCTCCCAATTGCGCAACTTTCTTTGACGGGCGACGTGTGGTCCCCAGGCGAGAACTCGCGTGTGCGCATCCCCCTACCCCTTCGAACGTGGTTCGCAACAAGGAAATAGCACGAGCCGACGCGGTGGGCATCGGCTTGTGCGCAGCGTTGCGGAATACGCGCAAGTGTCTATTGCCCGCACGGCGTGCAAGGCCCTTCGCTGAACTGCAGCAGGAACGAATCGATATCGCACGGATCGAACAGGCTGCCATCGTTGTTGAAGTCGATGTCGTTACAGGTGGCGGTTGCAGGAACACATGGACCCTCGGAGTAGACGCTTAAGAACGCGTCGATGTCCTGCGGGTCAAAGAGGCTGGTGTCGTTGTTGAAGTCGACGGAGTCGCAGAGCGACTGCGCGTAAACGTTGTTCGCCACGCGCGTCGAAAGCCCGAGCGCGTCGGTCACTGTGAGAGCGCACTCGTAGAAAAACGTATCGGCAGGGCCACCGTGGGGCGTGAGGATGGCGCTGGTCTGGCAGTTTGTATCGATGGGCTCGGGGTGTACGTGCTCGTTGTGGTGGAGCATGACTTCCCACGCGCACGAGAGTTGTGCGGGTGGATGCTCGGCATCGCTGAAGACCGCAGTCAGGGGCACAGTGGTGTTCTGTCCTGCAGGGATGGTGGCGCCATCGAGGGGGCTGGTGATCGTGACGACCGGGGGCGTGTTGTTTCCCCAGACTGGAATCATCGTGCTGGCGGACTGGCCTGTGTCGTCGGTGACGGTGAGGCGAACGTCGAAGCGGCGTGGGACGTTCGGCACGAGCGGGTTGGCGATAACGCGGAGTTCACCGACACTGATGAAGTTCGCGCTGCCGCCCGGGTTGCCGATGATTCGCACGCCAGTCGCGTTCGTCGGATTGAATGAGAGGATGTAAGTCTCGTAGTTCTCGCCGTCGTTCACGAAGGGATACGCGGGCTGGATGGAGGAGCCGCCGGCGTTGACCCAAACACCACCTATGAGGAGTTGGACGCGCAGTGTGTCGAACCAGCCGCCGTCGCCGAAGTGCTTGCCTTCCTGGAAGATCACTCGGCGGATCTGGCGTGTGGTGGGAAAGGTGTAGCCGATCCAGTCGGAGGTTCCCTGGTCGCCTGCGTGGTAGGTGTCATATTGGCGATCGTCTTCGAAGTTGCCGACGGGCGGGTAGTCGCCATCGCGGATGATTTCTGGATCCCAGTTGCCGCCGCCGATGGGGTTGGGCGGGTTGAGGGAGAAGATTCGCGCGACGATGGTTCCAAGCGACGTGATGTCCTCGGTGTTTTCAAACGTATGCGTGGGGTTGGGCGCTGTGCTCGACGGTGAGGAGTCGCCAAATTCCCAGAGGTAGGTAAGGGGCAACTGCTCCGGGTCGTTTGAGCCGGCGCTTGAGAACTGCACCGTGAGCGGGAGTGAACCAAAGCGGGGAGTGGCGTTGGCGACGGCGACGGGCGGCTGATCGTTGGTGAACTGGATGCGCCGCAGCGCGGCGACACCTTGATTGTCGTAGTTGATGTAGTAGAGCGCGCCGTCGGCAGGGTTCATGGCGAGGGAGACGATGGCACCAGCGTTGTCCTTGAAGGATCTGAGTTGTGTTGGCGCGTCGGTTGAGTCGAAGGCGAGGTTGCGTATCCAGCCTCCGGTGAAGTCGGCGAAGAAGTATGTGCCGTGGTACTCGGGAGGAAAAGTTGTACCGGTGTAGAAGCAGCCACCCGTGGAGGAGGTGCCGCCGAAGGGCGAGCCTTGTATGGGCGATTGGGAATTTGTGATGTCCACTTCTGCGGCGTTGTTGCCGGAGAAGATCGCGACGCGCGGCGCGACACCATCGCGCCAGTCGAGGACGGGGCGGACGTGCTCGAAACGCGGAATGCTTGATGGTACTTGCTGAGCGGCGTTGCAGGGGTTGGGCCAACTTGGAGCAGCGAGAGTTTCCTGCACGAGGAGGTTGGTGAAGCGGAAAAAGTCGTCACAGCCGGGCTGCGCGGCGAGCGGGTTTGGCGCGTCAAGGTTCATGGGCGCGACGGATGCATAGCCCGGGGCAAGCGTGAGGCCTTCAAAGATGGGCCAGCCGCAGTTGCCACCGGGAGAGCGGATGACGGTGCATTCCTCGCGCGTGTACCAGCCGACGTCGCCGAGGACGATGGTGCCGGGATCGGCCGCGCCGGGATTGGGATTGCCGGTGTTGGGTCGCATGCACCATCGGAAAGGATTGCGGAAGCCCATGGCCCACACGCGAGAGCGCGGGGAGCGCGGGTTGGCGGCGTCGTAGAAGGGATTGCTAGGGAGACCGTTGCCGGTTGCTGGGTCGATGCGGATGATCTTGCCGGAGAGGCTGTCGACGAGTTGCGAGCGGAACGCCCCAACGTCTTCTGCGGGGCGGATGATCCCTTCGGCGAGAGCCGTGTTGGAGGAGCCGGAGCGCGGGCCGCCGTTGTCCACCTCCTCGTAGCTCGCGCCGTCGCCGTTCCCGGCGAGGAGCGTGCCGTCCTCGCCGAACCAAAGGGAGCCGATGCTGTGGGATTGGTGGCAGACGGGGAAGCCCGATTGGAGATTCTCACCGACGAGGATGAGGCGTGAAGCGTAATCGACGGTGCGTCGGCCGTCCGCTTGGTTGGCGGTGTAGCGAGTGAGGCGAGCGATGGTGTCGCGGAAGTATTCATCAGTCTGGGGGTTGTACTGCGGCGTGCCGAAGTGGCGCGCGTGGTGATAGTCCACGACGTACAGCAGGTAGATGTAGCCGTTGGTGTCAAAGTTGGGATCGATGACGAAGCCCAGCAGCCCAAAGTCGCGCCAGTCTCCAACTTCCTCGCTGATGTCCACCAGTGGTTGGGCGCTCTTCACACCGTTCTCCACCAGCCAGACGCGCCCACCCTTCTCCCACACGTATCCCCTTGCGTCTGGCCCGAATCGCACGCCCACCGCCTGATTCCAGTCGCTGACCACGACCTGATCGACGAAACCAGTCTGGGCGAGGGCGATGGGAAGCGAAGGGATGACCGAAGTGACAAACGCTGCGAGAACGCACTTTAGCGAGCAGTTCATGGAGGAACTCCTGGGAATGATCTTCCAAAGATACCCGATCTGACCAAGTTTGCCAACTGAAACAAGTGCGATTTCTCGCGCGAAGAAAGCGCGGTTGGGAAATGTTCCGTGCGGGGGCTCATGATCGGAGCGAAGCACCGAGCTCCACGCTTTGGGCGTATTTGCTTGCTCAGGACCAGATAGTCGACCGAGCGCGGGTGACTAAAGGAAAGTGCAGGGTGAATAATGAGCGATCTGACACACCAACTCAACAACCGCGTCTTCGTAGGTCAGCAAGCGCTCGACAGGGCCTGCATGGATGCCTGGAACACACTCACCCCCGACCGAATCAAAGCCCTCTGCCACATCAGTTGGATGCCCGAGAATCGGAGTGGCTTTGTTCGAAGTGTTCAGACAGCATTCCGCGGAATGCGAGAAAACTCGACGCGGCGTGGTCAGCTCTGCGTGCTCGCGGCCTTCAACTTCGCCGCGAGCGCCTTGAGATCGTGGCCTTTCAGAACGCCAGCCAATAGCTCCGGAAGGCGCTGCGGCGTGCAGCCAAAGCACGGCATGCCCATCGCCGCAAGTTTGTTGCCAAGGTCTTCATTGTGCGATGGTTCGCCTTGATCGGAGATTGCAAGCAGGCAAATGGCTTTCACGCCGCTTTCCAGCACGTGCTCCATCTTCTTGAGGAATCTGCTTGGATTCGGGCTAGTGTCGTGCAGATCCCCGATGATGATGTACAACGTTTTCGCGGGCGTGTGCATGAACCGTTCGCAGTAGCAGGTGGCTTTCCAATAGTCTTCGGAGCCGCCGAGCTGCACGCCAAAGAGCAGATCGACGGGGTCCGAGCAGTGCTCAGTGAGGTCGACAACGTCCTCATGATTGAACGCGACGACGTGTGTCTCGACGGCGCCAATGCTCGCAAGAATCGCGCCCATGATGCCGCCATAGATGAGCGAGGCGGCCATTGAACCGGACTGGTCCATGGCGATGATGATGTTCCACTGGTTCTGGCGCTGCTGGCGAGCGAAGAACGACAGGTGCTCTGGGATGATGGTTCCAAGTTCGGACTGATAGTTGCGGATGTTGCGCCGAATGGTGCGGGGCCAGTCGAGGTTGGGCAGACTGCGAAAGGCGCTGTGCCGATTGCGTTGCAGCGCGCCGCGGATCGCCTGCGTGAACTGCGATTCAAGCT
>CAZEZV010000260.1:0-5835 GCA_964516725.1 uncultured Phycisphaeraceae bacterium
GGATCGCCGCAGAGGAACGACTGAAGATCTGCGGCGAGCGCGTCAGTGGTGTTGTAGCGGCGTGAGCGGTCTTTCTCGAGACACCGCATGACGATCCAGTCGAGATCTCCGCGGAGAATTGGAGAGAGTTTGGCAGACTCGGTGCGGCGCTGCAACGCGATGGACGTGAGTGAGTCGCCCAGCGTGCTGACTCGCGTGCTGGGCTTGGGCGGATCGACTTCGCGAATGACTCGCTGGATTTCGGCGTAGCCTTTTTCGAGGAGAGCTTTCTCTTGCACGGGCGTGGTGCCGGTCAAGAGTTCGTACAGCAACACGCCCAGCGAGTAGACATCTGTACGGGCGTCGATGTCAAGCCCGGACATCTCGGCTTGCTCGGGGCTCATGTAGGCGGGCGTCCCGATGAGCTGTCTCATTTCGGTGAAGAGTGTTTTCTCGGTGAGGCGTGCGCTGGTTGCTTTGGCGATGCCAAAGTCAATTACTTTTGGAACAGCAACGCCATCGTGGAGCGTGACGAGAATGTTTGAGGGTTTTATGTCCCGGTGGATGACGCCCTTGAGATGCGCGTGCTGGATGGCGTGGCACACGGGAATGACGAGCGAAATGCGATCCCGCAGCGAAAGCGAACGATCATCGCAGAAGCGAGTGATCGGCACACCCTTCACGAGTTCCATCACAAAGTACGGCCGGCCTGTCTCTGTTTGCCCTGCATCAAGCACCATTGCGATGTTGGGATGGTCCATGATCGCCAGCGCCTGCCGCTCCTGCTCGAAGCGAGCGATCACCTGTCGGGTGTCCATCCCCACCTTGATCACTTTGAGCGCGACGATGCGACGGACTGGCTCGCGCTGCTCAGCCATGTACACGAGGCCAAATCCACCTTCACCGATCAATTCCAGAAGTTTGTACCGGCCGATGGTGGTCCCCAGCGCGGGGCCAGCGTCGACGGTGTCGGCTGGGCCCGCGCTGGCGATCGGAGCGGTGGGATCTGCGAGGAACGCTCCAGCGCTTTCAAAGTGCCCTAAAAGGTCGAGTACCTCATTGAGCAGTGGTGCGTTCCCTTCGCACATTCTGCGGGCGGCCATTGCTCGATCAGCCAAAGGAAGTTCAAGGAGGTCAGAGAAGATGTCTTTTGCTGAGACCATTGTGTTTTCGCCATGAACTGCTTAGTGTGGTGGGTCGCCACGCTCGTCTGTGTGCGGGGTGCGTCGAAGTTCTCGCAGGAGCCAAGGCCTTGCGTACTCCCAGTCTCGCTTCACCATCCGCTCGGTCATGTTCATGGCCTTGGCAACCTGCTCGACGGTCAGACCGGCAAAGAACCGCAGGCGGACAACGCCCGCTGCTCGCTGGTCGGTCGCTTCTAAGCGTTGAATAGCGCGATCCAGACTCTCGATTTCCTCCAAATCAGCATGCATTGATACGCTCGCCGCGCTGTTGGCCTGTTCCGTCCAAGAAAGTCTGGGCTGACCGGCTCCACGTTTGACCGCATTTCTCGCGCGAGCATGGTCGATCAACACGCGGCGCATTGCGTCCGCCGCGGCCCAGTAAAAGGCCGGGTCTTGCCCATCAGCATCGCCAGACACCTTCATGCGCATCAACGCTTCATGGACCAGAGCAGTTGCCTGCAGCGTGTGCCCGGGTCGCTCATGCAACAACTTGTTCTGAGCGATCGCTCGCAAATGCGCGTACAGCGTCTCCGACAACTGCGCCGAAAACTTGTGTGAAGGCTCAGACATGACGCATAGCAAAGAGTCATGGTACGTTCGCTCGCCGTGACACTCCATGTTTCTGTCACTTGGTGAATTGCAGGTCCAAGCTCTCCCAGACGACAGGGCTGCATATTGGAGACTTCCGAGGTGCTTGCGCGGTGTTGGGGCGGGGATTGGGGTTGGGGCTGGTTTGTACGGTTTGCAGGGATTTTGGGAGAAGTTGGAAGATTTTGGGGGCGGTCGATCTTGTTCGTGCGCCTTGGGATCGAAGCGATTCGCCGCAGTAGCGGCCTCGCTCTCAAGGAGGCCCCCATGCGACTGTCCATTCTCCGCGTTCTCAACCTCGGGCTCTGTCTCGCCGCGGCCAGCGCGGCCTGGGCGCAGCCCGCAAACAACAACTGCGCGAACGCAACGCGCATCACCTCGTACAATACAGTCGGGACGAACGTGGGAGCGACGGTGGACGGCGACACATCGTGCGCGTTCAACGAGCAGACCGACGTGTGGTATGTGCTCACGGTGCAGGACGACGGAGTTCACTACCTCAACACGTGCGAGAGCAGCTTCGACACAGTTCTTTCGGTACACAGGGGTTGCCCGGGCACGACGGCGAACATGATCGCGTGCGCCGACGACAGCCCGGACAACTGTGGCAGCAATCCCTTCGGGTCCTATCTCTCGTTCGTTGAAAACGCCGGGGAAACGGTATGGATTCGCGTCGCGGGGTTTGGCGGCGCGACGGGAACGTTCACGCTCAGCTACACCCCTTCGGGCTTTGGGTCGGGCAACGCGTGTGAGAACTCCCATGTGGCCCCCCGCCCGGGCTACTCAACCATCGGCTCAATGCTCAACGCAACCAACGACGGCTCCGCCGACTGCGGGAGCAGTTCTGCCGCGCGAGACGTGTGGTATCGGTATACCGCCGAGTGCACCGGAACGCTCACCGTCACGACCTGCGGCACCCACGATTGGTATGGCTTCACGGACAGCGGCATGGACACGGTGTTGTCCCTGCACAGCGGCTGCCCTAATGATCCTGGCGCGACGCAACTGGCGTGCAACGACGACGCCAATGTGTGCGGCGAGATCGGAGCGATTCGCGACTCGCGGGTCTCGCTGTCCATGTTCGCCGGGCAGATTGCGTACATTCGTGTGGCCCCCTTCGGCGGCAACTTTTACAACGGCATTTTCCGGCTCAACATCGACTTCTCGTCACTCTGCAACGACAACTGTGTCAACGCGACGCGGATGTACCAGAACCAGAGTTTCTACGTGGCCAGCACCGCGACGGCAACCACCGACGGCGTCACCAATTGCGGCTCCGGCACTGCCCGCGACGTGTGGTGGAAGTTTACGGCCCCCAGCACAAACCAAGCGACATTTCGAACGTGCTTCAGCAACTTCGATACCGTGCTCTCGGTCTTCCAGGGCGGATGCGGCGGCCCGTTGGTCGCGTGCAACGATGACGCGGCGTGCTTCGGAGCAGCAGGCTTGCAATCGTCGGTGACGTTCACCGCGGTGCAAGGCGTGACCTATTACCTGCGAGTCGCGGGGTACAACGGCGCATCGGGCAGCGTGACCCTGGCGAGTGACTACTTTCCGACTCCTACGGGTACGTACTTCGATCCCACGATCATCACACCGGGCGAGGATGTAGTCGGCTCGCTCTTTAATGCGTACACGTCGAGTGCGTCCGTCTCCTGCCATGGCCAGCCGCGATACAACCAGGCGGGCTGGTACCGCTTCAACCCTCCGTGCAACGGGAATCTGACGGTGACCACGTGCGGCTCGTACAACATTCCCGGTGGTCCGGGCATGGACACCGTCGTGTCGCTGCACACCCTGCCCTACGACTGGCAGGACACCGAGTTCGCATGCAACGACGACACTCCAGGATGCTCCAGCGGTCTTGATTCGCGTGTCACCACGCCCGTCGCCTTCGGCGTGCCCGTCTACATCCGCGTCACCAACTTCAGCCTGCCCACCGGCGGCGGCTACGGCAACGGCATGTTCCGCATACAGGCCAACTACGTTCCGCTGCCGCTCACGTGCGACAGCATCGACTTCAACAACGATACCAGCGTGTTTGATCCGCAGGACATCGAAGCATTCCTCTCCGTGTACTCCGAAGGTCCGTGCATCCCATCGAACGCAACGTGCAACGACATTGACTTTAACAACGATTGCAGCCTCTTTGATCCGTGCGACATCGCGTCGTTCCTCGTGATGTACAGCGAAGGGCCTTGCACGTCCTGCGGCCAGTGATAGAAGGGTGGCTGACCTCCGTGCGACGCGATGTGCGCGACGCATTCCAAGGCGATACAAGAGACCTGTTAGGCGAGCACCCAAAAGTTGCCGGTGTTGTTGGCGTGAAGCGCCGCAGGGATGTTTTGTCTGCCGTTCACGAAAGTGCTGTGCTGCACTATCAGATTCATCATGACAACGCTAATTTCCACAGAATCTTGTTGCTCGCTTCTCGGGGAGGAGATAGAGATCACCATGCGCGTCAACTTATTATTGTCGTTTCGTCGATCATTATTGACATCGATTGCCGTGGTGGCGGGAATAGCGAGCAGTGCCACGACGGCCACGGCCGGCGTGCTCGTCCACTACCGCTTCGAGAGCGGGCCTGACGGTGCGACGGTTGCGAGCATTATCGACAGCGGGCCCAACGGGCTGAACGGCACAGTAGGAATCCGCACCCCGGCCATCACTTACACAACCGACACCGCCGGCACCCCGAGCGCCGGTGGTTTCGCGCTGAACGCGAGTGGCGACGGAAACTTTGGGCATGTGGCCAACAACCCGATCCTGCGCCCGGCGGGAGACTTTACGTTGGAGATGTACGTGCGAGCCGACTCCCCGCACAGCGGGAGCCACGCCGACGCGGACAACGTGTTGGTGATGAAGAACGATGAATTGGGCACCACCATCGTGTCGTACGGTTTCGGCTACAACCAAGGTACGGCTTCGTTCTACTCCGAGATCGACACGTCCGCGGGCACAGGCGCTGGCGGCGCGTTCCTTCACAGCAGCGGGCCGGTGACTCCAAACACATGGCACCACCTTGCACTCGTGTTCGACGAGAACGGCGCCAACGATACCTACTCCATGTACACAGACCACGTGTTGACTGGGACAGCCACCGGCAACTTCCCGATTTTCTACGACGCGGGGCAAGTCAACGCGTTTGTCATCGGCGCGGGCAACTTCGGAGGAAATCCCGCCGGGCCATTCCGACGCAACTTCGGCGGCGACATTGACGAAGTCCGATTGTCAGACCAGGCGCTCACGCCTGCCGAATTCCTCGCACCGGTTGCGCCCCTCCCCGCAGGCGTGCTGGTTCATTACCGCTTCGAGGAGGGACCCGACGGTGCACCCGTCGCCAGCCTCATCGACAGCGGCCCCTACAGCCTGAACGGAACCGTCGGCACTCGATCTCCAGCAATCACGTACACCAGCGACACTCCGGCAACAGGCGCGAGCGGTGACTATTCGCTCGACGCCAGCGGAGACGGGAGCTACGCGGTCGGTCCGAACAGCGCGCTGCTCCGGCCACACGGCGACTTCACACTCGAGCTCTACGCGCGACCCGACTCGCCCCATACCGGCAGCGACACCACTTCGGACGAGGTCGTTATCTATAAGAACGATGAACAAGGCACCAGCATTGTCTCGTATGGCATCGGCTACAGCCAGGGGACCAACAACTTCTTCACGCAGATCGACACCGATCCCGCGACGTTCTCCACCGGTTCGGTGGTCCACAACAGCGGGCCGGTGGCGGCCAATACATGGCACCACATCGCGCTGGTTTTCGACGAGAACGGCGTGACGGATACGTACTCAATGTACACCGACCATGTGCTGACGGGGACCGTGACCGGCAACCTGCCGATCTTCTTTGATCCCACGCAGACCAACGCGCTAGTCATCGGTGCAGCGAACTTCCAGAACAATCCGGGCGGCGAGTTCCGACGCAACTTCGGTGGGGATATCGACGAAATCCGCTTGACGGCGCAGGCGCTGACGCCCACCGGGTTTCTGCCGATGCCCGGTCCCGCGTGCGATGCCATTGACTTCAACAACGACACGTCGTTCTTTGACCCTCAAGACATCGACGCGTTCT
>CAZEZV010000261.1:0-5806 GCA_964516725.1 uncultured Phycisphaeraceae bacterium
TCGTGTGTGTGTCTGGGGTGTTCTTTTTGTTTTTTGTGTTTAATAATTTTCTGGTGCTTTAAAAAACACAAAACCGCCTACAACGCAACGCGGTTGTCGGTGGCACGGCAGCAAAATCCCCCTCCACCCACCTTCCAAAACGACCGATAGTCCCTCGGTATGACTACCTTTGCCGCGCCCCCGACCCCCATGAACCTCAACCACGCCAATCGCCTCTCCCCCGCGACCGACTCGGGCGTCACCGACGTCCTCGCGCCCAACATCCTCGCGAGTATCGTCGCGACGATTGGCCCGGCGAGCGACTCGCCCGAAGTCATCCGCCGACTCATCGAGGCGGGCGTCTGCGTCTTCCGTTTCAACTTTTCGCACGGCGACCTGCCCACGCACTCCAAGCGACTCGCGAACGTGCGCAAAGTCGCAAAGGAAATGGGCATCGAAGTCGCGTGCCTCGGCGATCTGCAAGGCCCCAAGATTCGTGTGGGCATCATCCCCGCGAGCATCGGAAAAATCTCCGCCAGCGGCGGCGGTCAGGTCGAAGTTCGCGCGGGCGAAGACATCGTTTTCAAAGCCGGCATCGTTGAAGCGTTCTATCGCCCGAGCGAGGTGAAGCCCGACGCCAAGCCGGATGTCAAGGGCACCGCTCCGAAAGAACCCGTAAAGGAACTTGTTCTTCCAGTGACGTATCAGCCGCTCGTCAGCGAAGTGCTGCCGGGCCATCGCGTGCTCATCAATGACGGCGCGATTCGTTTGCTCGCTGTCGATCGTGATCGGGAGAAGGGCGAGTTGCGTTGTCGCGTCCGCGTCGGCGGCGTCATTAGCAGCAAAAAGGGCATCAACGTCCCGCAAAGCGATCTCTCCGCGTCCGCGATCACCGACCAAGACTTGAAGTGCGTCGCGTGGGCCATCGAAAACGAAATCGACTTCCTCGCGCTCTCGTTTGTTCGCACTGCGGACGAAGTTCGTGATCTCAAGTCGCGGATCGAGTCCTCACGCACGCCCACGGGCGACCCCGCGTGGATTCCAATCGTGTCCAAAATCGAAATGCCGCAAGCCGTCGCGAACCTCGACGCCATCATCGACGCGTCCGACGCTGTGATGGTCGCCCGAGGCGACCTGGGCGTTGAAATGGACATCGCGCAGGTGCCAATCGTCCAGAAACGCATCGTCGAATCCTGCCGCCGCCGCGGCAAACCCTGCATCGTCGCCACGCAAATGCTGGAAACGATGATCGAAAACTCAAGCCCCACGCGCGCCGAAGCCAGCGACGTTGCCAACGCGATTTTTGACGGTGCCGATGCGGTCATGCTGAGCGCCGAAACGGCGACCGGTAAACACCCCGTCCTCGTCGTCGAAACCATGGCCCGCATCATTTCCGCCGCGGAAACGCAGCTCCGCGAATCGCAGACTGACTACGCGCCGCCGAACCAATACGCCGACGCGCACCGCATGACCGCAGCGCTCGCGCACAGTGCATGGATCGCAGCGAAGGAAACCAATGCAACCGCCGTCGTCTGCTGGAGCCAATACGGCGGCACCGCCCGCTACCTCTCCAAGAACGCGTTTCACACACAGATCGTCGCGTATTCAAGCGACGCCCCCACCGCCCGGCGCATGGCACTGCTGAGATGTGTGATTCCCGTCTGCTGCGAGCCACCCGGCAAGGGCAATCTCAGCGATTGGAACATCGCCGTGGATCAATACCTCCAAAGCCGCGGCATCGCAAAGCGAGGTGACTTTGTCGTCATCGTCGCGGGTCGCCCGCTGGGCCACGCGAAAGCAAGCAACACCCTTGCACTGTACAAGGTCGGCGAACCCACGGGCGCGTACGGCTCGTGATCGAGCCACCGACTGCTGCTTTGAGCAGTCGGTGGCTCGTCACACAAGCAGATTCGGTATTACTTCACTGCCACGACATACGCAATAAAGCTCGCGTCCGCATCGCCGCGGGACTTGGGGCGGAAGATGCCATTGCCGCCGCCGTGACCGTCGTCGCCTTCAAGATACACCGTCACGTTCTTGAACCCTGCCTCTGTGAGCAGTTCACGTAGTTCGGGCACAGTCCATACGCGCCAGTGATACTCGAACGCGTCTTTCATCGGCGGGCCTTTTTCAAACTCGAAGTGAATCCGGCACTCGGCGTGACTGGTCAGCGGATCAAACGACCTTTGCTCCCACACATACTTGAACCAGCGCCCGCCGCCCGCCCATCGCTTGGTCCGTTCGGTCATCTCCTTCGTTGCTTCGTATCCGCCGTGGACGTCCATGAACAGCACGCCGTCGCGCGAGAGCGACTTGTGGACGACGCGGAAGTAGTTGAGCATCATCTCGCGAGTCTTGAAAATCCAGTAACTGAAGTTCATCGCCAGCACGGCGTCCACGCCCATCGCGTCCGCCCCGGGTGTCAGCACGTTCCGTGGCAGCAGCTTGATGCGTGCCTGCGCATCATCGCTGAGCTTTGCAACATTGTTCTTCATGCCCCACGCCAACGTGGGCTTGTGCAGGTCGAGCGCAACCGCGCGGTTTTCGCGATGCCGCTTTACAAACTCGCATGCCGAAATCGCCGTGCCGCAGAAGTCCTCCCGCACAAACCGCAAAGGCCTTGAGCGAATCTTCGCAAACTCCTTCGTCACAAAATCAATTTCATGATCCGGACTTTGCACCGCGTTGATGTACAAGTGAAACTTGTCCGCGTTCTTTGCGGTCAACTGCGGCAACTTCTTGCGCGTCCTGCGTTTGGGGGCGGTTGGCATAGGGGCGGAAGGTAGGATGGAAAACGCTGGGCATCACCGCACCGGGCAAACATCAATTTTCGCCCTACGCCGCCGCCCCACCACAACCAATCCCCCAAACCCGACCAACCCCAGCACCCCGCCTGATGGTACTGCCGCGCCAATAAGATCGACCCGATACGCCATGCCTCCGCCAGAACTTGGTTGAGTCACGACTCTACTTGCATAAAACCGTGTAGTGTTCGTCTCTGGGTAATACGTAAAATTGTCGCCGACTTCAAATGGTAACGGTGAAGAAAGAGGGATTTCAGTTAGCGTCACGCCGCCTGTTCCAACGAAGCCGAGCGTCCATTGTCCGTCAAGAATCACTTCTACTTCCTGTAGCGAACCAACGACATAGTTGAAGTACTGAATGAGATCGAACTGCAAGTGAAAGAAACCGTCAGATGCTTCGACGACGCGCGGGACGAAGTCGTATCCATATTGAAGCCGCGTTAGCGGAATCGGATTTGTGATTGGTACTGAGTACTGATAGGTAACATCACCGTTGGATGCTTGGACAAATCCAAGATATGTGGCTTCCCCAACAGTGCTTCCAACAATGTTTGACCACGGCGCCGGATCAGAAAACACACCATTCTGGGAAACAAACACGCCAATCCCACCGCCATATTCGGTAAGACTGAGCGATTCAAACGCTCTCGCCGAACGTCCCGAGAAGTCCGCAGCTCCCGGATGAATATGCCGCGACCTCGCAAAATCACGAATCGCGGCGTTCGCACCCGCGACACTGGCCAAATGACACGTTACCACAACGCTCATCAACACGGAGACACGCATCCTACAAGATGCAGCACGTCTTAAGAAAATCCAGACACAGTTCGAGATTTGACTTAAGAAAAGCGATCTCCTCGCTCGTTTTGGCTGCCAGCTTCCTGCCGTCCAGCCCCCGCTCCCTTTCCCTTCACCCCCACCAAACTTTGTCCGATACAAACACGTACGGCTGCCACTCGCGGGGTTATCGCGTTATACTCCGCCCCTTCCGCTCCCTCGGGGCAGTTTCGGATTTTGTTTGGAGACTTAGAAATGAAACTCACGATGGTCGGCACGGGGTACGTTGGTCTGGTTACGGGCGTCTGCTTTGCCAACACAGGCAACGAAGTCACGTGCCTTGACGTCGACGCCCGCAAGATCGAGAAGCTCAAGAAGGGCATCTGCCCGATCTATGAGCCGGGCCTCGAAGAGATGATGGCCCACAACGACAAGGCGGGCCGCCTCCACTACACGCTGGACAAGAAAGCCGCGTACCGCGATGCTGAGATGATCTTCATCTGCGTCGGCACACCCACGGGCGAGCATGGACAGACCGACCTCAAATACGTCTTCGCCGCCGCGGACGACATCGCCGACATGCTGAAAGAACTCGGCCCCTCACAAAAAACCAAAGTCGTCGTGATGAAGAGCACCGTGCCGGTCGGCACGACCATGGCCGTGCGTGATCGCATCCGCGCCCGAGTCGGCCCCACCATCCCGTTCAAAGTCGCCGACAACCCAGAGTTTCTCAAAGAAGGCGCGGCGATCGACGACTTCATGAAGCCTGATCGCGTTGTCGTGGGCATCGAAGACGAATCAGTCGGCGAAGCATTCAAGCGCCTGTACGACCCGTTCGTTCGCAACGGTCATCCGATCTATTTGATGGATGTTCCCAGCGCCGAAATGGTCAAGTACTGCGCCAACAACTTCCTCGCCACCAAAATCTCCTTCATCAACGAAATGGCCAACCTCTGCGAAGCCTACGGCGCGGATATCAATCGCGTGCGTGAAGGCATGTGCAGCGACAAGCGCATCGGCAACGCGTTCCTCTACCCAGGCCTGGGCTACGGCGGCTCATGCTTCCCCAAAGACACGCTGGCATGCATCATGATGGGCGACAAGTGCGGCATCGAAGCCACGCTCAGCAAGAGCGTCCACGCGGTCAACCAGAAACAACGCGACCGCTTCTTCGACAAAATCACCGCGCACTTCGGAGGCAAAACCGGCATCGGTGGCGGCGTCGCCGGCCTGCAAGGCAAGAAGATCGCCTTCTGGGGCATCGCCTTCAAGCCCAAGACCGACGACATCCGAGAAGCCCCCGCCCTCACCCTCATCCGCAAAGCCAACGGCTACGGCGCAACCTGCGTGGGCTATGACCCAGTCGCCAACGACAACGCCAAGGAAGAACTTGGGCCGACCGCCGCGATCGTGAACAACATGTACGAGGCAGTAAAGGACGCTGACGCCCTCGTCATCAGCACCGACTGGGACGAATTCAAGAGCCCGGACTTTGACAAGCTCAAGAGCCTGATGAAGAAGCCGGTGATCTTCGACGGCCGCAACCTCTATCGCCTCAGTGACATGCAGAAGCAGGGCTTTACGTATGTGAGCGTGGGTAGGGCGACTGTGAAGCAGGGGTGAGGAAAGCGGGAAAGTGGAAAATCGACAAAGTGGAAAATAAGAAAAACGTCCCAATGTCCGGGACGTTTTCTTCATTTTCCACTTTGTCGATTTCCCACTTTTCCAATTTCCAAAATGGCTGGGGCCGGACTTGAACCGGCGACACCCGCATTTTCAATGCGGTGCTCTACCAACTGAGCTACCCAGCCGACACCCCCGACACCCCGCAGGAATGCCTGTGGGGAGACAAGGATAGCGATGGTTGGGGCACAATCAAGACCCAATATCTACCAGTTATCCCTAGAATCTGCATGTCTCTTTCCCTCTTCAAACCCCTGACTGAGCAGCAATATCAACGCTGGGAACTCATCGGCGGCATCTTAGGAATGGCCTGCTTCGCATGGCTCATCGTCTGCTTCACGGCAAAGTTTCACTACGGCATCATCACCGGCTTGCAGGGCACATTCATGATGGCCGCAGTTGGCTGCTACATGTCACGCCTTACAGAGAGGGGCGTGTGGATGCTCGCCGTTCTGATCGGAGCCTGGACGGCGGCCTTTGAACTCCTTGCGACATACATGAGTATCCGCGGTGCGTTGAATGGAGTCCGCACAACGCTCCCAATCACGACGGCGCTCCCGGTC
>CAZEZV010000262.1:0-5797 GCA_964516725.1 uncultured Phycisphaeraceae bacterium
GGATCGCCTTGGTGACGATTGCGCGGTGGAGTTTGGAGTGGAGGACTTCGCGGAGCATAGAGATGAGACGGAGAGAGTGAGAGACGAAGAAGACGGAGTGAAGAGTTAGTGTGCGGCGACGCGGTCGCGGACGACTTGGTCAGGTCGTTCCCAGCGGATGCGTGGAGCGTCGACCCAGAGGTTTTCGAGGTCATAGGTGGATCTGGTGTTGGGCTCGAAGAGGTGGACGACGACATCGACGAAGTCAGCGATGATCCAGGTGGCGCGATCATCAACTTCGCGGCGGTAGACATTGAAGCCGGACTTCGCGCCTAGGTCCTCGGCGTTCTTGGCGACGCTGCGCATCTGGCGATCCGACGTGCCCGACGCGATGATGATGAAGTCCGAGACCTGGCCCAATTCGCGGACATCAAGCAGGACGACTTCCTCGCACTTGTCGTCGCGCAGCATTCTCGCTGCGTCGATGGCGAAAGCGCGGGAGGCGGAGGGGTCGGCGTGGTCGCTGCGCGAGGTGGCGCTGGAGGTCATCGCGGCGCGAGACATTTCGCGCTGGGGCGTCGCGCTGGATTCATTGGCGCTGCGCTCAAGAGGAAGGTGCGTCGGCTCGGCGGCCGGGACTTCGAGCGAGCGTGACTTGATTTCGATGGCGTTGTTTGGTTTGGATGATGTGCGCGCGGGCTTTTTCGCGGGCGGCTTGGCTGGCTTGGCGAGGGACTTTTTCGCGATTGGCTTCGCGACTGGCCTGGCGCGCTTGATCGGCTTGGCCGCGGCTTTTTTCTTGGGCGTTGGCTTCGAAGCTCGCTTGGCTAGTGGCTTTTTTGCGGCCTTCTTGGCAGGGGGCTTTTTGGCGGAGGGGGCTTTCTTTTTGGGGCTTTTGGCCATGGGACAGGAGCGTAGGGCGGGAATGTCTACGCCGGAAGCGAGTTGAAAATCAGGGATTCGGCGCGATTTGTAAGGGAGGCCGCTGTCTCGGAGACAAGGAGTACCGACTTACGCAGCTTCGCCGCTGACGTCCCATTGGCTCTTCTGCGTCGCTCGATTTGTGGTTTTGACCATCCGCACGAGTTGGCGGCCAAAGAGGTCGCCGATGATGGAGAGCGTGCGGAGGGTGCTGTCGTCGAACTGTGTGCGCTTGTCGCGAAAGATCGCGATCATGGCGCAGCACTCGTTGTTCGGGGGGCTGGTGCAGGTGTAGATGCCCAGTGTGGTGTCGGCGAGCCAACCGATGGGCGCACCGGGAAGTGCGCCGAGGTCGGGGTCGATGCGCTGCGTGATGTCGTTGGCGTCCTTGATGGTGTGGAGGCCTTGGTGATGTTCGTACAGCGGGGCGAGCATGGAGCCCAGGTCTTCGAGCGTGTCCTGCGCGGTTTCGCGCGGGAAGTCGTAGTTGACGTAAGCGCCAAGGCCATAGTCGCCCTGATCGTCGGGCAAGAAGATGGCGGCGTTGACGGCACCGATTTTTCGGAGAAGGAACTCGAGGGTGGTGCGGAGGAGGGGTTCGACTTCGAGTTCTTGGCGAAGCAGCGTGTCGAGTTCGCTCGCGAGCGCGACGAAGCGGAGTTGGCCGGCCATATCGCGGAAAGAGCCTGCGAGCTGGCCCGCGACTGCGCCCATTTGTTGCTCGAGTTCGGAGCGGACGCAGGCGAGTTGTTGCGATGTCTCGCGCAGATCCTTGGTGCGCTTGGCTTGCTCGCGGCGCTTGAGGCGGCTGGTCTGAGTGCGGCTGCGGGCCTTGGCGAGCTGCTGCGAGAGTTCGGCGGGGCTGGTTGTCTTTGTGAGGAGGTCGGCGACGCCTTGTTGAAGGCAGAAGCTGGCGAGTTCGAGCGTTGCATCGTCGCACCAGATCACGCAGGCGACGGAGGGGCGATGCTTTCGTAGCGCCGCGGCAGCGTCACGGAGTTTCGCGTCGTCGTGCGTTGCATGAAGCACGAGAACGTCGGCGTCGGCGCTGGCTTCCAAGAGTTCGGCGAGGGAGTTGACGACGATGGTGGATGAACAGAGCGCGGCGAGGGTGGTGCGGATGCTTGTCGTGTTGGTTGCGTTGGATTCACTCAACATCCACAGCGCGGTGCAGCCAGCGGGCGATTGGGTTTCGCCTGCTGTGGCTTCGAGTTGGGGCTTACGCCGCGCCATGGCGAGCGCATCGGGTTATTTGGGGGGGGGCTTGATGGGGTGTGGTGAAAGTGGGGAGATATTGGACGAGCGAGTGGGAGCAGACGTAGTTGGGATTGTGGTGTGTTGGAGTGGGAAGGGTAACGGTGGTTTTTGTTGGTTGTAAACTGCGAAGTGGCGAGTACCTTTCCTTCGCCCCTCGGGAGCTCTTGCTCGTCAAACACAGCATTCCACGGGCCAAAGCCGCGTTGCGTCACCCGTGGCTACACACCAACGGCCCTCAGGGCCTGAAGAACAGGGAGGGAGCACTGCGTGTTGAGATAAGACTTCTTGAAGATCGGCACCGACCTCGCAAAGGCGTGGTCGGTGGCACCTTCGGTCTCACGCCACGACAGCCCAGCGTTTGATCGTCAGCGTCGCAATAGTGCCGCCTCGGCTTGGGGTTTGAGGGTTTGGCGACGCGAGGGTGAGGGTGCCATCGAGCGACTCTGCCATGAGTTTGGCGCGAGCCAGACCAAGGCCTCGGCCTCTTCCGGCGGTGCGTTCGCTGAAGAACGGGTCAAAGGCGTGGATGCGGGCTTTCTCGGAGAGGCCCGGGCCGGAGTCGGTTACTTTGAAGACGAGGGTGCGAGTGCTGCTGTCGACAAGGCCTTGAATCAACACGGGGCCGCGAGGATTTGCTTCGAGGGCGTTGGTCACGACTTCGTGGAGCGCGCCCTTCAGCAGTTCGGCGTCGATGGCAACGAGGCGCGGGAGGCGTGAGAGTTCGAGGCTCACGTCAGCGTTGATCGACGCTTGCTCGCGGGCCTTTTCGACAATCTTGCTGATGGTCTCGGGAAGATCGCAGGCTCGATCTTGCGGCGTGTGCTTTTTGCTCAGCAAGTGCAGGCTTTCGACGAGGCCGCTGACCTGCGTTGAAGCTTCGGCGATGGCTTGCAGCGCGGCGCGGTCCTTGGCGTCGCGAGTGCGCGTCAACAGAACCTGTGCCCTGCCGCTGATCACGGCGAGGGGGTTGTTCATTTCGTGGGCTGCGCCGGCAGTGGTTTCGCCGAGACGCGCCATGGCTTCGTGCTCGGCGATTTGTTTCTGGGCTTGTGAAAGGGCGCGGCTGGCTTCCACGAGTTGTTCGTGGAGATGTTGCGCGAGCTCGCGATCCGCGGCGTTGCGGAGAGCGGTGCTCCACGAGCAGACGAGGGGTTTCAGGAGTGCGCGATCGAGCGGGGCGTTTGGGGTGGCATAGCCAGAAACATCGAATTCGCCGGTCAGCGAGCGATCGGTGAGGAGCGCCGCGCCTTCGAAGCTCGTGTTGATTTCGCCGGGAATCGGAAGCAGTTTCAGAGTGCGAAGGTCGGGCGCGTCGACAAGTTCGTCGGCGAGCCAGGGAAGCAAACCAAGCGACGAGATGTTCATCGCTCCTTCCTGCGAGAGCGCGGCGACGCTGAACTGGTCGCGAAGCGTGCCGGGTGGGTCAAACTGTCGCACGCTGGAGATGCGGCCCGACTGGAACTGAAAAAGTGCGCATCGCGAAGCCGGGCCTTGCTTGGTGGAGTGCGAATCGGATGATGAGCGATCGCCAGGAAGCAGCAGCGCGTAGAAGCCGTGACCGAGGAGCGTGGCTGCGCTTCGAGCGAGTGCTTCGACGGTATCTTCGCGCGTGAGCGCTCGTGCGGTTTCGTCGTGGAATGTACAGACGGATTGAATCACGCGCTGCTGTGTGTTGGCGAGCGCAGCTCGTTGACGGCTTTGCTCGTGCATCGCGTGCAGGCGCGTGGTCGCTTGCGCGAGGCTTTCCATCAGCAGGCCGGAGGTATCGGTGTCGTCAAGGCCCAGCAGTTTGGAACGCTCGGAGACGTTTTCGTGCAGTTCGCGGGCGATTTCTTCGATGTCACCAGCAACCGCGAACTCGCGGAGGACGCGCGCGGCTTCGGAGGGGGCGTCGCCATCGCCGCTGAAACCCAGCATGCAACTGCGAACCAGTGCGCGAGCAGCAGTGACGAGCAGCACCATGTCGGCGTGTTCGCTGGTGGTGATCGCGGCGTCGTTCGTTGCGCCAGAGTCGTGCAACCAGATCGAATCTTGCACGGACGCGGGCAGTTGCCAACGCTGCGCGAGGCGCCGGCCTGCGGTGTGATAGTCAAGACCGAAGAGTTGGCGTTCGAGCGTTGCGAGCGGCACGCTGCGGGCGAGAGCGAGGCGCACGGCTCGCTCGTAGGCGTTGGGCAGCAGCCACTGAAGAGCGATGCGACCGATCGCGTGGAGCAGGCCGCAGAGGAAGGCTTCTTCAGGGATGAGATTCGATTTTTTGTTGGCGTTGGGAAGGCGCGAGGCGAGGAGTTCGGCGGCGCACGCGACGCCCACCGAGTACTTCCAGAATCCGGCGCGATCGAAGACGGTCGTGGATTGTGCATCTGCGTCGGTGTCGAGTTCGCGGCGGCGATGATCGTCGAGCGGCTTGAGCGCGTCGTACACGGCGACTGAGAGCACGGCGGAGCGCACGGCTTCCAGTCCCAGCATGACGACGGCTCGCTTCACGGAGACGACGCGATCGCCAAGGCCTTTGTCGGCGCGCCGGCAGAGGCCCAGGATTCTTGCGGTGAGCGCGGGGTCACTCTCGATGAGCGTGGCGAGTTGTTCGATGTCGATGTTGTCGCTCGCGCCCAGTTGCATGACGCGCGTGGCGACTGGGGAGAGCGTTGGGAGGGCTTCGACGCGGGAGAGGATGAGTTCGACTTGCTGGGCCTTGGCGCGGGACTTGGCGAGTTCTTCGGCGCGGTCGGCTGTCGTGCCATTGACTGGCGAAGCCGGTCGGTGCGTCAATTGCACAATCGATGGGTTTTCTGTGGTTCGAGCATCGACCGCGCTTCGCGTTGTCGGTGGCACGGGTTGCGGCTTGCTCTGGGTCTTCGCTGATGCGGCGCGGCTTGCGACGGGCGATTGCTTCTGGGCAACGCGAGCCGAGGTGCGGGTTGTGATGTGTTGGGACCGCATTTGGACTTGTCAGGGCGTGGGTGAGTGGAGATGTGAGTGTGGAAGCGAGATGGGTTTGTGCGGGGTGTGGTGGTCAGGAGAAATCCCTTCCTGACGGTCGGGCTACACGTCGGTTGAGTTTGTTTCCTGAGTTTGTTCAAGGCTTGCGACGCCTTCCATACTGAGGAGGGCGCTCATTTTCGCGCTGAGTTGCTCGACGTTGAAGGGCTTGCGGAGGAAGTCATCCGCGCCGGCTTTCTTGAGGCCGTCGATTTCTTCCGGGCGAACAACGCCCGAGACGAGCAGGATCTTGCAGTCCTTCATCGCCGGGTTCTGGCGGATGCGCTGGCACACGATGTTGCCGTTGATGTCGGGGAGCATGTAGTCAAGCAGAATCAAGTGGGGCTTGAACTGCTCGGTGAGCAAGCCCGCGTCGTATCCATTGCTCGCAGTCTTGAATTCGAGTCGGCTGTCAACGCTGAGCAGGTCCTGATACATCTCGACGATGCGCGCATCGTCATCAACAACCAGCACACGCTTCTTGCCCGCCTCCAGCAGTTCCGTCGGAATGTTGTTGGTCTGCATGAAGCGCAGCAACTCTTCACGCGGAATGCGCCGGAACTTGCTGCCCGGCACGCGAAAGCCGATGAGGCGTCCTGCGTCAAAGCAGCGAATGATCGTCTGCTGACTGACCTTGCAGATCGCGGCGGCTTCGCCC
>CAZEZV010000263.1:0-5792 GCA_964516725.1 uncultured Phycisphaeraceae bacterium
CAGGTATCAGAAAGCCGCAGCCCGATGTTGCAGCGCAGGCAAAGGCGCGTTTGCTTATCAGATATCGACCAATACTTTCCCATCGGTCACAGTGACCAGATAGGTCTTCAGGGCCTTTTCTTTGCGCACGGTGTTGATCAACCGAATGCCGGGAGGGAAATTCGCCCACCGGGCAACTTCGCCCGTGCGAACGTCAAACTGCGCGCGGTGGAAGGGACACTGTACCTTGCAGCCGTCGACTATCTTGCCGTTTTTTAGCGGCATAAACAGATGCGTACAGTTGGACTGGGTGGCGTAGAAGCCGTCATCCAGATGGAACAACACCAGCTTAACGCCACCTGCCTCCGCAGCGATTTGCTGACCTACGGCCAGATCGGCTTCGGCGCACACTTCATGCTTCATCATTCAAGCTCCACTGCTTCTGTAATCGGCCGATCATTGCGCTAAGGTGACAGAAAAGCAAGTGGCAGCGGTACGATCTTTTGTGGCGGCGTACTGCACCAGCCAATCTTTTGTACTATGCAGCCGGCTGAGCTGTCAGGTGCTCGAGAAACCAGTCGCGCGCCGCACTGCTCGCGCGATCGAAGTCCTCCACATAAGCTTCGAAGTGACCTCCTTTCAAGAGCACGAGCTTTTTTGGTTGCAACGCCCGTTCATATGCGGCGAGTGCCTCGTCTGCAACCGTTAAGTGGTCTGCGAGCGCGACCACCATTAGCAGCGGTGTTGGACTCAGGTATTCGATGTAACTACCAGGCTCATATTCCAGGAACATTTCCAGAGAGCGCAAGGTGACTTCATTCTTCCATGAAGGGGCGCGTTTTTCTGCCGTTTTGATCATAAAATCATAGGCATCCTGAGTGGGTAATGCGCACGGCACGTTTGGATCATCCGATACCACAGCAATCATCGCCGGTGGCTTACCCTCGAAGCGCGCCTTCCGGTCCTCGTTGAACATGGCCTGTACCCCGGCGATCGCGTCTGCACGAATCAGCCGGCGCGCATTGCGGTGTCCGCTGATCAGCGGGACCTGCGACGTAACGCAATTGACACGCCGGTCGATGGCGCCGACGACAAGGGCGTGCGCGCCGCTGTAGCTCGAGCCCCAGACACCTATTTGATTGTCATCGACATTGGGCAAACTGCCAGCAAATGTTATGGCGTCACGATAGTCGCGGATCTGTTGCCACGGATCAATTTCCTGTCGAGGCTCGCCATCGCTTGCGCCGAGATTCCTGTTGTCAAATACCAAAGCCCCCAGCCCTGCTGCGGCAAAAACCTCTGCGAAGCAGTCCAGGTAGTTCTCCTTGACAGCTGAGTAACCGTGGGCCATTACCACGGTGGGAACAGGCGCCGTTTGGCTTTCAGGTAAATACAGCCAGCCCCTTAATGTCACGCCATCTTCGGTCTTGAATTCAATATCCTTGCGCACATTGTTCCCCTGATTGTCTGGCTTGATCCACGGATGAAGGTCTGGAAGAGTAGCACAGCAAGTGGTATTGGCAACTTAACGGGCCGAAATTTGTAGAATCGGCTGACGAAAACCTACAAGCGCCACTGTTTCCCGCCGGATATCATTTCTACGTAGTTTGCACCCCTACAGATTCAATGCTTCCCGGAGTGGATCCAGCCAATCCCCACTCTACTCAACAACCCCATCCCAGACTGCTCCCGCATCTGGCAGCCGGGGATTGCAGCATCTCCTGACCCTTTCTCCTGTACACCCGACGCTAGATACAGTCCCTCCAAATCCCGCATGGTCTCGCAGGCGGCATAAAGCTCATATCCCGTATCCGCAATCAGCACCGCCACACCCAAAAAGGGAATTGCCTCAGCCGGGATAGCTGTCATACTTTTGGCAGCCAAGCGCTTGGTTCTACTTGCCAGTCTTGGGCCGAATTCTCGGGTCCGCCGCTATCCCGGTGTTGTTGCAAAACGAAGAGTGTTAGAACGAGATGACCATTAAAAAGCCACCAGTGAAAAGCTTCGAGCAGGTACGTGCCGAGCAGCTCGAGTACAATGCCAAACGCGAAAAGGGGTATCGTGAGCGCGCACTCAAAATATACCCATGGATCTGCGGTCGTTGTGCGCGGGAATTTGAGCGCAAGAACCTGTGTGAGTTAACCGTTCATCACGTCGATCATAATCACGACAACAACTCCAGCGACGGTAGTAACTGGGAGCTGCTCTGTATTTATTGCCACGATGAGGAGCACACCAAGTTCGAGAATATCGTGCGTTACGGCAGCACAAAAGATACGATACTCAAGCCTGCTACCTATAATCCCTTCACTGACCTCAAGGTGAAGATGGAAGGGAAGGATTGATCAAATACCTGTGATTATCGCGCACCGGCCCTTCGAGTCAGGTAGAGTAGAGAGCCCTCCGCTGTTCTGTGGCAGAATCAACCGATGGATTGACCTTGATTGGGCAAGAACTGAGGAAAAGTCTTCTCAAATAATAAGGGGTTCGAGTAGTGGTAAATGCAGAGAGCCAGAAACATCGGAGACTTTTCACTTCGAGGATGTTGCTGACGATATTTCTTTTACTGAGCCTATATCAGTACGTAACGGCCGGGCAGGTTACCTGGATTACCTCCTCCTTCAGATGGGTTGAGACTTCGGCGCGATCAGTCTGGGTAGATCCCAAAGGTTTCGTCAGTGACTCTGCTGACTCCGTGAGCAGCTATGCCAGTGACGTTGTCGATTCGGCGGCGACAGGACGCTCCAAAGATATACCCTTCGTCGAGTCACCCAAGGCCACATCAAGAGCGAGTATTGCCTGGTCATCTCCAGCTCATGATCTGTCCGGGAGGGTCGTAAAGGTAACTGATGGCGACACGATTACCATCCTGGATGCCAACGACACGCAACATAAAGTGCGGCTTTACGGCATAGATACTCCGGAGTACAAGCAGCCATATAGTAGGGCGGCTACGAAAGCTCTGGCGGGCTTGGCCGAAGGGGAGGGGATAGGTGTTGATGTAAAAGACACTGATAGTTACGGACGCACTGTTGGCGTAGTCTACAAGGGTAACGTCAACGTCAATCTTGAAATGGTGAAGTCTGGTTACGCATGGTGGTACAAGAAGTATGCTCCCTTAGACGACGACCTCAGGGTGGCTGAGGAACGTGCGCGAACTGACAGATTGGGTCTGTGGGCTGATCCAAACCCTGTCCCGCCTTGGGAGTGGCGGCAAGCGACCAGATAAAATAGTGAGGCAGGAGTAACGGGACAAGAGCATGACTTTTGAAGAAGACGACAGTAACTGGATGGACGGCTACGAAGTCTCAGATATGGTGGTCAAGGACCTTGACCTCAGACAGCCCTTGACTATTTGGACCCCATTGATCCGCAAGTCCATTTGGAGCAGTGGTACAAGCGGTTGTCCGATAGTCTCGATAGGTACCTCAAACCGAAGCTCACCCCGATTGAGCATTGATTACCCGATAAAGCCGGGACTAAGATGAGACTTGTCTACACCCACCCCACTCTGATCGCAGTAACCCAGGCACGCAGTGAACTGGAGCGACAGGGTATCCAGTGCTTGGTGCGAAATGAGTACGCCGCGGGAGCCGTTGGAGGACTCTCCCCGATTGATGCCTGGCCTGAACTCTGGGTACTGGAAGACCATGACTGGGAACGCGCGACCAGAGCGCTGGAGAAAATGCGGACTGATTCCCAGGGTCCGGATTGGCGGTGTGCTCGATGCGGAATGACCAACCCGGCCACCTTCGAGACATGCTGGCACTGTGCAGGGGAGAGCCCTCGGTGATACCGGCGCCTCTTATAGTTACCCCAAAAAATTTCGCGTGGGACTTCGATGTTTAGGGTCCAAAAAAGTGTGGGGGGATAACCCCATCACTCGCGGCAGTCCGAAAGGTGAAACTGACTGGTCGGCCAGTTTTTTTCCTTATTGGGCAACCTGCTCGTGCCGGTTCTTCAAGTACACCAACAAACCACCCACCACAATTCCATGGTCTACATGGCCTTGTCACTTCCACCCGCGATTGATATTCCCCCGAGACTTTGAATAAGCTGCCTAAAAATCGCCACTAAACCCAAGCTTCCGATATTTTTTCCCGAATTTCAGACATGGGAAACCTCACCCCTCACTTCCGCACGCAATACTGTCCCGATTTATACCAACCGCTGGGGCAGTCCTTCCCCTCCCTGGGGGTGGCTTCCTTGTCTGTGTTGCTGGGATACGGCTTGCAGTAGTTGCCACTGGAGTAATATCCCGTGGGGCATTTGCTGCCGAATTTTTCGATGATGGTTTGCACAGCAGCTGCGGAGGATTTGAAGGGCTTGCAGTAGTCTCCGGATTTATAGGTGCCGGTTGGGCAGGAATCTCCGGAACGGGGGATGGGGGTTTGGGCTGTCAGCTCCACTGCAGGTACAAGGAGCAGAAAACACATAACTAGTCGAATCATATCGGAAGTACTCCATGGTTGATTGAGGATGGCACAGGTAACCGAATTTTACCTCCAGAAGAAAATATCGGGACTGATGGTAGAAAAAACTCAGGAGCTACCCGTCGGACCTGACGCACTCGACGCCAACCCATACGCTGCAAGGCCTTGCGTTGGATGACCTGGCGACGGGTTCGTCGAGTATGTCGGGTTGTTCGAGGGCTTCTGGTAAGAGAGGTGTCATGCCAATGAGGCGATAACTTCAATTATCGGCTATGCTGTACCCAGCTTTTATCAGAGGCGGTTCGCTTATGAGCGATCTCGAATACTCAGCATGTATCAATGAACTCTACCAGAGCGAAGTACTTGGCGAACAAGCATTCCTTGCTCTGATGGCCGCCGCCAAGAACGAGCGGGAAAAGTACCACTTCGGCACTTTTTTGCAGTTGGAATCTGAGACCAAGGTCCGTCTGCGGCCATTCCTGCAAAAGTACGGTATCGAATTCGTGGAGAAACAGGAAGGCGGGAAAGAAGTGGCCGGGTTCGTTGTACTGTATCAGCAGAGCACCTGGCAGGAATTTCTCGCGGCACTCAAACCCATGACCGATCAGTTTCTAGCCCGCTTTCAGGAGATAGCCGATGCCGGGCCAGCAGAAGACCAGGATGTTCTCCAATCCATGATCAAACATGAGAAATCGTTTGTGCATTGGATAGAAAAGGAGAAGGCGGGGGAGCAGGGTTTACTGGATGCCGCCATCAGTCAATTGCAATACCCGCTGGCTGCGCCTTGACCCACCGACTATAGGTCTGCAGGTGCAGGCCAAAACCCCACCCATAGTCGGATGGTCTAACTATCTATAACTCTATGATTCTTATCAAAAATGGTGGGCCCAGAAGGACTTGAACGGCAGCGGCCGACCGTCTTCGACCTGCCGATTATGAGGAACTCGGAGAGGGCCGAACCGGCTCAGTAAGCTGAAGAAGGGTAACGAGTTTTTCTGGTGGGGTGGGGCAGGGAAACCGAAACCGAGCGTATGCCGAACCGGGTTGGGGTCGGTTCTGGGGATCGGTGGCAGTAAGCCGAAGAAGCGTAACGGCTTTTCGAAACCGAACTCCGAACCTGGGCCGAACCCAGGACCCAGTCCATGAGCAGGCTCCCTTCGTGTATGGCCTGGCTCGGATTTTCAAGGAGTCTCGCTTTTGACCGCCTGGGCCACGTCACCGGGTCGACGCAGCATTTTATCGATATCACTGATATGCATTGCTTCCTCCGCAATCAGGCGTCGGGCGTACTCTTCGAGTGTAATGGAACCCGATTCCTCCGCTAGCGTGAGAAGGCCCCGATACAATTCGACTCCCTGGATTTCAAACGCCATGGATTCA
>CAZEZV010000264.1:0-5785 GCA_964516725.1 uncultured Phycisphaeraceae bacterium
GTGTACTGCGTGTACCAACCCGGGTTCTCAAGGATGTTGCGGAGGATGACGCCGGGCGTGATCGTGTCGTAGTAGCCCATGCCGATCATCGAGCGGTAGACTTTGTTCTGCGAGGCGATGGTGTGCAGGCGCTGCAGCGTCTCCGCCTCGCCCGCAGCGTCGCTGGTGCCCGCGAGTGTCAAGTCCTTCGGCAAACGAATCCCGGCGGGCACCGTCTGCTGCGTCAGTTGTTCAAGACTGGAACATCCCAAGGTCTTGAGCATCTCGGCGATGTCGGACTCGCTGGGGCCAAAGTGGCGCGGCGGGAAGGTGTCGGACGCGTGCAGGATGCTTGCCGGCGTGCCGGGAATTTGTGCTTGCAAAGCCGCATGCGGCACAGGTGTGTGGGCGGCCGGGGCTGGAGGGTTACTTGTCGGTGGGGTGAGGGTCGGCATGGGTGAGAATGACCTGATTTCTAAGCCAGTCGATTGCACGTCTGGCAGTGGAACACTGTGCAAGTTGATGGACACACGAAGGGGCCAAATGGGTAAAATGCCCGGGCAAAAATCCCGGCAGCACAACGGTAGGATGGCGTATCGTTTCCGGCGTTTGTACGTACAACGGTTTGATATGCGTCTCAACATGCAGCCCAACCGTCTGGGTTGGCTTCGAGGCGGCTTGTCGCGTTGTTTTGCACAATCATGCTCTGAGCCATCGGCTCTTGCCAGAATTGACCGTTTGGAGACTTTACACGTGAGCACACTTTCCCGACTTCGTTGGACCCGTTGCACGTTTGGAATCGCTCTCACGCTCGCGCTGAGCGCGGGCAGCGCGACTGGCCAGGACACAGCGATGGCCGTCGCTCCCGCCGCCGAGCATGGTGAAGGCGCAGCGGCTGCTCCAGCGGAGCGGATGCTGATCCCCGCGCGCTCGATCGAAGAACTCGAGTCCGACGCAAAGACCTACAAGCAACACGTGTTCACCCTCGCCGATCCATACATGGAAGGGCGTGCGCCGGGCACCGAGGGCAACCGCCGCGCTGCGCAGTATGTCGAGTGGAACTATCGCAAGCTTGGGTTGCTGCCGGCGTTCCCGAAGTCAGTTGCGGGCGAGGATGCGCCGCTGGAGCCGCTCGCCGAGGGACAGTCAGAGCAGCACAGTTTCCGGCAGCGATTTGTCGCGCCGCCTTCGATGAGGCCAGGCGACTCGGTTCGGGTGGCAAGCCAGGAATGCAGAATCTACAACGGTCGGGGCGAAGAGCGCCGCAATCTGATCCCCGGCACCGACTTTAACACGCTGGGCTACTCGCCCACTGGCAGCGCGGGCGGGCCGATGGATGGCAACGTCGTGTTCTGCGGCTACGCCATTGATGAAGGCGAAAGCAGCTACACCAGTTTCCCGCGCGACAACGACGGGAAGAAGATTCGGCTTGAAGGCAAGATCGCGTTCATCCTTCGCTTTGAGCCTATGGATGATGAAGGCAAGAGCAAGTGGAGTTCCAGCCGCTGGTCGGGCAACGCGGACCTGACGAGCAAGATCGACACGGTGATCGACCTGGGCGCGAGCGCGGTGATTCTTGTGAATCCGCCTGGAGCCGATGACAATCGCGCGAAGGTGCTGGGCGACCTCTCTATGGGCCTCTCGACACGCGCTCGCAAGGTGCCGGTGATCATGCTGAGCAATGAGATGGCCGATGCGTTTTGCAAGGACGCAGATGAGCAAGGCCGCGACTTGATGACGCTCCGCAAGATCGCGGACGACACCGAAGCGGAACAGACGTACATCGAACTCAATCGTGCGAGCATTTCGATCAATGTTGATGTACAACGCACGCCGTTGATGACGGACAACATCGGCGCGATCCTGCCCGGGGCGGGCGACCTGAAAGATCAATACATCGTCATCGGCAGCCACTACGACCACGTCGGGTACGGGTACTTCGGCTCCGGAAACGGCGAGAAGGGCAAAGGGATATTGCACCCCGGTGCAGACGACAATTCGTCGGGCACGTCCGGCAACTTGCTGGTCGCGAAGCGTTTGGCTGAGGCGTACGCGAAGATGGACGAGAGCACGCCTCGTCGCAGCATCATTTTCATGGCCTTCAGCGCCGAAGAGTCGGGGCTCAAGGGCAGCCAGCATTATGTCAATCAGCCGATTGTCGATCTCGCCAAGCACACGCTGATGATCAACATGGACATGATCGGGCGACTCAAGGACGACAAGCTCGAGTTCTCCGGCGTCGGCACGGGCGAAGGGCTCAAGGACTTTGTGCTGCCGTACACCGACAGTTCAGGCATGACTGTGGCGAGCAAGCCTTCGGGCCTCGGGCCCAGCGACCACGCGTCGTTTGCGCAGAGCAACGTCCCGGCACTGTTTGCGTTCACCGGGCTGCACGAGGACTATCACAAGATTTCGGACACGCCTGATCTCATCAACTATGAAGGCGCATCGCGTGTGGTGGATATGGTGTATCGCATCGCGCTGGACGCGGCGCAGCACAAGCCGGGTTTCCCATTTATCAGCGCGACAGGGCGTATTTCAACGAAGAAAGAAGGCGCGGCAGATCCACACGCGGCTGACCCGAATGATCCCAACAACGTAGGTCAATCCATGCGGGGCGTGGGCGTGCGCTTCGGCATTGCGCCGGGTGATTATGGCGGGAACGAAGAAGGCATCTTGATCGGCGACGTGATGGATGGCTTGCCAGCGCAGAAAGCCGGTTTGCTCAAGGGCGACCTCATGAAGAAGTGGAACGACACGACCCTGATCGATGTCGAGCAGTGGATGGGGTTGCTGACCAAGCACAAGCCGGGCGACAGAGTGACAATCGTGTACATCCGCGAAGGCAAGGAGATGACGACGGAGGTTGAGCTTGTGGCGCGGCAGCGGTCGCGTGACTGATGCAAGTCGTTTGTCGTAGGCCCGGCGTCTTGCTGGGCTACCGACTGGCGAGGTACTCATCCTTGTACCACCGCATCCACGCGCCGTAGTCCCAGCCCAGGTGCCCCATGTCCTTGTTCGCGGCGTTGCTCGCGAGGCGGACGAGGGCGCGGTGGATGTCGACGTGGTACGTGTACACGACAGCATCGATGACGCGGAGGACGGTGCCGCTCGTGACGGTGCTCAGTTGCGGGTCAAAGGCGACGGCGTTTTCGGAGATGACGGGGGTGAGATCGCTGACGAAACTCTGTTGGGTCCCGACCAAGATGTACGCGAGCGCGCCGGTGGAGCCGATGCCCCCCACCGCTGCGCCTTGCGGGCGGCCGCTGGCTTGCGACGCGGCAAGCCACGGGATGAGTTCGGTGAGGTTGAGATTCGCGGCGAGGTCTGCGGCGCGATACTTCGTGGAGTCCTTGCCGCGGCGGAGGCCTTCATAGATGACGATGCGTGCGGCGTCCTTGGGGTCGAAGGTGAAGGACTCGGGCAGCGTGCGCGTTTGCTGGGCTGCGCTGCGGCTGCCATTCGCAGGCGTTGCCGGGGTTGACGGTGATGTCGCGTCCTTCGCTGGTGTTGAAGCGGGAGTTGATGAAGCACCCTTCGACGCGTCATCCTTCTTTTCCGCTTTCGGCACTGAAGGGTGCGCGAGTTTGATTCGATCGCTCAGCAACTTCGTGGCTTTCGCTCTCAGCGTTTCGTCTTTCCCGTACACCGCGAGCCACGCGAGCGACGTGTCGCCCTCGCGCGAGTTGCTGTCGACGAACAGCTGCATCACGGCGTCGCGGATGTCCTCGCCCTCGCGCGAGTAGAGGTCGATCATGAGCGGAAAGAGCGCCGGGTCGGTATGCTGGCGCATCTTCGCGATGCCTTCCTGGCGAATCTCGGTCTTCTTGATCGTGCCGAAGTGCTTCATGCGGATCTGGCGCAGGTCCTTCTCGGCTTTGCGGCGGATCTCTTGTTGAGCGCGGAGGCGCTTGGCGATTTCAGATGCCGAGTCGTCGCCTCGCTCGCGGAGGAGTTCGTTGGCGTCCGTGCAGGACGCGGCGGGTTGATCTTCGTCGCTCGTATCACTTTGGGCGATGACAGGCATCGCGGGCAGCAGGAGTGCGGCGAGAATGAGAGAACGGAGGGCGGATGGACGCATGGGGAACTCCGGGAGGTATTTCGGGAGTGTTGGCGCGGGAGTGGGTTCCGGCGGCGGCGCGGGCCTCTGGGCCTCGCTTCCTATATGGTAGTTATACGCGGGAGAAGGAATTGGGTTCCGGAGGCATCGACGCATCGAAAAGACAACGACCAAACTACAGAAAACAGCGACCTTTGTGGGTGTTCTCCACCGACTACGCAAGGCCGTAGGCGGTGGCACGTCATGAGCGTGGAACTCGGATCAAACGTGCTCGGCCCACTGGGCTTGCATTTTTCTCAGGCGGTCGGTGATAGTCTCACTGGACATGGTGGTCGCCGCGCGTTCGACAACGAGGGGGAAGGAGAGTGGTGTCAGGCGCTGGGTGTTGATGAGCGTGAGGGGTGAGGTGCGGAGGCGTTCGAGTGTGCGGCCAAGGCGCGAGCGTTCGAAGTGGCGGTCCAAGACTTCGCGGCGGGCTTGGTGAAGCAGAAGATTGCCGGGATCAAAGTCTTGGAAGACATCGAAGATGAGGGAACTGCTGGCCTGCACTTGTTTGCCGGTGCGGAGTGCACCGGGGTAGTTTTGGAGGACCAGGCCCGAGACGCGGGCAACGTCTCGGAACGCGAGGCGGGCGAGCTGCGTCATGTTGACGCTGTGCGCGACGTCATCGGCGATTCCTTCGGTGCTGAAGATGTTTGGCGTAAGGAGCTCGGCGAAGGGGAAAGGTTCTGTACTCAGAAGTTCCAAGCCGTAGTCGTTGACGGCGAGTGAGAAAGTCGCTTTGCGGATGCGAGAGAGGCGGAGGGCGATGAGCGATGCGATGCCGGCGTGTACGAGTCGGCCGTCAAAGGGGAAGAGGAACAGATGCGTGCCTTCACGTGTGGTTGTGGTTTCGGCGAGGACTTCGTCGGCGCGGGGGATTTTGCTCAGGCGTTGCTGCGTGTGAACAAGTTTCTGCGCGGCGATGAGTTCGGGGCAATCGAGATCGCCGTTGCCGGCGCGTTCGAGGGCGAGGCGTATGCCTTGGGCGAGGCTTTCGCTGATGGGAAGGCGCGTGCCGGCCCAGATTGGTGTGTTGGTTGTGGAGCCTGGCGCGGGGCGCACGAGGACGACGAGGTCCTGGATCATCACGAGCGAGAGGACTTTGCCGGCGAAGACGAACTTCTGATTCGGGGGCAGTCCCGCAACGAAGCCCTCGTCGATGACGCCCAGTTTTCTGCCGCTCATATAGCGGATTTCGAGGGTTGCGTCGCCGGTGATCGTGCCGACGTTGAGACGGTGCAACTGCGCCATGCGCTTTGAGGGCACTCGCCAGATACCTGCGTCGTCTTGCTGGATGCGTTGGAACTGGGGATAGTGAGAAAGCACGCCGCCTTTGCTAACGAGGTTGAGAGTCCAGTCAAAGTCGCTGCGCGAGAGATGTTGGTAACTCCATGCTGTGCGGACTTCATCAAAGAGTTCGTCGGCGTTGAAGCCGCCGCCCAGAGCGCACGTCACCATGTGCTGCGCGAGGACATCGAGGGGCGAGTCCATTGCGAGGCGTGGTTCGAGTTCGCCTCGCGCGAAGGCTTCGCGTGCGGCGACGGTTTCGATGAGTTCGAGGGCGTGCGTGGGGACGCAGTACACGACGCTGGATTCGCCCGGGCGGTGATTGGCGCGGCCTGCGCGCTGGACGATGCGCGCGATGCCTTTGGGGCTGCCGATCTGCAAGATTTTGGTGACGGGGGAAAAGTCAACGCCTAGATC
>CAZEZV010000265.1:0-5763 GCA_964516725.1 uncultured Phycisphaeraceae bacterium
CGCGCTGGTGGGTTCGTCGCAGACGATGAGTTGCGGTTCGAGAGAGAGTGCTCGCGCGATGGCGATGCGTTGTTTTTGGCCGCCGGAGAATTCATGCGGATAGCGGTTGAGAGCGGAGTCGGGCATGCCGCAGCGGTGGAGGAGTTGTTTGGCGCGTTCGAGGGCCTCCTTGTGCGTCGAGGCGACCTCGTGGACGAGGAGAGGTTCGGTGAGGGTTGCACTGATGGTGTGGCGTGGGTTGAGGGAGCTTCCGGGGTCTTGGAAGATCATCTGCATTTTGCGGCGGAGAGTGCGCAGTTGCGAGGCGGATGTTGTGGTAAGTTCGGTCCCCTGAAAACGCACGCTGCCGGAGGTTGGCTCGATGAGGCGCAGCACTGCGCGCCCCACGGTGGACTTGCCTGAGCCCGATTCGCCGACGAGGCCGAGGGTTTGGCCCGATTGGATTTCAAAGGAGATGTCGTCGACAGCTTTGACGGTTGAGGTTGCGCGTTGGAGCAAGCCGCTGCGGATGGGGAAGTGGACGCAGAGGTGCCGGACAGAGAGCAAGGGTGTTGGAGAGTCGGAGTTCAAGGGTGTGTTCTTGAGTGGTGGGACAGGCTCGGGGTGCGTCCTCGCCTGTGGCGGAAGTCAGTGAAGGTCCGGGCACAGGCGACAACGCCTGTGCCACTGTCAATTGGGCTGATAGTGCTCATTGAGCACGCTTGTCCAATCGGAAAGACATTGAACAGAGATAAAGCGTTTGCGCACCGCGTCGTAGTCCGGATGATGCATCGCGAAGCGAATCGCGAACTTGCGCATCATCATCGCCGTGGCTTGCTCGGGTTGGCGGAAGCGGCGTGTGCAGGCGAGGGCGAGGCGGAAATGTTCGCCCAGCACCGAACGTTGCTCAGCGAGAGTGGGGGAGGTTGGCGGCTTGCCTTGCATCAGTTCGCGGGCCTGGCGGAAGATCCATGGGTTTCCGATGCAGCCGCGGGCGACGGAGACGCCTGACATGCCGGCATAGCCGATCATCAGGAAGATATCGTCGACGTTCCAGATGTCGCCTGAGCCGAAGATGATCTTGTCGGAGTGCGAGGCGCGGAGGTCTTTTAGGAACGTCCAGCGCGACGGGCCGATGTATTTTTGTTCGACGGTGCGAGCGTGCACCGTCGCCCACGCGTAGCCCATGTCATACGCCGCGGCGAAGATCGTGTGGAAGTTGTCGACCATTTCCTGCGTGTCGTCAAAACTGCGACGGAGTTTGAGCGTGCAGGGGATCGATGCAGGTACGGCTTCACGCACGGCTTCGAGAAGGCGGATCGCACCGCGCGGGTCAGTCAACCAGTGCCCACCCCGGGACTTCTTCTCGATTTTCTTGACGGGGCAGGCGAGGTTCACGTCGATGGCTTGGAAGGAGAGTGACGAAGTGGAAGCAACAGGCCCCTTCGCCCGAGAGAGGTTGGGGTGGGCAAATGTTGGCTGATGTTCGACTCTATCAACTGCGTCGACTTCATCGATTTCATCAGTATCGCAACTCCACTCATCGCCCAAACCTTCCGTTGGATCGAAGCAGCCGACTTGTTCGCCGTCTGGGAGGTGTTGGCGTTGCGAGGTAAGAGAATTCGTCTCGGCTGCGCTTCCGTGTCCGCTTTGGAGAGGCGGCGCAAATGGAACATCGCCGTCTCGGAGAGACGGCGTACCTGTTGTTGCGAGCATTCGGTAGGCTTTGTCCGTGCGTTTTTTCTGCTCGATCGCCTTGATCGCGGACGCGGCCATCTCGGCGGAATCGCTGCCCATGATCTGGCAGGCGAGGGGTTGGTCTTCCTTGCCGCCTGGGATGTTGTCGTTGAGCTCGCCAAGGTCTGCTTTATCGAATCCGCGCCCGCCCGCGAGGAGCGTGCGATCGAGGAGGGCTTCCGTGACGCAGAAGGGGCAGCCGTGTCTACGTGCGATGATGCGCATGGCAGCGTCGGAGTATCCAGCGAGGCCGGCTTGGAAAAACGGAGCGTCGAAGCCGGGGACGAGTGATGCGATGCGTGGGTCGATGCCGGCGTGCGCGCCGGCACCGGGCCAGTTCCAAGTGCCACCCCCGATTGCGCGTCCGATGATGCGAGCGTTCAGCGACTCGGCACCCGGGCGGATGGCAGGGCTTGGGGCGGTGGCGTTTTTACTGGCGGATTCGCAGGACATGGTAAGGACTGCTACTTTAGGTGCATGTTCACGCCATCAGTGTCGCACACCTTTCCACGCGCGTCTCGATTCACTGTTGCGGTTGTTCTTGTTGCGTGCGGCACCCTCGCCGCGTGCTCCTCGACCTCAACCCGAAACTTTCAGGAAGCGCGCCCCTACCCCGCGGGCGTGAGCCACACGGGCGTTGTTGATGTGCAGGTTGTCCGCGACGGCACTGGTATCTCGGCTGCGAACACTTCGGGAAAGTCGTTCGCGGACGCGAGGATGTGGGTCAATCGACGATTCTCGCGAGCGATCGGGGAGTGGAAGGCGGGTGATCGAATCGCGCTTGATCTGCGCGAGTTTTATGATCAACACGGCGACCCGTTCCGCGCGGGCGGCTTCTTCGCCACGCGCCGGCCTGACCCGGTCGTCATCGTTGAAGTGGAGCACGGCGCGACAGTATCGCCGGAAATGACGGGCCTCGTTGTCGTGAAAGGTGAGGCGGAATAAGGCTTACTTCTCGGGTACTGCGGCGGCTGGAGCTTCTGCGTCCACTTTGTCGTCGGTCGTGAGCAGACCCTTCACGCCAAACTTGCTGTAGGTTCGTGCGCCGGCGTTGAGCCTCGCCTGCTGTAGCGTTGCGACCTGCGAGAGGACTGGGTCGCTGCTTGTGATCGCCGTGGCAAGGATCGGGTCGGCGGGGTCTGAGACGCGCGTGAAAATGAACCAACGCAGCGACAGCGGGTCAGTATCCCTTCGCGCCACTTCGTCGATGATGCTCTGCATCTGCCAGTCGGCTGGGCCCGGCAATTCGCACAGGGTGAGCGCCCTTAGAAGCGGCGCGGAACCGGCAAACCTTGCGGCCCACGCGCGCAGCAATGTTTGTACTTCCGGGCCCATCATGTTGGCGTTGGGACCCGCCGCGAGGATCGCAAAGCGCAGGCGGGACGCGAGCAGCAGCGCGGGGACGCGAGCCTCGCCGGCCCTCAGGACACGCTCGGTCAGCGCAGGGGCGTCCAGATGGGCGTCCTCAAGCGGTGCCACGCTCATTGTGTTCGCGTCGACGTCAAGGCACCCTGCGGGCGCGTAGCGAATGTCCTTGTCGTCAATCTCAAACCCTTGAAGCGCCCTGAAGCGCAGGCGAGAAGTTTGATCGCAGACGCTCTCCATTGCCCACCCCAGCGCTGCTTCTGCGGGCCAGAACATCACCTTGAGTTCCTCGCCCGGCATGAGGCGCAGACGCTGATTTGCCTCAAGCACCTCGGGCTGGATGAACTGGCTAGGCAGCGCGTGCGCTCCGTCGAGCCTGGGACCGACCAGCAGGCGGGAGTTGATCGTGCGATCGGCACCTAGGCCAAGGGGAATCGGGGACGTGTTCCGGAAGCTGATCGTGAGCGAGGTGTTGGACATGACCTCCGCGCTGAAAGGCTGCGAAGCGGAGAGGCGCTGGAAGCCGTCAACATTCGTGATCATCAGGTCCATCCACTGCGGGATGGTGCTCTTGCAATACTTTGTCATCGCCTTTGCGGTCTCGGACTCGGCTTCAGGCTTGATGGCGCCTGCTTTCCAGTTGGCCCAGGCTCCCAGAGGCGTGAGCGGCGCGATTGAGCCGAGCGTGCGCAGTTTTTCAGTGGTGTTGCTTGACGCTGCGCCGGCGTTGGCTGCATTGATTGCTTCATGCGCGAGCGAATTGCAGACGAGCGTCCATTCGTCGTCCAGCTCGGCGTCGATCAATTCCTGGGACTTGCTGAGCGCGGCTTGCGCATCGCCCGAGCGCAGCGAAATCCAGGGCACAAACCGCTCCCGGCGAAGATCGTCGGCGGCCATTTTTTCAGTGACCTGCAACGCGACCGACTTGGCGAACTCGACCTCCGAGTTTGTCAGCAGGCGCCACATGGTGAGGCGGTAGATAGTCTCGATGACTTCCTCCTGCGCCTGCGCCTCGTCGATTTCCGGCGGGCGCCTCGTTGCGTCCTGAAGGATTTCAATCGCGAGCCCCGCTGACTTTGCCATGTCGGCCAGCGATGCGCTGAGCGCGTCACGATTGTCCGAAGCGTGCGCGGCGACCAGGCGGCACTCCTCGAGCGGGATTGCGAGCCGCACGTCCTCGGGCGCGACGGCGGCGAGAGCCTCGTCACCTTTCTTCTTCTGGTCGAATACGGCGCGCTGCATGTCGCGCTGGATTGTGAGGCGCTCTGTGATTGACGCGAGGGCTCTCGCCGGGCTTCGGGCGTTCATCTGGAGACAGAGCGTCTCAACGTCCTGCTCGATACCGGAGACGCGCTTGGCGTCGAGAATGCGAATTGCAATCGCATGGAAGCGCTCCGCAGCGGCCCACGCGCCGCGCGAGGCGAGCAGGTCACGAATCTGAATATGGACGCTCGCGTCGAGCGGGTCGGCCATGAGAAGGTTGCTGAGCAGTTCGAGGCGCCCCATGTCGTCGGGCGAGCGTTGCGAGAAGTATGCGAAGGCGAGGAACGCCGCGTCCTTGTTGGTTGAGTCGAGTTGCGTTGCCTTGGTGAGGAGCGCGACGAACTTGTCTTCGCTGCCCATGTCGCGGGCGAGGAGCGCGGCGTCGAGGGCGAGGCGCGAGCGGACGGACGAGTCGACCGTGCCGGCCTTGTCCATGAACTGCTCATAGGCTGCCAAGCGGTCCTTTGCGATCTGAATCTGCGAGAACCGGCGTGTCAGCAGGCGGAGCTGCGCAACGGTGTCAGCAGGATCGACCTTGACCAGCGCGCGGGTTGCCTCGATCACCATCTCTTCATCGCCCGCGGCGTGCGCGGCTTCGATCCAGCGACGGATGGCCTGCGGATCGGCGGGAACTATCTTTGTGATGTCCTTGAGCATCACCGCCGCGAGTGTGTAGTCGTCTTTCGTTGGCTCTGCGTTCATGCGCAGATCCATGAGGACCGTGCGCGTGAGAACGCGGGCGAGTCGCAGACGCTGCTGCTCGGAGATGTCTGGCTCGCGCGCCGGTGCGAAGGTCAGTTCAACCTGTTGGCCCTGAGCTGCAGGCTGACCTTCAGGTTGCTGTGCGGGTTGCTCAGCTGGCTGCTGGTCAGTCGCAGGAGGCTGGGCGTAGACAGGAACACACGTTCCTGCGAGCGCGAGGAGCACGACCGGCAGCGTGGAGTGCTGACGAAGAAGAAGTTTCATGCGATTGGTCAAAGTGGTGCTCACGTGGATGCCGTTTATGCTCAGTATTTCAGCCATCAATCCAACAACACAACGAGAATCATCGGCAAAAAGTTCGCTTTGGGCTTCTTCCATGCACCGGGCATCGAGGGAGGCCTTCGGCGGTCGACATTATCGCGCCGTTGTCCGTCGATTCTCGCGTTGCATGCTCCCGCGACCCGCATGCTCGCTACCCATGATGCAGCAGCGTGCCGATCCGTTCACCCCGCACAGCCTTGGCGATGTTCCCGGGTTCCCTAAAGTCAAACACCAGCACCGGCACATGGTGCTCATTGCACATTGCAATCGCCGTCATGTCCATGACGCGCAGGTTTTTCGCCATCGCCTCGGCGTAGGTCACGACGTCATACCGCTTCGCGGTTGGGTCTTTCTTCGGGTCCGCCGTGTAGATGCCGTCCACCTTTGTTGCTTTCA
>CAZEZV010000266.1:0-5759 GCA_964516725.1 uncultured Phycisphaeraceae bacterium
CAAGCCGAGTACCTCAACGTACCAGTCGACGGCCCCTACAAGCCCAACCACTACCGCTACTAAATCACGGTTGAACTAATTCAAAAAACAACGGCGCCCACAGCGCCGTTTTTTTTACAATCTGATCGAATCACGAATCACGAATCACGAATCACGAATCACGAATCACGAATCACGAATCACGAATGCCGAATGCCGAATGCCGAATGCCGAATCCCCCGTCCTTTGCCAGTGCCCAATCCCCAGTCACCAATGCCTACTCCAAACTCCCAATCATCTCCTCCACCGCCAAAAGCGTCATCACACTCGCCTCCAAACTCTGCCGCTGATCCCAAGGTGCGTTCCTCACGCCATACATCGCCCGATCCGCCCTCGGCGTCCGCCACGTCGAAGTCTCATCCAGCGTCAACTGCCGCAAAAACCGCATCCCGGCTACCAGCCGCATGATCTCCGCGTTGCGTTCCTCCGTCGAAGTCAGCCGCGGATCGCGCAGCATCGTCGCCGCAAACGCCACGGGCCGCGCCGTCTGCCACCCGATCTGCCGCCGCGCTTCGACACCTTGCCCAAACAAAATCGCTCCCTTGAGATCAAGCCCCTCAGCCTGCGCCGTCGCAAGGTCAATCTGTTTTTCCCAGATCATCCCGCGCATCTCACGCAGCACAGGCGCACAGCCAAGCTCGGGCCACTTGATCGAGCCATCTGCCTGCCATTCGGGCGGCGAGAGTTCCACCGCAGCCCACCCCAGCCACGGCATGTATCGCACGAGTGTGCCGGGCTGCCCAGAAGCAAGTAAACTCTGCACCGCGCCTCGCGCCTGCACGCCAGCTTCGCTCCGTTCATCTCGCAACTGCTGCTCGCTGAGCATTCGGACCAACGCTAGCGCCGCGATCCCGCGTGCCGCCTCCGGAATTCGTGCGTCCCATCCGTGATGCACACAATACGCGCGACGCACAACCATTCCATCAACTTCAACACGCATGTCCGTAAGTTCAGCGCCGGAGCCGACGCCCTCATCCAACCCCTTCACTCCGGATTTCTTCAGTGCGCCCGGCACAGTCACGGCAAGCGTCCCTCGCCTCGGAAACGCCGCAAGACAACGCGCAGCCGCGGCGGGGATGTCGCGTTCCGCCCAGGACACATACTCCTCGCGGGTACTCGGCGCGTTGCGTGGCTCAAGCTGCGTGGGAATCATGAACTGCTTCCAGCGAGCCCAGTTCACAAGCGCCTGCTCGAGTTCATCCGCGTTCGCGCCATCGCGATCAAGCGATGGCATGTAATCACTGACCAACGAGCTCTCGTTGTGCTCGTCCACACGTGCGCGATTGTCAAGATGCTGAGCGATCCCATCACGCCACCGCTTCAGTTCCTTCTGCGTGATCTCGCGCTCTTCAATTACTCGCCCCCCGCGCGTCAAGCTCATCGCCGTCCTTCCCCGCACCAGTTCCACCTGATGCTCAACACGAAACCGCTCAAACTTCCAACCCGCCTTGATCAAGTCCCCCGCTTCATGCCCGGGAATGCCCGGCATCGCGAGTGCCGCATCCCCGGATGCCTCCGAAATCGCAGCAACCAGCGACTGCGGCACAGTCTTCCCCATCGCAAGCATGTCGCTGGGAAACACCACGACAACTTTCCCATCTTTCACATCAGCCGCCGGCACAACCGCCAGCCCCTCAAGCCCAGCACGCACCACGCTCTCCGCGTCAAAGTACGTGACAATCTCCAGTGGCATTCTCCCTCTCGCCACTTCAACGCTCAGCAACGCCTCGCGGACCTTCTTCACCTGCTCCGATTCCTGCAGCGCATCATTCGCCGCTGGCAAGTGCGCCCTCGCATCCGCCGCCGCACGTTGCAGCGCGGCTCGCGAAGTCGCACCGATCCCGCGACCGATCACCCTCCCGCCCGAAATCAACGCGACATTCCACAACTCCGCCCTCGCGTCCGCCACGATCGCACCCAAGCTCGCCGTGCGCTTCGCTTCTGGTTCCGCTGGCGACGTAAACATCTCTCTCGACGTATCCAACTCCCGCCGCATCGTCGCCACAACGCCGCCCGCCCCGCTCTCCATTGCAGTTTGCCCATACACGTGTGCCGCGTTCAACAACGCACTCGCGCTCGCGACTAATGCACAGCACGCAACACGCGCCAATCGCACCCAATCCGCAGCAACGCCGCGCGTTCTATGAACCTTCAAGTTCTCGCTTCTTGTATCCATGCTCATTGCTCAATGTCCATCCTGACCAAATCCATGCTGCTGGAGCGGTTGTACTTCATTCGCAGCGGCGTTGCAAGCAAGTCGATTGCCACAGAGTCACAGAGAAGGGAAGCGGGAAGTGCTTGATATCTACTTGCGGTTCTGTGCCTTGCGGTGTTCTCTTTACTTCTCTGTTCCTCTGTGATGAGCGATGCACACCACGCGACGAATTCAGTGAAACCGCGCTAGGCACCGGAATCCCCGCTCGCACTCCTCGCTTCCGAGAACCTTCGTGCAAGCGTATCGCTCCCACAGCACTCGTAAGCCGCTGCGTTTCCGCACCACAGTTATCGCAACCACAGCCACCGCATGGTGCATGATGACATCACGCAACACGCGATTGTCAACGCTCCCTACACCCCTCACACGTCGCGCACATGCAACGCCGCCGCCCGCCCGTGCAGCGATGTGTTCTGCAGTTCTCAGCCCCACCCACGTCCCCATCACACGATTTTACGCCGTCCCAAAACCAGATAACCGCGCTTCTTGCACTTCACAAGCCAATCAAGTTCCGGTATACTGATGTCTCGTGCCGCGTCCGAGCTGTTTCGGACGTGCCGCACCGTCTCGCTCCGGACTTTGGCACGTGGATTGAACTATGAGTATCGTCGGCACCACGTTGGAGCCGGTCGCGTTGGAAGTGAAGCAGCCCGCAGGCTACTTCCTCTCCAGCACGGTTGGAAGTCTCGCAGAAGGCGAGGCGCAGAACATCACAATTCAAGACGAGGCATTTATGACACTTCTCATGGCAATCAACGACACCCGCAAACGCATCGTGATCCTCAGCCTCCTGAGCTTCCTCGCAATGTGCTGAATCCTGAAACTGTCCAAGCAACCAACCAGCGATCACACCAATCGCCAAAGCCAAGTCATCCAGTGAGCAGGGTTGAGAGACCCCACAAGACGCAAAGGGCGAACCGCATGGTTCGCCCTTGTTGCTTTGTGCGGCCCGTTCATATTCCGTACCATCCGCGCCCCGATGGTCCAAGCCCTCCTCATCCTCACCTTCTTCCTCGCGAGATTCCGCGACGTACTCGATTGGGATGACTCCAACGCATCGTTCTCCCTCACGCACCTCGAAGCCGCCCTTCCATATGTCGGTGCTGCTGTGCTCGCTTGCGCCTTCCACATCTGGTGTCTTTATGTCGGCCAGCGCCTCGACACCCGCGGCTCGGTCCGCCTCGTGGACTGGACGCACCGCCTCATGCTCGCAGTACGCATCAGCGCCTTTTCATTTCTAGCTTTCTCTGTTTTTGTACTTCACTGGGACGCCTGGGTCCGCTCACGCATGGGCGAACGCGTGCTCCTCGATGAACTCGCAATCGCGCTCCCCGTGCTCGCCATCATCACGTCCACATGGTGGTCAATCGCCCCTATCGAGCGCCGTCTCCGAGACGCGTTGCTCATCCGCGACATCGAGCGAGGCAATCCGATCTCGCCGATTATCTCAAGCCACGCATGGGTCTGGAGCCAACTCCGTCACCAAGTCCTGCTCCTCCTTATTCCCATCGCGCTCCTGCTCACCTGGTCTGAAGCGTGCGACCGCTTCCCCGCCTGGCTCGCGGCGTTTCGATATAACCAAGCCGCCGCGATCGCCGCGAAGTTTTCCGGCGTCGCCCAATTCATCGGCGCGCTCATCGTCATCCTCTTGACGCCGCTCCTCCTGCGATTGCTGTGGGACACCGTCCGCCTCGGACCCGGCGAGCTCGACGACTCAGTCAAGAAGATCAGCACGCAATACCGCGTCCGCCTCAACGGCCCGTGGGTCTGGCGCACCTACGGCCAAGTGGTCAACGCCGCGATCCTCGGCATGCTCCACCCGTTCCGATACCTACTACTGACCGACGCGCTCCTCGAACGCCTCACTCTCCCGCAAGTTCAAGTCGTCATCGCCCACGAAGTCGCGCACGTTCGCCAAAGACACCTGCCATGGCTCGCCGGCGCAACGCTCGGCAGCGTCCTCGCCTGCGCATGGATCGCCGAACTCATCCTCCGCTTCGCGCCACCAACCCCTCAAGACCAAACCACAACCACCATGCTCGCATCCGTCGCCTGCATGCTCGTCGGCTTCCTCGTCTTTGGTGCTGTCAGCCGCCGATTCGAGTGGCAAGCCGACGCCTTCGCCCTCGCCCACATCACCGCGTCTGCAAGCTTCTCTCGCACCACCAGCGGCATCGTCGAGCAACCCGACGCACAACTCGTGGCACAAACTCTGGGTTCCGTCGCCAGACTCAACGGCATGAACTCAAAGACCTTCACCTGGCGCCACGGCTCCATCGCCGACCGCCAAAGACGCGTCCTCGCCAACGTCGGCGAACGCATCACCAACCTGCCGATCAACAGACAAGTAACTATCATCAAAGCAGTCGCAGCGGTCCTCGTCGTGCTTTCACTCGTCAGCCTGTTCAAAGACATGTAGCCAGTGGCACGGGCTTCCAGCCCGTGCGTAGCGGGGGGGTGGCCTTCTAGGCCATGCGAGCCGACAACGCGACTGACTTGGTGTGCGAACTTCTCGTCACACACGTTCACGAGATATTTGTTGATGCCCATCATGCCCCTCACCCCCTCCGAACTCTCCCTCATCGCCCCTATCGCCTCCCGCCACGCCGCGATGCTCGCCGACCTCGCGCACGTCGTCTCCATCCCCACCGGCACGCGTCACACTTCCGGCCTCAACACCTGCCGCGCCTGGTTCCGATCCCGCCTCGAGTCCCTCGGCGCAACCTGCACCGAAGTTCCCGGCACGCCCGCGCCAGATTGGTTGCGTGAAGGCGAATCGCGCAAAGCAACTTCTGCCCCTCCTCCAGTCCTCCTCGCGCAGCGACGTTGCACAACTCCAAAACTCCGCCTCCTCCTCTGCGGCCACCTCGACACAGTCCATGATCCCCACGGACCCTTCAATCAACTCACCATCGCCCCCAACAACAAGACCGCAACCGGCCCCGGCTGTGCCGACATGAAAGGCGGCCTTCTCGTCGCCCTCGAAGCCCTCGCCGCCATCACCGCTGCAAATCTCCCGGTCTCCTGGTCCTTTGCCCTCAATTCCGACGAAGAATCAGGCTCCTTCCACAGTGACAAACCGCTGCGCGACATCGCCTCCCAAGGTTTCGACTATGGCCTCGTCTTCGAACCCGCCACGCCAGACGGCGGCCTCGTCGTCGAACGCCCCGCAAGCTCGCAGTTCATGATCGAATGCCGCGGCAAAGCCGCGCACGTCGGGCGAGACTTCACATCAGGCATCTCCGCGGTGACCGCTCTTGCACACGCCGTCCTCGAAGCAACAAAAATCGCCGACCCCGCCAACGGCCTCATCGTGAGCGTCGGCCCACTCGAAGGTGGCAGCGCAACCAACATCGTCCCCGACCTCGCCCGCGCCTGGGGCAATGTCCGTGCGTTCTCACCCGCCGCCGAAGCCCTCGCCGCCGAAAAACTCCGCGCACTCGAAACAAACTCAACAGCGCTCCCCACCACAAAAATCAACTACCTCCTCAGCCGCCCCGCAAAG
>CAZEZV010000267.1:0-5753 GCA_964516725.1 uncultured Phycisphaeraceae bacterium
TCTGCGTTAGTGATCTAGTCGACCGATTCTGTCAATGAACTTCCGCAGAACTTCTTGATCTCGCAGCGGAACTAGATCCAGCCCCATGCGTTCCCAACCGGGAACGGGAACCGGGCCTCTGCCTGGGATCACCACGATTCCGGGAGAATCGTCTCGCACGCCTTTCAAAATGCCGATGACTAGACGATACCCGCGCACTCTGAGCCACATATCGATATTGAACGGTGGATCCTCGGGCGGCATGATTGGCAAGGGAGTGAGCAGAAATCCGCGGCGAGCACCATTGAACACGCCGTCGCCAGTGATGTAGTTTGTGTTGCTTATGCTCCGCGCGGTTACTAGTTCCCAACCTGAATTTGGCGGAATCATATCGTTCAAGTCGGTGAGCACGCCGTTCTCGAAATGAAACGCGTGGCGGTATATGGACCCGGGCGTTGACATCTCTCCAACCACAACGTCGTTGTCATTGATGGCGAGTGGTGCGACACTGTTCTGCTGAGAAATGTCTACGGCGCCGGTCGCAGGCTTCCACATAAACCCACGGCGGATGTTCGGAGCTGAGTATTCGCCCACAATAGTGTTTGTCCTATTGATTGCATCAGCACGGCTCCAAATCGTCCCTGCTGGTGAGATATCCACCATTCCACCAGGATTTGGACAGTAAAACGCTCTGTAGCCGCCGTTTGCAAGGGTTGATTGGCCAGCAACGTGACCCAAAATGTTCACTCCGTTTCCAAAGCTGAGGTTACCTCCCAGTGTCCCAAGATCTACAGAACCGCCGGTTGCGGTCCAAAGGAAGGCATGCGATCCACCTGGAACAATTCCAAAACCAGTGACATGTCCGTGATCGCTGATTGCGTTTGCTTCACTGAAGTTGCCGCCAAATGGATTGAGGTTGACAGGTGCCGCACCCGGATTCCAAAGAGTGGCGTGCTGCTGGTTCGAGGGAAGAGTTGCCTGACCAACGATCTGGCCCGCCAAGTTGATGTCTGCGGTGGTTGAGTTGAAACCGCCCAGGGTCGGCAGTGATTGCAACATCGGGTTTGCAGGATCAAACTTCGCTGCCTGCAACGCGACCGATGGAAGTCGAGCCGTCACGGAACAGTGGCCGTAATCGTTCACCCCGGTTCCGATGCTTTCGTTTCCACCGAGATCACCGAGATTTGTGATAGTGAATGTGAGCATCTGCAAGTCCCTCCTTCGAAGTGAGTTTCATCCAGGATGATGACGACAACTGGCGTGGATGTTTCTTCATGAACTTGGCCGAGTGAATTCTTAGTATGGAACCTCATTCTAGTCCATACCGGTTTGCTGCAATGCGATTTACGTCTCAGGTGCGATGCCCGCACTGGCCTGTCCACATGTTCGCATCACGTGCTACATTCAATGTGTGAACGACCACACGGCTGACATGTCGCCCGACCCCCCCGTGCTCCCAGACATTGATCCGGCAAAGACGGCGAGCACTGTGCCGGGGAAGCCGCTGGTGGGGATTGAGGTTGCGGGGGATGTCATCGGGCCTTACAAGATTCTGCAGTTGATCGGTGAAGGCGGCTTCGGCAATGTGTACATGGCTCAGCAGTCGGCGCCGGTGAAGCGGCGGGTGGCGATCAAGATTGTCAAGCCGGGGATGGATAGCAAGCAGGTGGTGGGCCGCTTTGAGAGCGAGCGGCAGGCGCTGGCGATGATGGATCATCCGAATATCGCCCGCGTGTTTGACGCGGGGGCGACGCCGACTGGTCGGCCTTACTTTGTGATGGAGTTGGTGAAGGGCGTGCCCATCACTGAGCATTGTGATGTGAGCAACTGGACGACGGACGAGCGGCTGAAACTTTTTCAGGATGTGTGTCATGCGGTGCAGCACGCGCATCACAAGGGGATTGTGCATCGCGACATCAAGCCCAGCAACGTCTTGGTGACGCTGCATGATGACAAGCCTGTTGTCAAGGTGATTGACTTTGGCATCGCGAAGGCGATGAATCAGGACTTGACGGATGGGACGGTGTTCACGGAGTTCCGGCAGTTCATCGGGACACCTGAGTACATGAGTCCGGAGCAGGCGGCGATGTCCGGGCTTGATGTTGACACGCGCAGCGATATTTATTCGCTTGGGGTGTTGCTGTATGAGTTGTTGACGGGGTCGACGCCGATTGAGCGCGAGCGATTGCGGAGTGCGTCGCTGCCGGAAATGCAACGGATGATTCGGGAGGATGAGCCGCCAAGGCCTAGTACGAGGTTGAGCAAGGCGAGCAAGGGGGAGGCGCAGAAGTCGACGAAAGGTTCGGAGAAGCCAAACACGCCTGCGTCGCGCGGTACGACGCGCGGGAGTGCGGAGGACATTGCTCGGCATCGGCGCACGGATGTGCGGTCGCTGCGGAGTGAGTTGAGCGGCGATCTTGACTGGATCGTGATGAAGTGTCTGGAGAAGGATCGCACGCGGCGGTATCAGACGGCCGCGGACCTAGCGGAGGACATTGAGCATTACCTGAAACATGAGCCGATTGATGCGCGGCCCCCGAGCACGATGTACACCTTGCGGAAGTATGCGCAGCGGCATCGGATTGCGTTTGGTGTGGCGGGTGGAGGGTTGTGTGCGTTGCTTTTAACGCTGGTGGCGCTTGCGTATGGGTTGCGGCAGGCGCAGCGGTCGGCGGAGCGGACGGCGTGGGAGCTCACGGTTGCACGGGCGGAGATGATGCTGACGATGGCGAACTCGGTGCGGCGGTATACGAACGAGAATGTGAAGCCCAAGATGCAGGAGTTGCAGAGGGCGACAAAGCATGGCGAGAGCGATGCTGAGTATGACGATTTTGATCCGGTGATGGTGCCGGCGTTTTCGGCGCGGCAGTTGGCGGGGTTGTTTTCGCAGCGCGAGGAGTACAAGGACTTCACGTATCGGGAAGCGTCGCAGAATCCGACGAACAAGGAGAACAAGGCGGATGAGTTTGAGAGTGCGCTGATTGAGGCGTTCAGGAAGAATTCTGAACTCAAGGAAAAGTCGGATGTGATCGAGCGGGGCGGCAAGCGGACGTACTTTGTGGCCAAGCCCATGGTGATTGCGGATAAGAAGTGCTTGGATTGTCACACGACGCCGGAGACGGCTCCGCATGAGCAGGTGGCGCTGTATGGGCGCGAGGGGGGATATGGGTGGAAGTTGGGCGAAGTGATTGCGACGCAGGTGGTGTACGTGCCGGTGAGCGAGGCGTTTAAGGCGGAGACGGGCGACAACGGGGCGCTCTTTGGGACGATGGCGGGCGTATTGCTTTTGGGCGGGGCGGCGAGTTTGTTGATGTTGAGGAGGTAGGGGGCGAGTCCAAAGTCCTTAGTCCTTGGTCCTTGGTCCGTGGTCCTGAACGCAAAATCCGCGACTCGGTCAAGCTTGTTCAAAATCAAGTATCACCACAAAGACACAAAGGGCACGAAGAAAAAAGGGTTTGGGGAAACTATGGAAGCATAAGTCGGATTGGGTTGTCAGACGAGCATTCAAGGGCGTCCACATCAGTACTACACGCTGGACCTGAGGCATTGCGACGGACTTGGTGCGGGCAAGCGAAGCGATTGCTCGTCCTGAATGATGTTCTGTAAAGTGGGTGCTCGCATGCACAACAAGGGCTCAGAGCCCGGGAGGCTTGATCATGGGGATTGACATTGAGCTTGCGGGGAAGTTTGCGGCGAAGTCAGGCGAGCAGGCGCGTGCCCAGCGGATAGCGCAGTGGATCAGCACCGCCGAGGGCGTTCGGCTGCACAAACCCGTTGAAGCGCAGAAGGATGATCGCGGGAACACCGTGCTCGTTGCCCAACTGTTTCCCTGCTGCGATCCGTGTGTGCTCGTGCTTGGACCATCTGAAATGATCGCGACAGCTCGCACGAGCCAGACGGGGCCGGGGTATCACCAGCATGTGTGCGACGTGCTGAAACGACTGGCGCAGCAGGAAGGAATAACTTGGGCAAAGAGCGAGCAGCACCCGGGTGACGAAACCGGTTACTTGGATTCTGGCGATCGCACCCAACTCGAGCGTGCGATGACCCGATGGCTCGGAGGCCTCTGCGAAGTCACCCTGAAGCAAGACATGGATGAGGACTCGCAGTCGATGCTGTGCATGTCGTTCGAAACTGCGTTTGAATGGCCGGGTGCGGCCGCCATCACACCGGGCGGGCCGCGATCACTGGCGTGGATGAAACGAGTCCAGCAGAATCCAGACTTGGGGCGCGACTTCTGGCCTTGGTGGGAGGAGGGTGAAACAGCGCAGGTGCTGTGCAACCGCGCGAAGTGGATCATGTGGTCGGACCTTTGCTGGCGTGCACCGCTTGGCGAACCGGAGGCGATCCTTCACAACCAGATTCACGAACTGCTGGAGGTCGCGTACCGCAAGGATGCTTCTGTCGACATCCCGTGCCGGGAATGGGCAGAGCTGCTCACGTTTGGCGCGGTGGAGGATGTCCCTGAAACGCTGCGGATGGAGGTTGAGCACGCCGCGAAGAACGAGCAGGGCGAGTTGATTGGGTATCGCCGAAGGCCCATCACACGCAGCCTCGGATTGCTCACGCTGAAGTTGCCCGGAGAGTTTGCGGAAACAGTCGACGAGGAAGGGGCGTGGGTAGCGTTCGGTCCCGGTCGCAACGTGCGCATCAGCACCATCACTTTCAAGGGGCGCTTCGGGCTCACACCGTCGGCTGACAAACTCGTGAAGGACTATGAGTACTTGGAGGGTTCGCGTCGTCTGCCCGAAGTGCGCTCCAAGCAATTCTGCAAGTGCGGTCAGATCGCGCAGGAACAAGAAGAAGGGGAGCACTACACGAGCCTGCAGGGGATCCTGACCAAGAAGGGCGCGGTTGTGCTTGTGACTATCACTTGGGACGAGCCGCGCGATGAACCTTGGGGCACTGCCCTGTGGGATTCGCTCAAGCTCGAAGTCGAGGAGTGATTCAGGCACAGATCGCACATCATCTCCGCCGGACCTGAGGATTTGCAAAGGTTCGGGGTCGTTCTCACAGCATCGCGAGCAACGTGCCTGCACCGACCACCAACACAATCATGCCCGCGCACCCGGTCCTGGGTTTCATCCCCAACTCGGTGCGCAACCCATCGGCGATGTCTTTGGCTTCCGCGAGGCCCAGGCCGGTTTGTTCTCTGATCAGCTTGATCGCTGGTATGAGTTTGTCTTCGCGAATCAATCCAGTGACTTGCTGTTTGTCGTAGCCCGGGGATGGCTCGGGCGATTCGGCCGCGTCGGTGGCGTCGGTGGGTTCAATGTGGATGTTGGTTGCGGTGGCGGGGTCGATGCCGCGGCTGCGGAGTTGGGCTTCAACTATTTGGCGTTGGTCGTGGGAAAGGGATTGCCAGGAGGGGTCAGATGGCATGGGGAAGTATTGGCGTGACTCTGTGCAAGAAATCGAAAGCATGTGACGGCTCGCCCACCCCAAACTCCTCCCACTCGCGCCCCCCGAAGCCTCGCGGGAGGGGCTTTTTGACGCGCAAGTGGAAATCGTGCGCGGCGTGTCTATTCTCTTTGCAGTTTGCGCGCATCGAGGTTTGTCGCGGTTTGTCACGATACATCATGCGCGCCGGGAGAATGCACTTTGCCCAAGCGCACTGATATCAAGACGATTCTGGTTCTAGGGTCGGGCCCCATCGTCATCGGCCAAGGCTGCGAGTTTGACTATTCGGGGACGCAGGCGTGCAAGGCGCTGAAGGCGGAGGGGTATCGGATTGTGTTGGTCAACAGCAATCCGGCGACGATCATGACGGACCC
>CAZEZV010000268.1:0-5751 GCA_964516725.1 uncultured Phycisphaeraceae bacterium
CGGGCGGGAAGAGCGCCTTGTAGTCGTTGGCGTAGGCGTGCAATGCCTGCCCAAGCCCGCGCATGTTTGCCTGACACTTGATGTTCCGGCCTGACTCGCGGGCTCTCCCCAGCGCGGGCAGCAGAATGCCGATGAGCAACGCGATGATCGCAATCACCACAAGCAGTTCAATCAGCGTGAACCCACGCCGCGAAAGTCTCGTCATCATGATGCCGCCCTTGTTCTCGATGTTGAATTGCCCAATCTTCATGTACATGCTCCTAAACGATCACGACAACTCGCGTCGTCATTCTCAATTCGCCACCAACGTCTTTGCGTGCTCAACACGCTCACCCGCATCGCGCGCACTCTTCAGATCCTTTGGATTGTCATTCATCACACAAGCCTTGCCGAACTCACCCGGAGCAAAGAAGTGCAGCCCGCTCTGCGCCAGCACAACCTGGCACGGCGCACCCACTCGCACCCACGCAGGCGTCGGCACCCTTGCCACAAACAACTCTTTCCCAACTCTCACGCCGATGTCGCTCGCTTCGCCCAGCAAGTCCCAAGACTCGACCACGCCCGACACAACACCTGCAACCCCGGAACCATCAGCGTGTCCAGCCGCGCTCGCGCCATCAGGCAGCAATGTCAATGCCCCAGGCCGAACCCCAAGCATGCACGACTCTCCGTCCTTCATCCCCGATGGCATCACGTTGCCAACCCGAATCACGTTGATCCCAAACCGAGCCTCCACGCCGCTCCGCCCTTGCGACAACGCGACCTGCACAAAGTTCATCGTGGGTGTCCCGACAAACCCAGCCACAAACCGATTCACCGGGTGCTGAAAGACCTCGAACGGTGCCGCGGCCTGCTGCAACTGGCCCTTTGCCATCACGACAACCAGGTCCGCAAGGCTCATCGCTTCTTCCTGATCGTGCGTGACGTACACGCTCGTGATCTTCACGCGCCGATGCAGTTCCTTCAGTTCCCGGCGCGTCTGCGCACGCAGCCTTGCGTCGAGATTCGAAAGTGGCTCATCGAACAAAAACACTTTGGGCTGACGAACAATCGCCCGAGCCATCGCCACCCGCTGCCGCTGACCGCCTGACAGTTGTGCAGGCCTTCGACCGAGCAACTCACCGAGTTCCAGGAGCCCCGCAACCTCGCGCACCCGCTCGGCCCGTGTCGCCTTCGCGACGCCGCGCATCGCCAGCGGGAAAGCGATGTTCTCCGCGACCGTCAAGTGCGGGTAGAGCGCATAATTCTGAAACACCATCGCGACATCGCGGTCCTTGGGATCAACATCGTTCACGCGCGTGCCATCGATGCGAATCTCGCCGCTCGTGATCGCCTCCAGCCCCGCGATCATCCGCAGCGTCGTCGTCTTCCCGCAGCCCGACGGCCCCAGCAGCACACAGAACCCGCCGCTGGGCACATTCAACGAGACATCGCGAACGACTGTCGTGCCGTCCGCAAAGGTCTTGAACAAGTTGAGCACTTCGACTGTTGCCAAGAAAGTGTCCTACATATCAATCTTCAACATACCTCAGCATCTTTCAACATTCTTCATCGTTCTTCATCGTTCTTCATCGTTCTTCATCGTTCTTCATCGTGCCTCAAGGCAACGCACACGGCCCCTCGCCATACACGCGCAGGAACGCATCGATGTCTGCCGGGTCAAAGATCGAGCCGTCGTTGTTGAAGTCAATGTCGTTGCATGTCGCTATCGCGGGGACGCAAGGCCCTTCCCCATACACGGAGAGCAGCGCGTCGATATCCTGCGGATCAAAGAAGCTCAGGTCGTTGTTGAAGTCGATTGAATCGCATCCAATGCCGCGCCCCAGCGAAACATCATCCCACCACACAGCACCACCCGCGAGCTGCGCGCCCTGCACATGCACGACAACCATTCTGGCCTTCGTAGTGCCTGTTGGCGCGATGCCGGTCACGCTCCGCTCAAGCCACTGCCCCGCCGCATCGCTTCGCGTGAACGTCGGGCTTTCCACTTCCCCAAGCACCTGATCGGTCGCGTTGCGAAATTCAATCTTCACTCGCGACGAGTTGCCATTACCGATGCGATCCCACGTCGGGCTTTGCACCCACCCCGAAGCCGTCCACGTCTGCCCTGCGATCGCGGTCATGTCTTGAAATGCACCGCTCGTGTTGTTTGGCGTGTTGAAGTTCCCAAACAGCTTCAGCGCCGCCGGCCCCTGCCGCGCCAGTTGCGTGTTCCGAGTTGAGTTACCCCATCGCGTCCACGCACTCAGCGCCGATGTGTCGTTCGGCGGGCTCGCTTCAAAGCCGCTGTTGAGCAGCAAAGGCTCGCTCCACTGCGACACGCGCACATAATCAACCTGAAACCGCTGCGGAAATACTGTGGTCCCGTTCGGATACCCAGGCCAGAACCCGCCCACAGCTGTATTCAGAATAATGTACATCGCCTCCTGCGGAATCTGCTGCCGGTGCGTGCCGATCTGCTGTCCATTCACAAAGAAGTCAACACGGTCCGGCCACCACTCGCACGCGAACACATTGAATGTGTTTGAAAAGTCCGGTCCGTCCCACTGCGTCGTCTGATACTGCGGGCCCGCCGTCGGTCCCCAGTGATTGGACGCATACGTCCGCGTCGGCTGATGCCCCAGCAATTCCATGATGTCGATTTCCGGTGGCCAGATATCGCTCCCGGGCAGCAGCCAAAACGCGGGCCAAAGCCCCTGCGTCCTTGGCAGCTTTGCACGAATCTCAAACTTCCCGAACAAAAACTCGTGCTTGTTGCTGGTGTCCAATCGCCCCGACGTATACGCCCGCCCGCCCATCGGCTGGTTCGTGCTCGTGATCGTCATGAACCCGCCATTGACCGTTACGGCAGACGGGTGGTAATACTGCGCCTCGCCGTTGTGAGGCCAGGCGATGTCCAGCACGTTCCAAGAATTCGCGTTCAGCTGCGTGCCCGGGAACGAATCCGACCACACGACATTCCACTGCCCCTGAGCGTGCGCAGCACTTTGCAAAAGTCCGGCGCACACTGCCCCCGCTGTCAGTCTGCCGCCGGTGCGCAAGCCCGCTCGAAGTCGATCAATCAACGCTCGCCGAGTTGGAATGCAATTGTGACTCCAATTATTCATCATGGTGACTCGCAGTAAACCCAAGCAAATCAAAGCATGTACCGAAGATTCAAATGGCGACGCGTGGCTGTCACCAAGCGTCACCAGAAAAAGAGATATGCTGATTAGTCTCCAGCGCAGTTGTTCATTCTTTCCCGCCTCGCTTGGCTTTCCGACGCTTCTGCTCCGTCACTTCAACGCTCTTCGCCTTCTCATTTCCCAGCGCGATGCCGTTTGATTGAGCAGCCGATGAAGTGCCAGGCGCGTGCACCCCGGGTGGCGCCGTCGTTCCATTCACTTCAAACGTCGTCGGCTGGTGCTTCCGCAGCGACTGCTGCCGCCCTGTTGACAGCAGTTGCAACAGCCAGCACGCCGCTTCATACCCGAGCGCTGAAGCATCTTGGCACACCGCCGTCATGCGGGGCCACACGTGCGTCCGCACATCGCTATCGTCCATACCCACCAGCGACAAGTCGCGCGGAATCACAAGCCCAAGTTGCTGCGAGCGTCGCATGATGCCCAGCGCCGTCATCGGGTTGGTCGCAAACACCGCGGTGGGTCGTTCAGGCATCGCCAGAATCGCATCGACGAGCCGCTCGCCCGCGGAAAAACTCGCCGGATTCTCAAAGATCAGGCGTTGATCGACCGTCAGCCCGGCAACGTGCAGCGCGTCCGCGTATGCGCGGCGCCGATCTGCATGATCACTGTCCGAGACATTGTGAATCGCCAGCGCAATGCGACGATGCCCCTGCAGCACCAAGTGCTCGATCGCTCGCCGGCTGCTCTCGTACGAATCCGTCCGCACATAGTTGATCAGTGGATCGTCAAAGTGTTCCGCGACGACCACCATCGGGAATCGCTCTTTCGCGATTTTCTGGATCATCGCGTGATCGTTGCGAAAGCACCGCATGATCACGCCGCGCAGACCTTTGCGCATGAACAACTGCGTGAACGTCTCATCGTGCGACTTGTCGCGGCGGATGCTTACAAACTTGAGGTCATACCGATGCTCGTCCAGCCCCCGCATGATCCCGCTCTGCAGGGCAGGCTCGAACGACCCGTACTCCGTCTGCACCGGCTCATCCGGATAGGCCAGCCCGATCACATCTGTCTGCCTCGCCCCAACCTTCGGGAAGTACCCGACCTGATTCACCATCTCCAACACGCGCCGGCGCGTGTCCTCGTCCACATCAGGGCGATTGTTCAGTACGCGCGAGACAGTCGCGGCGGACAAATCGAGCGACTTGGCAATTGTTCGAACGGAACTCACAGATCCTCCAGCCGTCTGTACGAAGCAGCCCAATCCTGGTACACCGCGCGACGCCCGCAATCTCGCTGATCGCAACGCCCCGGGCCGGCCTTGAAGCAAGTCCTGCGACCGCAGCCGTTTTCGTAGAATACCAGAACTCCGCAACTGTTGCAAGAGCCAAATCCCGCTCGCAGCCATGATTTTTCCGGCATAGCGACAAAATACACACAAAATCTCGCATAATCCTTGCTGCAACAGTTGCAGGATTTTGTCGGTTCTGATATCTTGTGCCCCATGAGCAACCACCTTCCACGTCCAACTTCCCTTAGGGGCACCAGTGCGTCACGACTGCTGCTTACAGCCGTACTTCTCAAAAGTGCCATATTTTCAGCCTGTTCTTCACACATTCATGCCGACCCCGCGCTCATTCAAGCTTCGGCGAACACCGCCTCCGTCCGCACTCTCCACATTCCAGCCGCACAACCGGGACAAGGCTGGGGCGTCTGTTATGGCCCCCATCGCGACGGACAAGGCCCAAACACGCAGCAACAGCCAAGCCGCGAACAAGTCCGCGAAGACCTTCACATCATGGCTCGACATTGGCGGATGATCCGTACCTATGGACAGAGCGACACGATCCGCGCGGCCGCCGAGATCATCAAAGAGGACAAACTCCCGCTCAAGCTGTTCGCCGGAGTTTGGATCTCGCCCGAAGTCCAACTCAACGACAAAGGCGACACGATCGCAACCGATCCAAAGCTCGTCGAACTGAACCGCAATCAAGTCGAAGACGCCATCAAACTCGCGAACGACTTTCCTGACATCGTGATGGCGCTGGGCGTCGGCAACGAAACGCAGGTCGCATGGTCCACCTATCGAACGACACCAGACGTACTCCTCAAGTACCTCACGCAAGTCCGCATTGCGGTTCGCCAGCCAGTCACGACCTGCGACGACTACAACTTCTGGAACAAGCCGGAAAGCACAAAAATAGCTGAAAAATGTGACTTTATTTCTCTTCACGCCTACGCCATGTGGAACAAGCAGATTCTTGCCGACGCGCTTCCGTGGACACGCGAGCAAGTCGCTGCGATTCAGAAGTTGCATCCCGATCGCCGCATCATCCTCACAGAGCTTGGCTGGGCGACTCAAAAAGGAACCGAGGGCTATCAGGCGATCGGCATCGTCGCCGACGCCAACGAGCACTCCCAGGAAGTCTTCTACCGCGCCCTCGAGCACTGGGCAACGCAGGCCAACCAGCCGTACTTCTACTTCGAGGCATTCGACGAAAAATGGAAGGGCGGCACAGCGCCCAACGAAGTCGAAAAGCACTGGGGCGTTTTCAATTCCGATCGCACGCCCAAGCTCATCATGCGGCCGCACACGTCGCAGCGGTAGACGCAAGAATTCTAAAGC
>CAZEZV010000269.1:0-5742 GCA_964516725.1 uncultured Phycisphaeraceae bacterium
ACAACGAAGCGGTGAAGGCACTTTTGCACGTCACCTGCACCACTGCGCGGTGCCGCATGACAATACCGACTTGCTCGTGGGTGCCGCATTCGCGGCGACCCACGGCTATTCAACGCGACGGCTTCGCCGTCTGCATGCGCAACATGCGTACACAACTTGAATTCATCGACTGAATGCAGAGTCGAAACCAAGTTCATCGCGATTGCAATTGGTGAACGCGAGGAACACTCACGCCGCCTGCTTGTTCATCACAAACACAGCGAGTGCCACGTTGGTCGCATTGAAAATCACGTGCATCGTGATCGGCACGCCGATTTCCTTCGTCCGCTCAAACGCGACGCCCATGCACAGCCCAAGCACGCCCACTGTCGCCGCGGAGTACCACGGGATGGCCTTGCTGATGTCGCCCCCGCCCTGGATCGCGGCGAAGATGGCGGGCAGCATGTGCGCCGCGGCGAAGATGATGCTGGAGAGGATGATGCTGGTCCATGGGCGGCTGGTGGCTTTGAGGATTGCTGACTGGATGAAGCCGCGGTAGATGACTTCCTCGACAACCGGCGCGGCGATGATGGCCATCGACGCAAGCGACCAAGCCCACGGGTTATCCTTGTTGTTGAGCAGCATCTGCAGCGTCGGATGCCCGAGGGTTTCGATTTTTTCTTTCGTGACGCCCATGTGGATCATCGCAAAGGCGAATCCACTGGCGATGACGATGGGCCATGCGAGCAGTCCTGCGCCGGTGCCCCACACCAGCGAGCGGGCGGTGAAGGCGAGGCCGCAGTTCTTGCTGCTGCCTGAGATGAGGCGAGCGAGGATGATGGCGACGATGATGGCGGACAGGTATTGAAAGCCCGCGAACATCGCCGTGCTTTGTGGCGTGTCTATCGCGCCTCTGTACTCGGCGGGCAAGAACTTGGAGAATTCTCCGCCAATGACTTGGGCGCCTGCAACAAGAATCGCGCACGAGAACCAGAGTGCGGCGGAGTGCGGCTCAAGCGTGCGCTTGCCGGAGCGTTCCAGCGAACCGGGGCGGATGATGTCTGCGAGCAGGAGACCGGTGATGACCAACCCCGCGGCGACAATGTGGCCCCAGACCCACGGGTTGCTCTGAAACAGTTTGGTGAACTTGGCGGCGGCGTCTTTGGCGGTGTCGCCCACACTGCCGGCGGTTTTTTGGAGGGAGTCGACGACGTCGGTGGTGTCGGCGAGGGCGGGGGAAGTCAGAAGAAGCGTGAAAAAGAGTGCGGCGAAGCAGACGCCGGGCCTGCAGCCGCGTGGAATGTGTTTGATGTTTAGCGCGCCAAGAATCGCGGGCTTGAGTGATGAGGCATCAATCCCGTCTGGCTTGGCGAAGATCATCGCGCACAAGCGCGAAGAAGTCGCAGCGCGCAAGGTACTGCTGTCATTCCGCGAACTCGAAGCGATGGTTGCGCAGGCCGAGCCACCTCGCAACTTCTTCGCCGCCGTCACGAAAGGGTCGCTCAGCACCCGTGTCATCGCAGAGGTCAAACGCAAAAGCCCCAGCGCGGGCTGGATGCGGCCTGAGTATGCACGGGATGATTTTGAGCCTGAGAGCATTGCGTATGAGTACTTTGTGAACGGAGCCGCGGCGATCAGTTGTTTGACGGACGAGCGGTTTTTTGGTGGCGATTTATCCTACATCCAGCGCATTAAGGATCGGGTGCCGCTGCCTGTTCTCCGCAAAGACTTCATTGTTGACCCGTGGCAGTTGTGGGAAGCGAGGGCTTTTGGGGCCGACGCGGTGCTGTTGATGGCGGAATGTCTCAACGACAGCCAGATTGTGGACATGCAGATTCTGGCGCAACAGCTGCAACTGACGACACTTCTGGAAGTGCATTCGATGGAGAACCTGTTGCGGGTGAGGCCTCATGTGGGCTTTCCGCATGCGTCGTACTCATTGCTGGGGATCAACAACCGGGACTTGACGACGATGAAGGTCGATTTGAGCCACACGCTGCGGCTGCTCGATATGGTTGAGAATCGTTCGGTACTTGTCAGTGAGTCGGGGATCAAGACGCATGCGGACTTGATGAGATTAGCCGCCGGGGGTGTGCGCATCGTGCTGGTCGGCGAACACTTGATGAGGGCTGAGAAGCCGGGTGATGCGCTGCGCGAATTGCTCGAGATACCTGAAACAGGCGGCACAGGGCCGATTGTGGAGGCGAAGGAAGACTAACGCGACACCTCGGCCCGTCGCCTCTCCCTCCCTTAGCAAGGGACTTTGCAAGAGCGTTCCTAAGATTGAAAGCACGAGTGCGAATTGCGCTCGCGATGAAGTTGGTTTTCCTGGAGTTTGAAATGAGCATTCAGATGAGTCAGTTCCTGCGTCGTTTCTCGTTCGCATTGGTCGTTGTGGCTGGCACGGCGATGACGGTGCCCGCCATCGCGCAGGACGGCGCCGCAGCCCCTGCCGCAACCGAAGGCGCGAGTGAAGGCAAGGCGCTTTTTGAGAAAGCCGCGAAGGCGATTTCAGACGCCCAGGCAATCACGTTCAACGCGAAGTTGACGCCCGAAGGCACGACGCTCACGAAGGCGTACGCCGCGGCTGAGACGGCTGTGAAGGCGCTGCGCAAGCCCGAGTCGTCATTCGGCTGGCTGATTCGTGTTTCGGGATCAGAGACCGAGAGCGGACGCCAGTTGGATGTTGCGTGGCAGCCGTCCAGCATCGAAGGCGTCGATCACGCGAAGAAGTCTGTTTTGGAGCGTGCTGGGGCGCAGACGCCAGTGCCGGGGCTGCGTACGGGTCAGACGATGCGACTGCCCAAGATCTTTGCAGCACAGCCGTACAAGGGCGCACTCGCAGCGACGGAATTCACCATGGAAGGCGAAAAGACGATCGGCGGCGAGGTGTGCGACGTCGTGGTCGTCAATGAAGCGAGCACGAGCCAGAAGTTCCGGTATGCCATCGCACGCAAAGACTCGTTCCCTCGCATGGTTGAGCAGTTGTTTGAGAGCGCGACAATGCAGGGCAAGGTGACGATCGAGATCACCAACGTGGCGATCGACAACAACACGCCACCAGCGCTGAATGAGAATGAGTTGCGAGTGCCGGTGCCGGAGGGGTATACGGAAGATCGTCAGGCGGGCACTCCAACCGTGCGCCCCGTGCCCGGCAAGCAGCCATCGCCTCCCGGCATTGTTGAAACTCCTGCAACGCCGGAGAAAACCCAGCCCGCGCCAGCCGTGACGCCAGCACCAGCTCCCAAAGGTCCGACGGCGGCTGCAGACTTTGAGCTGTCAACACCCACCGGCGAAAAAGTGACGCTGGCAAGCCTCAAGGGCAAAGTGGTTGTAATGCAATTCTGGGGCAGTTGGTGCCTGCCCTGCCGGGAATGGCACAAGACGTTGGCCGACGGCGTGACGAGCGCTGCGAGCGAGAAAGTGAGCGACGTTGAATTGCTCGCTCTTGCAGTGCGCGAGCGCGACAATCAGAACGCTGTCAGCGAACTGGCTTCTCGCGATGCACGTTTCAAGTTGCTGGTGGGTGCTGACGAGGTCGCAAAGACCTACGGCGCGAATGTGTTTCCGACGACCATCGTCGTTGACAAGGATGGCATCATTGCAGCAACCGTTACCGACACAGACAGCAGTGCGGTTGATTCGGTGAAAAACGCCGTGCGCGTCGCACTTGGACTGTCCAGCGATGCGTCGAAGAGTGAAGCAAAGACTGAGGAAGTCGCGGCGAAGTGAGTTGAGGTTCGTTTCTCGCATGCCCCTTGACCTCGGACACGGCAAGTCGATGGATGACGCACTCGGCACGATCGGCGTCGTGACGTGGAAGGACGCTGCACGCGCTGGCGATTTACTGCGCGTGGAGTACCCGGCGCTGCCTGACACAATCACGAGCGATCCTGTCGCCGGCCGCATTGACCCGCGTGCATGGTTCGCACACCCACAACGCCCGCTCGAACTCGAAATTGGCTGCGGTAAAGGCACGTTCATCCTTGAACAATCCGGCGCAAGCCCGGACATCAACTACCTCGGCATCGAGTGGACGCGCGAGTTCTATATGTACACGGCGGATCGGCTGCGGAGAGCGATGAGGAAAAACGTTCGCATGTTGCATGCCGACGCAAGCGACTTCCTGCGCTGGCGATGCCCGGATAGCACGCTGGACGTGATTCACTTGTACTTCTCTGACCCCTGGCCAAAGTCCAAGCATCACAAAAACCGCGTCGTTCAGCATCGCTTTCTCGCAGAGGCGTGGCGCACGCTCAAGCCCGCTGGCGAACTTCGCGTCGTCACGGATCACGACGAGCTTTGGGAATGGTGCAGCGGGCACTTTGCGATGTGGGCTGGACAGGCCGTGCCACCGACGGGCGACTGCCGGTCGGTGCGATTGCATGCAGATTCGAACGCAACTGACGGTTCGCACCGACCGCTCAAAGCAGCAGTCGGTGGCACAAGCGGGGCTTCGTACGACATCCGCGTCCATGATGCAGCAACAACGTTTCTTGCCAAGCTGCCATCGCCCCGCTTTGAAATCCTGCCCTTCACGCCGCCCGAATGGGTCGGCGAAGGCTGCGTCGTCGGCACGAACTACGAAAAGAAAAAGTGCGTCGCGGCAAGCAAGCAGCCGCATTCATGCGTGATGCGGAAGCGCAGCGTGTAATTGCCAAAGTTTTCGCGGATCTAGAATCGCTCATGCGTCCTGCTATCGTCCTTCTCTCCGGCGGCCTCGACTCCGCCGTCGTCCTCGCCTGTGCCAAGCGCGACGGCTTCACGCCGCACTGCATCAGCTTCGACTACGGCCAGCGCCACCGCCACGAATTGGTTGCGGCGGCAGAAGTCGCCCGCGCGGGCGGCGCAGCATCACACATTACGGTGAAGCTCGACCTTCGCGCCATCGGCGGCTCAGCCCTGACAAGCGATGCAATCGAAGTCCCCAAGCACGCCGCCGGTTTTGATGACCGCGCACACAATCAGGACAACAGCAACATCCCCGTCACCTACGTCCCAGCTCGCAACTTGACGTTTCTCTCGCTCGCTCTTGGCTATGCCGAAGTGAAGTGCTCAAACACGATCTACATAGGCGTCAACGCCGTCGACTACTCGGGCTACCCGGACTGCCGCCCCGAGTTCATCCGCAGCTTTGAAAAAACCGCAAACTTGGCAACTAAGGCAGGCGTGCAAACTGATGCCGCCGCGTTCCAGGTGCGCACGCCTCTGATCGAATTGACCAAATCTCAAATCATCCGCCTGGGCACCGACCTTGGCGTTGACTTTTCATTGACGCACAGCTGCTACGACCCGGTCTTCACCGCAGGCTCGATGTTCGCATGCGGCCGCTGTGATTCGTGCCGAATACGAGCAGAAGGCTTTTTGAAAGCGGAAGTTGTCGACCCGACAAAATATTCGCAGTGAGTCTTCGCGAGCACTTCCTGCATGCGTCACTATCCGAATACGATCTGAATCACAGTCCATGCCCGCCGGCGGAGCATCGACCGCGTGGCATCTCACGCTAGAAAGCCCCCATGACCACTGAATCCAAATGCCCCTTCCATCACACGACCGCCGCCAGCACAACGAAGCAGTGGTGGCCCAACCAACTCAACCTGAAAGTTCTTCACCAGCGTTCCTCAAAGTCTGACCCGATGGGCAAAGACTTTGACTACGCGAAGGAGTTCAAGTCTCTTGACCTCGCCGCGATCAAAAAAGATCTCACGTCGTTGATGACCGACTCGCAGGACTGGTGGCCCGCCGACTTCGGTCACTACGGCC
>CAZEZV010000270.1:0-5737 GCA_964516725.1 uncultured Phycisphaeraceae bacterium
GCCTCCCGCAGTGCACAATCCTTGTGGCAGGCGATTGCTGATTATGTCATGAACTGCGACTCACTCGTTGGCTCGCCGTTGAAGCGTGACGTTGGAAGTGATTGCACACGAGCTGTTCGCATTTTGGACGTTGCAACAGGCTCCGGCGACAATCTCATCGCGATTGCTCGGCTTGCTGCGAACGCGGGAGTTTCAATCTCGCTCCATGCGTGCGACATTAACCCGATCATGGTCCGAATGACCAGAGACAATCTTGACAATGTTGGCGTCATTTGCGATACCTTCGTGCATGATGTTGTTCAGCACGATCTTCCGGGCCAGTACGACGTAGTAATGTGCTCATTGTTTCTCCATCATCTCAGTTCGAACGACGCAAAGAGTTTGTTGCACCGGATGGCGCGTGCTGCGAAGGGTCTTGTCGTGATTAATGACCTTGTTCGCTCTCAGAGCGCTTACTTCTTGACGTGGTTCGGGAGCAGGTGCCTTACAACCAGCAGAATCGTGCACATTGATGCGATGCGGTCGGTGCGAGCGGCGTGGACAGTGAACGAACTGCATGAAATGGTATCAGAAGTTGGACTGGCCGCAGCACATGTTCGCAGGACGTTTCCTGCACGCATGATGCTCACATGGCACCGACAGCGTGCACATTCGAAAAGTGAGCGTTAAAAAGTGTTCACTGAAACGTCAAGTCAATTCGATGCAAATTCGTTGCGACACCCTGGGAGCAACGCAAGTGCGAGCGAAGACGCAATTCCACTTGAGAACGAACTTCAGATCGCGGCAACGGACCTCACCAGAACCGCCGCGTGTACCCTTTCCTGGGATGTTCTCGTTATTGGTGCGGGCCCTGCTGGCTCTACGGCCGCGATAACAGCAAGTCGTGCGGGACTTCGGACCCTGCTCGTGGATCGTGCCACATTTCCGAGATACAAGGTGTGTGGATGTTGTCTCAGCCCCGGAGGAGTTGCGGCATTGAAGGCTCTGTGGAACGGCGCGCCGTTGCCATCCGCCATCTTAGATGCTGCCACAATCAGCGGAGTGATGTTGCACATTGGTACACGGCGCTGGGGAGTGGCGACCGATGTCGGTTTGGTTGTCGGACGACATGTGTTGGATCATGCGTTGATGATCGAAGCGATGCGTGAGGGAACGTACGTGTTGAATGACACATCGGCGTCGGTAACGGCACTGGGCAGGATCACGACAGTGCAGCTTCATTCGCGAGGAGTTGTCCGAGAGGTCCGTGCTGCGTGCGTTATTGTGGCGGATGGACTTCAGGGAAGGTCACTCGATAGATTCAGCGAGTTCAAGCCGCGGATATTGAGCAATGGTCGAATCGGCATCGGTTGTAGCTTCAGCCATCACTCCGACTTGCAAGCCGCTGCTCATTCGCGTCGCCTGAATACGCTCACAGCCACTGACCGTGTTGCAATGGCCATTGCCCGTCACGGCTATGTTGGATTCGTCCGGCTAGGTACGGGTGAAGTGCACTGTGCTGCGGCCTTGAATCCAAAGTGGGCTAAGGAGTGCGGCGGTCCGGCACGCGCCGTTGCCGCACTGTGCTCGTCTTGTTCGCTCCCAGGCCCACCCATCACTGCAAAGTGGCATGGCACATCTATCTTGACGCGAGTGCGTCCTCGCATTGAATCACATGGACTGCTTGTTGTCGGTGACGCTGCGCGATATGGCGAGCCGTTCACGGGAGAGGGCATGACATGGGCACTTCGCGGCGGACAGCTGGCAGGAGACCAGGCGGTTTTCATCGCGAAAAGGACGTACCGCAAAGGGGACTGGACGCGGCAATGGCAATCCACAGTCGCCCCGCAAATGCAACGCAGCACATTGCTTTCTTGTGCGCTGCGCTGGCCTCGTGTGCTCAGCGCGGCGCTGGATGTAGCACACCTGCACAGCGGTCTGTCCGCGTCATTGGCGAGACTGGCTGGTCCTTGGGGAATGCGCACCAACAGGCGAGGTGAAGTTCAGATCGCGAACCTTGAGGATGGGTTGTCACAATGAGCACATTCCTGCACGCCGTTACCATGGCCTATCCACACACCAGCGCAACGCAGCAGCGACTGTGCGACATTGCGATTGAAACAACATCCTGTCTGCAGAATCAAGTCGCAACGATGCATCGCATCTACCGGGGAACAAGTGTCGACGCGCGAGGAGCGGTTATCATGGAGGCCTGTTCTGATCATTCGCGCGCCACGCAGTCGTTGTTTCCAATAAGACTTCACGACGACGCGCCACCTGCTTCATTCCAAAGCCAAGCGGGAGAGCACACGCAGCAGACCGCTTCACTGGCTTTAGACGCGCCCACCACAGGCGACCGCATGAAGGTGTGGCTGCGAGAGTTAACCCCGCTTGCAATTGAGGCAGCACGCAGCGCTCTGCGCGATTCGGGCTTTTCCTCAAACAGTGTGACGCATCTGGTTACCGCATCATGCACGGGTTTCGCGTCACCCGGCATAGATCATGCGGTCATGCAGGAACTTGACCTAAAGGCCACGGTGCAACGAGTTCACGTTGGGTTCATGGGCTGTCACGGTGCAATCAATGCGCTGCGTGTCGCGCAGGGAATGATCGCCTTGAACGCAGCGAACGTGGTGCTGCTGATTGCTGCCGAGGCTTGCAGCGTGCATTTTCAAACAGAGAACCTAACCCCCGACCGGATCATTGCAAACGCACTCTTCGCCGACGGCGCAGGCGCTTGCGTGCTCGCTGGATGCGACGCACCCGCCGCGAGAATCGATACTCTGCATCCGCCCGCGGATGATCGTGTTCGAGAATGTTGTTGTCTTGGCATACTAAAGTCCACAGCGTCGTGGGCTGTTCCACACTCTGAACACGCCATGAGCTGGACGATCGGCGATCAGGGGTTCGTGATGTCGCTGTCGAAAGATGTACCTGCTCTGATTGAAGGAACGATTGCTGTTTCGTTGGGTGCATGGCTTGATCAACATGCATTGAAGGTCGGAGATATTCCCGCGTGGTGCATACATCCTGGTGGGCCGAAAGTGCTGGATGCCGTGCAGAGAGCATTGGGCTTGAGCGATGCGGCGATGGAGCCTTCGCGTCGGGTTCTTCGTGAGCACGGCAATATGTCGTCGCCGACGGTGCTCGCGATCCTCAAGTCCCAGACTGAAATGATCAGAACAGTGCCTACCCCTTGCGTGTTGCTCGCATTCGGGCCAGGTCTGACTTGCGAAGCAGCGTTGATTGGGAATTGCAGTGGATGAATGGAACTGTGTAACCTCAACGCCGGCATGGACTAGTCACGAGTCCCGACGAGAGGGCGTTCATAAATCACTCATGAAAACACGAGCCGGTTGGCTCGTGCTGTAGTGAAACACTGAAGAGGATGACGAGTCATCAATGACCGCACGGCGTGCAAGGTCCCTCGCTGTACACGACAAGAAACGAGTCGATGTCGCACGGGTCAAAGAGTGACCCGTCGTTGTTGAAGTCGATGTCGTTGCAGGTTGCGGTTTCTGGGATGCAGGGGCCTTCGCTATACACGCTCAGGAACGCGTCGATGTCGATCGGATCGAACACACTCGTGTCATTGTTGAAGTCAATGGAGTCACACACGACATTGGAACATGCTCTGTACGCGATGAGCCGGTTTGATGTCTGGCCATCCATCAGGCCGAACGATCCACCCACCCACATCGTGTCGCCGTCAACAAACAACTTGAACACGCTCGCGTTGCCGCCCGTCCCAACGATCGACCACGTGTTGCCCGCGTCAAGCCGGTACAAGTATCCACCCGCTGGCAGCGTGCCGCCACCATACAACTTCGTTCCATTGCCATTATCAAACGCCGCAAGGCTCCAAGTGCGGCCTGCGGTGTGGTTGCCCACAACGGACCATGTCGAACCATTCCACTTCACGCAGTCGCGGTTGATGCCGTCTGCGTTCACCCGCAAGTTCGACCCACCCGCGTACAGCGCGGGCCCGGTGCCATCGTCATATACAAGGAAGCAGTCCACATCCGCCGTAGCATTGCGCGGCGTGAGATTCGTGCCCACCGCGCTCCACGTCGTCCCGTTCCAACGTGCAACCAACGGCGCAGTAACGCCATTGACCGTGGTGAATCGACCACCAATGTACAACTGAGACCCGCCGCCCTGCCCATCGTCGTACACAGCCATCCCCGGCACATAAGGATTGATGCCAGTGATCGTCATCGATGTCGCAATAGGCGTAATGCTCGTCCCATCCCACATCGCCACCGACCCGGCTGGCTGACCCGCAACGGTGTCGAACGTTCCCGCAAAGTACAACCGATTCTGTCCGCCAATCGCACCCGTCGACAACATTGACCACACCGCGTTCACCGTGTCGGGTCCCCAGCCAGTGCCAATTGAGTGAAACTGCGTTCCATCAAACCGAGCAATCGCACGTGTGTCCGGCACGTTCGACGCGAATGCATACGAGCCGCCCACAAACAAGTCGCCGTTGTATTCCGCGAACGATGTCCCGAACGCATTTCCGATGCCCATCGTCAGTCCATTGCTCAGCGCCGACCAAGTATCAGTATTGTCGTCATAAGCCGCGACATAGCTGGTGCCCGGCACTCCCGCCATCTCCGTAAATGACCCCGTCGCGACAATCTTCCCTTGGTACTTCGTCAAAGCCCCCACATACCCAGTCGTCGTGCCAGGCGTGCCCGGCGCCGTATCCCACGATGGCACGCACACCTGCCCAACCGCAGGCAACCCGGCCAACGAACAAACCAACGCGGCATTCAAAATACGCATTTTTTCCTTCTCCTGAAAAAAGTAAACGCAGGCATCGACACGAAAACACCCCTCGCGCAGATACCCGTGATCTCTTGAAAAGTGGTATACGACAAACGCCCCAAATGTGTCCTCCAAAATCAACTTTATTTTGCCGCTCGCACTCTTTGTGGTATTTCCCCCCAATGTCCAACAAGGCCTAGCCACTCGGTGGGGTGAGGCAAACATGAAGTGTAATTTACCGCTCAGCGCGAGCCAATTGCCGCGCCAGCATTCTCATGAATTCCGTTCACGGCACTATGCAGCTCTGGTGAAGCCGCTTTGCCGGAGTTGACCTAGCACTGTTGTTTTACGCTGAAGGCTCCGCGATGGCCTTCAAGCCCGCCCCGACATCTCTCATTAATCCAACCACCAACATGTTCGCTCTTCACTCTTCGCCGGTTTCTTCTCTCATTCCCCGCACGCCGTGCAAGGCCCCTCGCTGTACACCACTAAGAACAAATTGATATCGCACGGATCAAATACGCTCGTGTCGTTGTTGAAGTCGATGTCGTTGCACAGTAAAAGTGTGAGTGTTGATGGAACACAGAGTGCCGGCGCTCAATCGTCCATGCTAGAACACGTATCGACTGCGGATCGTTTTCTGACTTTTGAAGTTTATTGAAGCCCAAGAATGAACGACGGTGGGGGCTGATCTCATTCCCCTCCAAGTATTACCAAACCGCCGATGGCACTTAGTTCAGCAGGTTGTGAGATCACCGTAGTTCCTGGATATGAGCCGCCAGTGAACTTGACCATTGCACAAGGAAGTTGCGGAATGACTTGTGGAAGCGTTGAAATAGATGAACCTGGCTGTGGGAACTGAACGGATGCGGGCGTGGCATTTCCCAAGAATTGCATCGACTGAAACCTGTTGTTGCAGGACAGGAGGAGATTGGTCGAAAAAGGAACGTTCGTCAGATCGCTGAGCGAACCCACACCTTCAAGT
>CAZEZV010000271.1:0-5735 GCA_964516725.1 uncultured Phycisphaeraceae bacterium
GCTCCATCGGGAGATCGAAGTTGAACACGTGCGTGATGTCGTCGATGTCAAGTCCTCGTGCGGCGACATCCGTCGCGACCAACACGCGCACGCGGCTATCGCGGAATGCCGCGAGCGCGCGGGTGCGGTAGTTCTGTGCCTTGTTGCCGTGAATTGCTTCCGCAGTAATGCCTGCCTGCTTGAGTTTCTTCTGAACCTTGTCCGCCCCGTGCTTTGTCTTCGTGAAGACGACGGCTCGCTGCGCGTCCTGCTCTTCAAGCAGGTGGGTCAGCAGCGCGAGTTTTTGCAGACGGTGGACGTGGTACAGACTCTGCTCAATCAGCGGTGCGGCCGAAGACACAGGCGTCACAGATACTTTCGCTGGGTTGTGCAGCAACGAATCGGCCAGATGCTGAATCTCACGCGGCATGGTTGCCGAAAAGAGCAGAGTCTGGCGGGGCGTCGTGCCGCGCGGAATCGCCGCGGCGATGCGCTGAATCGGTTTGATGAAACCCATGTCGAGCATGCGATCCGCTTCGTCGAGGACAAACACCTTGATGTTGGACAAGTTCGCGTGACGCTGCTCCATGAGGTCCATGAGCCGGCCCGGCGTTGCAACAATGATGTCAACGCCTTTGTGCAACGCCTTGACCTGATGGAACTGACTGACGCCGCCGAAAATGATCGCGTGCGAAAGGCCCGCGTGACGGCCGTAGGTCGCGAAGCTCTCGGCGATTTGCGTTGCGAGCTCTCGCGTGGGCGACAGCACGAGCACGCGCGGAAGCACCGGCCCCTTGCGAGTCTTGTCCGTCGGCTCTTGCATCAATCGATGCAGAATCGGCACGGCGAACGCGGCAGTCTTGCCCGTGCCGGTTTGCGCACAGCCCAGAACGTCCTTGCCAGACAGAATCAGCGGAATGGCTTGTGCCTGAATCGGCGTGGGCGTGTCGTAGCCTTCTTCGTGCAGCGCCTTGAGCAGCGGTTCGGCGAGGTGCAGCGACTTGAACGTGTTTTCGATCGCGGGGCGATCGGCACCGGCGTGCGCGTGAATCGCGTGCGCAGGCTTTGTTGCGTGAGTTGGTGCGGCAGCATCGGGCGTTGTGTCGGTGTGTGTTGCGGAGGCGGCGTGGGGCTTGCGAGGGGCATGGGTCGAACGAGTCGAATGTGACCTGTGTGACCCATCGTGCGGCGTCGCTGCATGTGGCTTGTGTGTTTCAGGCGAACCGCGCTGCGGTCTTGAATTGTCCGGCGTATGCGGCTCAAGGTCGTGAATCGTCATGCGCTGGCGCGGGTGCGAGCCGTGCGAACGATCTTGCGCGTCGTTGCGATGGCCAGCACTTGTCCCAGCACTATGACCAGCCCTTTGCCCAGCATTGTGGGAGCCGCGTGGATGTGATGAAGTATGTGATGGCGCATGCTTGCCACGCTGCGGTTGCTCGATCTGGTTGAAGTACTTGTCACGCGGCGCGGGCGGCTTTGGGGCGTGAGGCTTTGACGCATGGGGGCGAGACGCATGTGAGTCATGCGCACCATGAGACGGCTTCTTTGGATGAGCACTGAGCGCGTGCGACGGCTTTGCCGCGTGGCCGGAGCGACTCCCCTCGCGGAGCGAGGGCGTACCCGTGTGCTTGGATGTATGGGGCGTGTGGGACGAAGACTGCGGGCGCTGATTGCGCGGGGATTGGCCGTGTGGCAAGGGAAAAATCACTCCAAAATCGAAATGCTGGCGACGCCAGCGACCCCGAGTTTGCAGCGTTGCAGAGCGGGGCAGTTGGGCAATGTTATGCAGGCGGCGAGGGCGGCGGCGGCTGATTCTGAAGATAGTTTGCGATGTGCATGGTGGCGCGAATGTTGGATTCGTCGGGCGAATCTTGTCGCGACGGGAACGCATGTGCATGCTGCTTCGCCGCGATGTCGAGCGATTGTCGCTGCGAGACTTTTGCCGCGAAGAAAACCACAAACGGAAACGCGAGAGACACGATCACGGCAGAAAAGTCTCTGCCCATGTCCAGCATGAACGCGAGCATGACCCATGCGAGCATTGTGGGCGGCACGAGCAAGAGCGCGATGGAGGGCACGGCGACCCAGAGGCTCGCGGGCTTGTGATAGAGCGCGCCGGTGCGAAACACCGAGTTCTCGCTCAGGACGCAGCCGCACTCGGGGCACTTGCCGGTGAGGTGCGCTTGCGAGAGGTCGTGGCCCGAGAGGTCATAGTGGCACGCCGCGCATGCCGTCGAGCCATTGTGTTTTTTCATCTTGCCGTTGGCCAGATACCCAAGGATGATTGGGACGCACAAGATTCCGATGAACAGCAGGATTCCGATGAACATGTCCATGCGAGAGTCCAGAAAGGACGCATGCGGAAGGTGTCAGAACGACAGAAGAAGGTACGAGTTTTTCGATTGGTGCGGTTGCAGCGAAAGCAGTATTTTCGGCGAAGGAGTTGATCGCGAAATGACGCTTTGTGTTGTTCGTCCACGCTGGCGCGTGGACTTCGTAACGTCCCGGGCGCGATTCGAACGCACGACCTGCCGCTTAGAAGGCGGCTGCTCTATCCAACTGAGCTACCGGGACAACACAGAATCGTAGCGGCGCGGGTAGATCGGCGGTCCCCGCCGATCCGTCTGGGTACATTGGCGGTTCACCGCCAATCCATCTTCATCGGCGGTCTCCGCCGATGAACACCCCTTGCCCACGCCGGACCTGAGCGAGTCTGCGAGCGAAGGTCCGGGTCGATGAACCAACGAGTCTCGGGCACGCACTTCGGGCTCGACCCGAGGATTCGTCGCAAAGTCTCCTCATCCCCGGCGTGGAAAACAGATCGTTCGCAGGTGAACTCCGTATGATCCTCAATGACCGCCCCCTCCGAGTCGTCTCCCGACTCCCTCAAGTCTGAGTTCCTCAAAGACCTCGCCTGGCGAAATCAACTCGCGCAGGTGACGGACCTCGCCGCGCTCGATCAACACCTCTCAACCGGCAACCCGGCCGACCGCAGGGCCTACGTCGGCTTTGACCCAACCGCCGACAGCCTCACCATCGGCAACCTCGTCGGCATCATGGCCCTCGCGCGATTTCAACGCGCAGGCCATACGCCCGTTGCGATCATGGGAGGCGGCACAGGCCTCATCGGCGACCCCAGCGGAAAGACCGCCGAACGCCAACTCCGCACCGAAGATGAAATCAAGTCCAACGTCGAACGAATCCGTCAAATCTTCAGCGGCGGCACGCTCTTTGATCCAAGCGCAGGCACCAACAAACTCCACCTCATCAACAACATCGACTGGCTCGGCAAAATTTCCTACCTCGAAGCCCTCCGCGACATCGGCAAGCACTTCAGCGTCAACATGATGATGCAGAAGGACTCGGTGAAAGAGCGCCTGCACAACCGCGACCAAGGCATCTCGTACACCGAGTTTTCATACATGATTTTGCAGGCGTATGACTACCAGCAACTGCACGAGAAACACGGCGTGACGTTGCAGATGGGGGGGAGTGATCAGTATGGGAATATTGTAGTTGGAAAAGACCTAGTCTCGAAGCGAGCGGCATCGCTTCTTTCTGAGATTTGGACTCTTCGTATCAAGTTGGCAGACAATCCGATGTTGACGCAGGTGGAACAAGCCGCCATAGCGCGACGCATTTTGGATGCCGAGGCATCGTACCGAATTGCTGGCCCAAATTTCCGACTAACCCGCGAAGAGGCACTCCGTGAACTGGACAAAGTGCAAAACGCGCCGGTGCCAGACAATGCAACTGAACTGCAGCGTGCAACTTGGGCAGAAAAGAACAGATGCTTGATGGCCGAAGTGCTGAATCCTTCAAATGAATCCTTCGGCCTCACCTGGCCCCTCGTCACTAAATCCGACGGCACCAAGTTCGGCAAAACCGAATCCGGCGCCATCTGGCTCACCGCCAAGCGCGACGCCAACGACAACAGCCTATCTCGCACGAGCGCGTACGCCTACTACCAATTCTGGCTCAACGCCGCCGACGCCGACGTGCTTCGCTTCATCAAGACCTACACCTTCATCGAGCGCGAAGAGTTCGCCGCGATCGAGCACTCGCTTCAAACCAAACCCGGCGAGCGCGAAGCCCAGCGCCGTCTCGCCCAGGAAGCCACCCGCATCATCCACGGCGACGCCGCGATGACCCAAGCCGAAGCCGCGGGCAAAGCCCTCTTCAGTGGCGACATCGCCCACCTCTCGCACGAACTGTTGAACGAAGTCTTCGCGAGCGTGCCGACCAGCACGCATGCCAAACCAACCCTGGAAGGCGAAGGCCAATCCATCCTCGACATGCTCGTGACGACACAACTGGCAACCAGCAAGCGCGAAGCAAAGGAATTTCTGACGGCAGGCAGCGTCACCATCAACGGTCGCAAAGCAAGCCCCGATGATCGCCTGAAGACGACCGATCTCCTCCACAGCAGCATCATCGCCCTCCGCCGCGGCAGAAAAAACTGGCATGTCACCCGCTGGCAGTAAAACAAGAGCCGAGGTGCGCAAGCACCCGGCGGGAAACTCCCTTGGTTGTGATTTTTGTTGTCCAGTGGATGAGTCCAAGCAGCAGGAATACGTGAGCGTAGCGAAACAGCGGACGCCACTCCCAGTGGCTCGCCCCGCTCGACTCTTGGAAGTAGCCCACCCAATCACCCGATACACCCTATCAAACCCCTTTCCGCTTCACCTCGAAACCCGACTATCATCCCTGCTTGATTTCCTCCCCGCGTCATAACCAAAGCCTCGCCAAAAGCGCAATCGCCGCTCTGACGCTGCTCATGGTTGTGTCGTTGGCGTGGCAGTCGCCCACTGATCTAGAGCGCGACTGGACACCCTCCGGCTCGCACCACGGCGTCTCCCAAAACCGCCTCCCGGCTCCTCAAACCTACTCGACGCTGCACATCCGCCGAGCCTCGCGCGAGCGATTCACTGGCGTGGTGCTGGCGACGCGTGCCCGCGCTCTCGAGTCGCGGGCGAGCGAACATGTTGCGCCGTCCTGTGAGATGGCATCGCCAGACACCCTCATCGAGTTGCACCTCGATCTGCCGCCACCCTTTCGCGCGTGCTGATCGTGCCACCGACGTCGGGGGGCTGCTTTGAGCGGTCGGTGACAAACTAGCTCAAAGTGCCACCTTCCAACCGCACTTTGAGCGATCCGAAACCACAATCACTTTCTCACCGACCGCGAAGCGCAGTCGGTGGCACGCCGACATGATGCCTCTCGCATCAACCTCGCGCACACATGCTTTCAGTCCTAAACAATTGATCATCGGCACCGGCCAAGCGATCCATCGCGCCCGTGCAAAAACAAACACCCGAGTATTCCCATGGCAGAACAAGGCATCCCATTCATCGGTCCGTTGCTCAACAAGCTCATCGGCTCGCGCAACGACCGGTTCGTCAAGAAGTACACCCAGCGTACCAACGCCATCACCGAGTTGGAGCCTCAGGTCCGGCAATTGACCGATGCCGAACTGCGCACCAAGTTCAAGGACTTCCGCGAGCGGTACGACCAGGCGTTGGGCAACGCCTCTGACAAAGACCAGATCATGATCGAAGCCTTCGCGATCGCTCGCGAAGCGATGGATCGCGCCGTCGGCATCCGCAACATCTTCAACCCCAAGTTTAACTTTGATGTCTCGCAGTTGCCCAGCGACATGCAGGGTCTCTACGCCAAACTTAAAGCCGAGATGGACGCAACGCCGCCCGCTCCGCCCATCGGCGAATGGCTCGGCAACCCCGAACCCATTCCGGGCT
>CAZEZV010000272.1:0-5719 GCA_964516725.1 uncultured Phycisphaeraceae bacterium
CGGCATCCAGGAAGTCGTTGCCCGCAAACTGGGCAACAGCAGCGTGGGCTTCCTGAGCAGCCTCGCCAGCGGCAAGGCCAACAACGTCGTCTCCGGTAACATTGGCGACGCGCAGAAGGTCGTTGCTGAAGCCATCAAGCAGGTCTCCGGTACTCGTGGTCGCCTGGGCGCGTTCCAGAAGAACGTCGTCGGTGCAACCATCCGCAGCCTGGGCATCAGCGTTGAAAACACCGCCGCCGCCCAGAGCACAATCCGCGACGCAGACTTCGCGGCCGAGACGGCGAACCTCACCCGTTCGCAGATTCTCGTGTCTGCTGCAACCAACGTGCTGAGCTTGGCCAACAGCCAGCCTCAGTCGGCTCTCCAGCTGCTCCAGGGCTAAGCCTTGAGTAGGTAGGAGGACTTGGGCGAAGGCTCAAGTAGAACAAGACTCTTGAAAGCCCCGGCGCGAAAGCGGCGGGGTTTTTGTTTGGCTTCTTTGTGCCACCGACGGCTGCTTTGAGCGGTCGGTGCATTCGTGCGGTTCGGCACCGACCGCTCAAAGCAGCCGTCGGTGGCACGGTTCGTTTCAGAAGATCAACCGTGTTGCCGGGGTGCGACGCCTTCGCCGTCATAGTCGTTGCAGGTTGCAGCACTTGTTGCAAACAAGCAACGCCCGCGTAAACGGCTCGCTCGCTCGCGTCGATGGTTTATGCGGAGAACGCCGAGGCTCGGGAACAGTCTGGCGTTCCGGCATACGCAAGACGCAACGCCTGGAGCATTCATGTCACGCATCAACACCAACACGCAATCGCTGATCGCCCAGCGTGTTCTCGATCACAACAATCGCGGGCTCAATAACGCGCTCGAGCGCCTGAGCACGGGTCTGCGCATCAACCGGGGCAAGGACGACCCGGCGGGCATCATCGCGAGCGAAAATCTCCGCAGCGAGCAGAAGTCGTTGACGCAGGCGATCGCCAACGCCGAGCGTGCGGATCAAGTCATGAACATCGCGGAGGGGGGTTTGCAGGAAGTCAGCAGCCTCTTGACGGAACTGCAGAGTCTGCTTACACAAACGGCGAGCAGCGCGGGCCTCTCGCTCGAAGAAAAGAACGCGAACCAGTTGCAGGTTGACTCAATTCTTCAGACCATCGACCGCATCAGCAACGCGACCAACTTCCAGGGCATCAAGCTCCTCAACGGGAACTTTGACTTTGTCACCAGCGGCGTGAGCTCCGCGTCCGTCACCGACTTCCGCGTCAAGTCCGCGAAGTTCAACGCCAGCAGCCTCGACGTCAATGTGCAGGTCACGCAGAGCGCGACCGTCGCTCATGCGTACATCGGCGGGCCAAACCTCGTCGGTGTTCTTGATCTCAGCAGCGCCAGCGCGACGTTTATTGTTGAAGTTGGCGGGACCAAGGGCTCGCGTGAATTCACCTTCACGAGCGGCACCACCATCGGGGCAATGGCCGACGCGATCAACCAGTACACGGATGTAACGGGCATTGTCGCGTCCGCCGCGCCGCTTGCGGGCAGCTTCAGCGAGCTCTCGCTCAAGTCGCAGGGCTTTGGAAAGGACCAGTTTGTGTCGGTGCGAGTGCTCGACGACGGCGGCATGACCAGCAACGCGCGCGTGACCACGATCGGGAACGTCAACACAACGGCGCAGGCGATCGATTCTGATCAAGTCACCAACGGCGTTCGATCACGCGGGCAGGACATCGCGGGCACAATCAACGGCGTCGCCGCCAACGGCAGGGCGAAGACACTCAGCCTCGCCAGCGACTTCCTTGATGTCGATGTCACGCTCTCAACCGCAGAGGCGCAGGGTCTTGGCAACGTGGGCGGCACAGGCGGGGCATCGTCACCGGCGTTCACGATCAAGGGCGGCGGCGCAGACTTCCAGCTCAACAGCCGGGTCGACATCGGCTCGAAAGTGTCGCTGGGCATTCAAGAGGTGGGGACGCGCAAACTTGGAAACAGCACGCTGGGGTATCTCAACAATCTCGCGAGCGGCAAGGCAAACAACACCGTGACGGGCAGCATTACCCGCGCCCAGGAAATCGTCACTGAAGCCATCAAGCAGGTGTCGAGCCAGCGCGGGCGCATCGGCGCGTTCCAGAAGAACGTCGTCGGCGCAACCATCCGAAGCCTGGGCATCAGCGTCGAGAACACGGCGGCAGCTCAGAGCACCATCCGAGATGCCGACTTCGCGGCGGAAACAGCGAACCTCACACGTTCGCAGATTCTGGTATCTGCGGCGACGAATGTGCTGGGGTTGGCGAATAGTCAGCCACAGTCGGCGTTGCAGTTGCTTGGGTAAGCCTTGACGGTGGCACAGTGACCTCGCCCGTGCCCGATCACCCTTGCGCGTTCGTCGCAGGCGAGGACGCCCCCAGCCTGTGCCACCAAGCCAGAACGGACCGATATCAGAAGTCTTGGCACGCCGAGTACGAACAACCGCAATCGCCAGACCCACACGCGCACACGCCGCAGTGGAGGCCAAGTCGCTCGCGCCGGAAGCACTCAACCAATCTCAACCGGAATCTCAAAGCCTCCAGCATCCGCCTGAGCGGTTCGCGCCAGTGCACGCTGCGTTTCTCGGGTATCTTCGCATCGAGTGCGGCTTGCTTCCCAATTCGCTGGACGCGTATGGACGTGACAGTGCACAATTGCTTTGGTTTCTGCACGAGCAGTCGGTGAACAATGTTGCCGACGCGACGCCCCCGTTGCTTAGCAGGCACCTGATACAGCTCAAGACTGTTCGCAACCTTGACGCGGTGAGCATAATCCGTCACTCGGCGGCGATTCGTGTGTTCTTCCGTTGGGCGATATCGATGGGGCACATCAAAGATAACCCATGTCGGCTTCTGGAGCGGCCAACTCGCTGGAAAAAACTGCCGGACGTTTTGAACCCGCAGCAAGTTCGCAAGTTGCTCGAAGCGTGCGCGATCGGTACCCCGTCCCTTCGGGACGGCCGTGTTGATGTGTCAATTGACAGAAGCTCAAGCGGGAAGTCGGGAGGCGATGCAGAAAACAGTGCTGCATCCAACACATCGCGCAACACTCGCAAGGAGGCGCTGAATGCCGTGCTGCCTCTCCGCGATCGCACGCTCCTCGAACTGCTCTACGCCAGCGGGCTCCGCGCCAGCGAAGTCTGCTCCATCGCGCTCAACGACATTCACGAGAATCTGGGCGTCGTGCGAGTGACCGGCAAGGGCAACAAGCAGCGGCTTGTGCCGATGGGCGAGCCGGCTCGCGAGGCGATCACCAGCTACCTCAAACACTGCCGACCGCTGCTTGACAGATCTCCGCTGCTCTCGCAGGGCCGACTCTTGCTGTCGAATACAGGGCGTCCGCTCGAACGGGTGCGCGTGTGGCAGATCGTGAGCCACTACGCGAGGCGTGCTGGGCTCAAGGTATATCCGCACATGCTGCGGCACAGCTTCGCGACGCACCTGTTGATGGGCGGCGCGGATCTGCGCGTCGTGCAGGAGATGCTCGGGCACGCGGACATCGCGACGACGCAGATTTACACGCATGTGGATGGGTCACGGCTGCGGCAGGTGCACAAGAAGCACCATCCAAGGGCGTGAGCATCGCGGCGAGTTTCTTGACTGCTTGTTGAAAAGGCCCAACAACAAGCCCCGGAGTCTCGCCAATTGGCAAGACCCCGGGAACTCGAAAAGAGGGGGAATCGGTCGACATTTACTTGCACACAATCAGAAGCACGGGCCTTCGCTGTACACGCTCAGGAATGAGTTGATGTCTTGCGGATCGAAAATGCTCGTGTCGTTGTTGAAGTCGATGTCGTTGCACGTTGCGGTTGCTGGGATGCAGGGGCCTTCGCTGTACACGCTCAGGAACGCCTCGAAGTCTTGGGGATCGAAAATGCTCGTGTCGTTGTTGAAGTCGATCGAATCGCACACGGGTGCCGGGGGTGTGCCAGTATTCAAGAAAACCGTCACGGTGTTCGCGTCGCTGTTCGCGATGACAAGATCGGGAAGCACGTCCGCATCAAGGCGGCCTGTCGCAATCGCCGTGGGCGTTGTGCCGGTGGCAAGCACGAGCGGGGCGGCGAATCCTGTGCCCGTGCCCGCGAGCACCGACACGCTGCCAGAGTCTGAGTTCGTGACGACGACATCGCAGATCCCGTCAGCGTCAAAGTCGGATGCGAGAATCACGCCGCTGTTGGAGCCGCTGGTCGCGTAGTTCACTGCTCCAGGAGCAAGTGTGCCGGCGTTGTTCGCATACACCGAGACGAAGCTCCCGACGACATCATCGCTGATGACAGCCGCGACTTCGGGCAGGACAGAGCCGGCAACTTGCACGAGCGCGACGCCATCCGGGCGGAACACGGCGTTCACTGCAAGCGTCTGGGCGAGCGCGAAGGTTCCGGTGCCTGCGTTCGAGAAGACACTGACGCTTCGCGTGCGGTGATTGGCAATCGCCAAGTCGAGATCGTTATCGCCATCGATGTCCCCAAGCGCGATTCCGAGCGGCTCTTCGCCCGTCGCGATGTTGGTGCTTGTCCAGCCAGCAAGGCCGTTGATCGCAACGGTTGCGTTGTCACTGTCGCGATTGGCAAGCACAAGATCGGGGCGCTGGTCGCCATTGATATCGGCGCTCTTGATGTTTCGTGGATTGCTGCCTGCCGTGATCGTGGCGCTCAGCGCGAACGTGCCCGCTGTGTTGGAGTAGATCAGCACTGTGCCGCTGTTTTGCTCGCAGATTGCAATATCAATGTCGTTGTCACGGTCAAAGTCCGCCGCTGCAACTTCTCCCGCTCCGCCGCCAGCGGGCAGGAATGTCGTGAGAGGTGCGCCGAATCCGCCCGCGCCGTTGCCCGGGAAGACAAGCAGGCGGTCCTGTGTATCCACGGTCACAGCGAAGTCGGCTTTGCCGTCGCCGGTAAAGTCCGCAATCGCAACGCCGCTGGGGCGCTGCGCGGCGGGGTAATTGGTCGCTGTGCCAAAGGACACCGCAGCCGGGACGGTTGCAGCGAGGCCGCAACATGTGAACAGAGTGAGAGCGCAAACGTGGCTCGTTTTCATGAACAACTTCCTTTTTTTTTGGGGGGTGGAGAGATGCGTTGCGGCCTTCAATAACACGTCTGGCAACTCATCACAAGGCCGCGTTCCACGACTCCATGCGACAATAAGCGGGTGTTGATGTCAGCAATTGCTGAAGCATTTTCGAACCGTCATCGCGTGCGTGCTGTGCTGTCTGTAGATGCTACTTGCTGATGGCTTCGACAATTCTCTGCGCCGTGCGAACATTTGCGAAGCCCGCCTCGGCGTCGATCGAAGGCTTGCGGCCCTTGCGCACGGCGTCGATGAATTCCTGGATTTCCATGACAATCGGCTCAGCGTCATCCACCTGCAGCATGTCAACGTTCACCAGCTGATCCCACTTGAGGGTCGTCAGGTCCGAACCGCTTGCGATCGCATCGCGCATCTCGCGCATCTGGATTTCGTTGGCGGTCCGGCGAATCATGTTGCCCTTCTTCGCGCCGTAGTCGATCTTGATGTACGCGTTTTCGCCAGTGATGCGTGTCACGCGTTCGGTTTTCATCGCAAGGCGCGATGCCGTGACGTTGGCAACGCACTTGCCGTGCGGTGTGTCGAATTCAAGCCACGCGTCGCACAGGTCTTCGTGGGGAGTGATGACGCTGACACCCGCGGCGCGGATTCGATCCGGCTCGCGCCCGCCCATCATCATCAGCACGACGTCGATGTCG
>CAZEZV010000273.1:0-5704 GCA_964516725.1 uncultured Phycisphaeraceae bacterium
GTCACCGAGTCCAGCGGAAATAGCGGAATGGCTTTCCCAAAGTTGACGTGAATGGTGGTGTCTTCGCTGGACATGCACTAGCTTAGATGCCGCGCGAACCAAACGCGATTCGCACGAACGAGAATTCCGCCGCAGCGTCGACTGATGCATCATGGAGTGCGCGGCAGCCCGCCAAACGCGTCCAACGCAGCCCAACCCTCGCGCGTAAATGGGGCTGCTGTGCGAGCGTGCGTCAGATCCCGTAAAGATATGTCCCCGCGATTTCGGCTGTACTTCTGTGTCAATTCGGCCACTTCCGAAGCCGCTTTCGCCTTCACCTCTCGCCACGGCTCGTCGACCCATCGCATCGCCTCGCTGAACGTAGCTTGCGGCGCAAACTCGTGATCCATACCCGGAACGTCAAAGAGTTTGACGTCCATCTTGTCGCGCTGATACAACTTCACACTGAGTTTGATGTGCTCATAGTTAAAGTCCTTGTCACCAGTTACCGCCGCAACCCGCCGGTTGTGCAGACTCGCGATCTTGCTCGCGCTGGGCTTCGGAAAGTCACCCTTGTAGTACTTCCCGTCCGCTCGCTTCAGATTCTCATACGCGCTCATTCCCACGCACGCCACCGCTCCGCGAAACACCTCCGAGTACCCGAGCCACGCATGCACACTCAGCTTGCCGCCGCCCGATATGCCCGTCGCGTATACGCGAGATTGATCGATCAGGTATCGCTCCTGCACCGTTGCGATGACATCGAGAGACCGCTGCAGGCGATCGGCGATTGGAACCTGATTGCCGACGTCAGCCGCAGCGACGCACAAGAACCCAAGCTCATCGCACACAGCCCCAACCTCGTCGGGAATGATCGCGTCGGGCATCGCGTGAATGAACACAAGCAGCCCGCAGGCCATCGACGGGTCGTGGTTTTTCGGAATCCGAACCACGCCCCGCGCATCCTTGAGCACTCGAACCGCGCCCGGGTTCTGCGTGTTGTTTCCATGCACAAATCGATTCTCAATGTTGTCTTGATCCACTGTAAACCAGCCCGCCCTGAGCGAATCGAGCTGCACGACCTTCGCGGCTGTCTCCAGCGGCACCACTGACGGCTTCGAAATCGTCGCTCGACACTTCGGCCACGAATAGGTCACCGCCGCGGGCTTGTCCTTGTCCAGTTCGACGACGTTGCTGCCCGCAGGACTGCGTGCGTCTTTCTTGGCATCGTCGCGCACTCTCGCGTAAAAGCGCCCCGCGTCGTCGCGCAGCAGTTCAACGACAGACTGCGCCTCGTCTCGCTCGCACACCAGCACGTACGCAGCTTCCGCAGAATTCGGTGCCGCAACCCGCTTGTTGATGCTCGCAGACGCACGCAGCTTCGTCAGTTCGCCCGAAGCGAGCGAATGGCGCAGCCACACTTTCCATTGCTCATTGTTCGCCGCGCCGGCCGCGGGCTCCTCGCCCGGCAAGTACGCCGTGACCTTCTGCGCCGGCTTGCCGCCAACATCAAAGACGCCCGCAAACAGGTTCGGCGCAATGGCAACGAGCGCGGCAAGCCACAGGAATGAGCGGTTCATGCATTCTGGTTCGCCCGCAGCCACAAAGAGTTGCCAAAAACAAACCCCGCGTCGCAAGAACGCGGGGTTGGTGGCTTGTTTTGTGAATGTCTGTTAGGCCGGCTGCGCCGACAACCCACGCACGCTCGCCGCACGCCGCGGAATGACGTTGCCCTCGGCTGGCTTCTCTGCCTCGGCAAACTCCTCACCAAACCGGAACAACCGGAAGCTGTTTGCAAGGACAAAGACGTCGCCCACGAAGTGATACAACGCCGCCAGCGGCAGCGCCAAACTTCCCGCCTTGCTCGAAGTCGTGATCGCCAGCACCAATCCAATGATCGCGATCAGCACCGAAATCACAATATTCTGTGCCGTAATCGCCTTCGCACGCCGCGCCAACTCAATCAAGAACGGCACGCGCGACAGATCGTCATTCATGAGCGCCACACCCGCCGAGTTCGCCGCGATATCACTGCCAGACAATCCCATCGCGATGCCAACGTCCGCCGCCGCCAGTGAAGGCCCGTCGTTGATGCCGTCGCCGACCATCATCGTGCGATACCCAGCCTTCACCATGCCCTGAATCTGCTGATGCTTCTCTTCGGGCAGGCACTCGGCCTCGATTGCATCAACATTCACCGCCTGCCCAACCCGCTTCGCGGCGGAGAGACGGTCGCCAGTGAAGATGCACACATACCGCACGCCCAGTTCGCGCAAGCGCTGAATGACGTTGCGTGTGTTCGGCCGAATCGTGTCCTCAAGACCGACCGCGCCCATGTACTGGCCATTCCGCATGACATGCACGCCCGTCATGCCATCGATTTTGCTCTCAACCGCAGGCAGCAAGTCCTTCACATGCGGATTCACTTCCGCAAGCCAACTCGCACGGCCTACAAGAATCTCGCCAAGGCTCGTGCGAGCGCGAACGCCCCGACCATGAATCTCTTCATAGTTGTTCGAGTTGTCCAACTGAATCCGCGCGGCCTTTGCCGTGTTCAAGATCGATTGCGCCAACGGGTGGTTGCTGTGCTGCTCGCCCATCGCCGCCGCCGCAAGCAAGTCCGCACCTTCAACACCCGGCGCCGGCGCAAGCCGCGTCACTTGGAACTTACCCGTCGTGATCGTGCCCGTCTTATCCAACACAACCGCCGTCACATTGCCCGCCGCCTCGAGATACGTAGGCTGCTTGATCAAAATACCAAGTCGTGCCGCCGCTGCAAATGCCGCCAGCATCGCGCTCGGACTCGCGAGCAGCAACGCACTCGGGCACGCAACCACAAGCACCGTCACAGCAGTTCGTCCCGCCGCGTCGCGGATGGATTCAACCGACGACTGACTCATCAAGAACGCCGTCACGCCCGCCGTTGCGAGAACGACCGGCACAAAGAACCGTGCAACCTGTTCAATCAGCATCTGCCGCGGCGTGCGGCTCTGCTCGGCCTGTCGAATCAGTTGCGTCACCTTGCCAATCGTCGTGTCCTGGCCGACGGTCGTGACTTGAATATCGATGCCACCCGTCAGGTTCGTCGTACCGGCGTACACCATCTCATTGAGCGTCTTCTCCGCCGGAGCCGCTTCACCCGTGAGCGATGCCTCGTTCAGCGTCGTCCGTCCTGAGATGATCTTGCCGTCAACGGGCAGATTTTCACCCGCACGCACGCGAACAACATCGCCCACCTTGATCTGCCCAACACGAACATTCACTTCCTGCCCATTCACAACCTGCCGAGCAACGTCAGGCGTCAATCGAACCAGTTGCTCAATCGCCCGCTGCGCACCACTCGCGCTACGACGCACCAACTGCCCGAAGATCACCAGAATAAACGCAAGCCAGCCGACTGTCGCATATTCATGCACCGCAAGGCCAGCGATGATCGCCAGTGCCGCCAACGTGCTGCTGCTTGCACGCCCCTTCTTGAGTTCATCCCACGCCGCGATAAATAAAGGCAACCCCAACAGCACCGCACCAACCATCGCGGGCAAGTCCGCGACTGCACCGTTGATGTTGAGCAACTTCATGACCGTCGTCGCCAACACCAGCACGCCACCGACCAGCGCCCACTTGATCCACCGCTCAATCGCGATCTCATGGTGCGAGCAGCAGGTCATTTGGCCGCTGTCGTCATACTGATGCACATGCTCGCTCGTCGGAGCCTGTTGCAGCGCGACGGTCTTACCTGACGCGTCTGAGGCGGCGGGAGCGTGAGAATGATCGTGATCGGCGTGGCGAAGGATGGTGTGCTTTGGCATAAGTTGAAACCACAGACGCAAACTCCCACCAGAGCACATGGTACATCATCTGGAAAGGAAGCTGCGATTTGAGATGGAACGAACCAGAAGCTGCCAGCGTACGCTGGCACAGAATCAAAGGCCGAATGGCCCATGCAATACGCACGAGACACCACTCCGGTTCGAGGTCGGTTCGGGTCGATTTGGATTGACAGGGCAATCACATCTTCCGTTCAGACCCGAAGGGTCGCAAGGCCGTTGCGAGGGGTACCAGCAAGCCACCACATCAAACATCCGCACACCTTCCTGACAAACCCAACCCACATTCCCGCGCCCATGCCCAACACTTCTGACCATTCTCTCCCCACCCCAACCACCGCCGCCATCCTCGGCCCCGGTCAAATGGGCCTCGTCGCCGCCGCCCTCCTCCAAGACCGCTGCAAAACCCAACTTTGGGGCCATGACCAAAAAGAAATCGACGACCTCGCGCAATCTCGGCGCACGCTCCGCCTCCCCGAGTTTCATCTCGCCGACTCCATCGACTGCATCCGCAAGGACGCCGACCTTGCGAAGGCTGACTTCATCGTCTCCGCGATCCCCGTCCAGTTCATGCGTGCCGTCTGGACCCGCATCGCCCCGCACATCCGCGAAGGCGTGCCCGTGATCTCCGTCGCCAAAGGCATCGAGAACAACACGCTCCTTCGCCCGACGCAAGTCATCGCCGACGCGCTCCGCAAAGCAGGCAAGGACAACCCCGACGCCAAACCCCGCCCCATCGGTACGCTCTCCGGACCGACCATCGCCACCGAACTCGCCAAGTGCCTCCCCGCCGCGATGATCGCCGCGAGCGACGACCCGCGCCTCGCCACCCTCACGCAGCAACTCTTCGCCACCAATTGGCTGCGCATCTACACGCACCCCGACGTACTCGGAGTCGAACTCGCCGGCGCAGTCAAGAACATCATCGCCATCGCCGCCGGCATCTGCGATGGTCTGCAAGCCGGCAACAACGCCAAGAGCGCACTCCTCGCGCGCGGCCTCGCCGAAATCGTGAGACTCGGGACAGCCATGGGCGCCAGCCAACAAACTTTCTTCGGCATCGCAGGAGTGGGGGACTTGGCGACAACCTGCTTCAGCCCAGAAGGCCGCAACCGCAGTTGTGGCGAAGCCTTAGGCAAAGGCCGCAAACTTGCTGATTACCTCGCAAGCACGCCCCACGTCGTCGAAGGCGTCGAAACCACACGAGGCGTCATGGAACTCGCCAGGAAGTACCGTGTTGAGTTACCCATCGTCGCCGCCGTCCACGGCGTGTTGTTTGACAACATCGACCCCATCGAAGCCATCGGGCACTTGATGAGCCGCGAACAAAAGGCCGAGCGGGTGGGGTGAAGAAAGCGGAAAATTGGGAAAATCGGAAAATGGAAAATGTGATGCAACTGCATCAAGTGTCCCATTCCATTTTCCACTTTCCTACTTTTCCACTATCCCGTTTTCTTCAACCCCACCCATACAATCCCCCATGCCCCGTCGCAGTCCGACAATCGACACCGTCATGGTTGCGGAACGCGCCGCCTCCTTCACCAAGCGCTCCATCAAGACTTCAACCAAGCGAGAACTCTTGACTCTCGCACTCTCAATGCTCGACCTCACAACGCTCGAAGGCAAAGACAGCCCAGAAAAAGTCCGCGCCCTCTGCCACAAAGCACTCCGCCCCTTCGAGCGCGACGAACAAGTCCTCGGCGTCCGTCTCCCCTCCTGCGGCGCTGTCTGCGTGTATCCAAGTTTGGTGCCCACGTGCGCCGAAGTCCTACGAGCCCCACGCGCCAGCGTGGGCAGCCACCCAAAAGTAAACATCGCCAGCGTCGCCACCGGCTTCCCCAGTGGCCAATACCCCCTCGCCATCCGCCTCAAAGACGTCCGCGACGCCGTCGCCGCCG
>CAZEZV010000274.1:0-5685 GCA_964516725.1 uncultured Phycisphaeraceae bacterium
GACGGAGCGACGAGCGAAGGCGACGTCCACGAAGCAATGAACTTCGCCGCATCGTTCCAAACGCCGACGATCTTCTTCTGCCAGAACAACCACTGGGCGATTTCGGTCCCGCGCGAAACGCAGACCGCCAGCGAAACCATCGCCCAAAAAGCCATCGCCTACGGCATGCCCACCATGCAAGTCGACGGCAACGACCTTTTCGCCGTGTATCGCGCCACCAAAGAAGCCCGCAACCGTGCCGTGCAAGGCGGCGGACCAAGCTTCATCGAGGCAGTGACCTATCGCCTCGCCGACCACACCACCGCTGACGACGCCCGTCGCTATCGCGACGAAAAAGAAGTCGAAGCCTGGCGCGGCAAGGACCCCATCATCCGCCTGCGCAAATACTTGGTGAACAAAGGCCTCTGGAACGACGCCCAACAAACCGCGATCGATCAACAGGCTTCGACGATGGTCAGCGAAGTCGTGAAAGCCGCGGAAGGTATCGAGAAGCCGACCACCAACGACATCTTCGACTACGTCTTCGAGAAACTCACGCCGGAACTGGAACTGCAGAAGCGAACGATGCGCACGCACAGCCTTGGGCAGGGGATTGGGGCGGAGCAGTTGCAGTCGCGTTGATTGAATCTTGCGTTACCGCCCCCTCCATCACCCCGCCCCCGCCGGCAAGATCAACGTCACGCCGCTCATCGACGTCGTGATGGTGCTCATTGTTTTTTATCTCATCGTCGGCAAACTCGCCAGCGACCAGACGCAGGTGAACCTCCCCGTCTCTGCCGCGACCAGCGCGAACCCCGACAAAGGCATCGTCCTCAACCTCGCGCTTGATGAAAAGACGGGCCAATCCCGCCTCGTCATGGACGGCGTCGAAACCCCCGTCACGCTCCTCGCCGATGCACTGCGATCAAAGCTCCCAGAACTCTCCAGCGCCAAGCAGTTCACCCCCGTCAGCCTCCGCGCCGACCGTCGCCTCGCGTACGCGAGCGTGCAGCCCGTCATCAACGCGTGCCGCGATGCGGGCCTTGTCTCGCTGCGACTTGTGACAGTCACCGACGCTCCGAATGGAGGCGGCAAGTGAGCCACCACCTCCCATTCCGCAAGCGCAGCGCCGCCGCCGTGTACGAGCAGCACTCCGGCCCAAACATGACGCCCATGGTCGACATCGTCATGGTGATCCTGATCTTCTTCATGGCGTCCGCCGCGATCCTGGGCCCAGAGTGGTTTGTCGCCACGCGCCTGCCCAAGGCCGGCGCAGTTCGCGCGGGCGACCCAGCGCAGCAACCTCTGAAACTCCGCCTCGTCGTGGGTCGCGACTCCACCGGTGCGTCCACTCTCACCATCAACGATGCCCAACCAGTCATCTTTGAGAGTTCTGCCGCCGCCATCCAATCGCAAGTCGCGGGCCGCGACCTCTCCGAAGTCCTGATCCTGATCGACCCCGCCCCCAACGCGGGCTACGAAGACGTCGTCCGCCTGCACTCGATCTGCCAGCAACTGGGCCTGACCAAAGTGGGCCTGGGTAGCGCGTCGCAACTGACACCGCCTGTGAATTTGCCGGCGGATTGACATGGAGCCCAACAGTCAGGGAGCGCTTCGATTGCAAGTTGCGTGACCAAGCCCTCCCTCACGGTCGGGCTGCATGTTGTGCTACACCCCGCACGGCGTGCACGGCCCTTCACTGAACACCAACAGGAACGCATCGATATCACAAGGATCAAACAGCGAAGAATCGTTGTTGAAGTCGATGTCGTTGCATGTCGCCGTGGGCGGCACGCAAGGCCCTTCGCTGTACACGCTGAGGAACGCGTCAATATCCTGCGGATCAAACAACGACGTGTCGTTGTTGAAGTCGATCGAGTCACAGATCGGCCCCGTCGGAATCTGCGTCACGTTGCCGACGTACAGCACCGCGTTGTACGCCTCGTCCACTGAAGTTTGCACACCCTGCGGCGACGTCGGGTCCTGATACAGCCCGTCCTGATTCACGTCGTACACGATGCGAGCCGAAATCGCAAGGCCACCAAGGTGCTGCGGCGCACTCGCGGGTAACGCATTCGCCGCCGCATTGTTTGCCCAGGGCGATGACGAAACGTTCGTCGACCACATGCTCGCCGACGAAATCGAATCCTCATCCGCCAACCCAAGCCACGATACCTTGTAATTGCGCTGCGAGTTCTGACCCGCAAAAACATCGCCCTGCGCGAGCACAAGTTCAAGCGTGTAGCACAGTGTGGTCGAATCCAGCACGCCACGCACCAACGCAAGCGTTCGCTCCTCAAGCACCATCGACCCGGCAAACTTCTTCAGTGCCACACTCGCAACAAAGTAGATATTCCCCGCGCTGTCAAACGCAGGCGACGACAACGAAGGTCCGACGTAACCGCTTGGCCCGTTCGACAGAGGAACCAGCCGCCCGATCGACGTATCCAGTTGATTGATATTCCCATCCCCTTCGCCCACGTCATTGGTATTCGGCGCACCATCAAGACCAAAGTCGCCCGCGATGTCCTTGCCATCATCGTTTGCGCCATCCACCCAAGCCGCGGCTGTCCAACTCGGCGCGTTCGCATTGCTCGGATCAAATCGTCCGACGACAATTGCGTTGAACGGGTTGTTGGTCCCGCCCCCCGGCTGCGACCCGTTGTACACCGTTGCCGCCACCAACCCCTTGCCCGTCAAGTCCTTTCCGATCGCCGCGGGTCCCGTGCCGCCCCGAAACGCGGCCTGACTGTCAAATTGCCTGAAGTCCCCGCCTGAAATCGGCCAGTTGAATCCGTCGCACGAATCACTCACGCTCGCGGGCAGCGTCAGCGTCCGTGCATCCACAATCGTGTTCGTCGTCGACAATCCAAAGACACTGATCGAGTCTGTTTTTCCGCCGCCGCCTGTACTGCGCGACAGAATCGCGCCCGAGCCGCGCGTGCTGGGCCACAACGTCGCACCACTGAACGTCGGCGCGCCGCGATGATCTGTTGTGCCTGGCCGATGCGCCGTCTCCGTTAACAAACTGCCCGTCAACGACTTCACGAGCAAGCCACCAACAAAGTTTGACCCGATCAACGTGCTGACGCCATTGCCCGCATCCGCCGGCACGAGCGCTGGGGGCGACATCGTGACCGTGTTCCGCACAACCATCCAAGTACTCGCATTAGTCCCCCCCGCGTTGCTGATCGTGTTGACGGTGCTTTCCAATCGTGATGGCGCCGTCACATAGAAGTAATTATCATTGAGCAATGGCGTCGTGCTAGCCGTTTGAAATCCATCCGCGCGAATCAGCACGCTTCCCGTCGCTTCAACGCCGCCCAACCCGAACTGGCTCGTGTCGCTCGCCGCCGCGGGCCCATTGAGCGCGCACACCGTCCGCGTCACATGCAGACGCGACGGTGAAGCCGCGTCATAACTCACGCTCGCGCTGCTGACTGTGTTAGTGAACACCAGCAGCGCGCCCGCGACCTGCTCATCAAAGTCCAGCACGCCAACGCCAAACTGCGCGACGTTGCCCGACAGGGCGATCGGTGTGTTGCCACCCGTGTTGTTCTGCGTCGGATTCAGCCCCGCCCCCGCCGTCGTCCATCTCGCAAAATTCGTGCTCGCGAGCGACGTACTGCGAATCGTCGTGCTGACTGTGCTGGGCCCGTTCACCGCATTGAACCGCCCATCACTCACCTTCACAGACTTGAGCACCGGCCCGATTCCGAGCGGCGTTCCCCATGAAGTTTCAAAGCTGGTGAGATCGAGTACGTAGTTCGCCCGCTGAAACGGCTGCCCCGTCGCAAACGCCGATAACGCATCCCCCGGCAACCCGTTCCCGCCATTCGCGTTGATCGAAACCGAGTCCTGCGCAACCGCGCAGCCCGCGCACGCAAGCACCGTCGCGACCGCCCAACGCCCCGCGACACTCTTCGGACTCGACATGCTTTTCAACGCGCTCAACATCAATTCGCTCCTGCTCGTCGTCGTCGCCCGAAATCCTGACGGCATATCCGACACCCCATTGTATCGGACGCTTCGAAAAAACACCAGAGAAAGGTGCGGGGAAGCAGGCCAAAATTCTGCGATTCTGCCAAGCAAGCCGTCACTTCCACGTCTTTTTCGCCACACAAACCACAAACCTCTCGGACGTTGTGCCAGCAAACACACAACCGCTCAAAAAGGCTTTCAATCGGCTACATCGCCGCTCGCAAGCGTCCCGCCAGCTGCGCGTTGGCCCGCACCAGCGCGATGTTCGCCCGCAGCGTCGCGCTGCCCGAAATCAAGTGCAGCGCACCCAGGATCGCCGGCGTCACATCCCGCCCCTTCGCACCATGCTCCTCGGCGTGCTTTCTGGCTTGCAGCAGCCATCGCTCGAACGCGTGCGCATCAATCTCATGCTCTTCCGGGATCGGATGCGCGATCACAATGCCGCGCCCCGTGCGTTTCAACTCGCTGTTCACAAATCGCGCAAGGTCCTTTACATCATCAATCCTCGCATCAACTTTGGCCTCGCTTTCACGAAGATAGAACGCAGGAAACCGATCCGTTCCAACGCCAACCACCGGCACCCCCAACGTCTCCAGCGCCTCGCGCGTCGCAGGAATATCCAGCAGACTCTTGACCCCGCTCGCCACCACCGCCACCGGAAACCGCGTGAGCGCGAACAGGTCCGTTGAAATATCCAAGTGCGTCGCCCACCCTTGATGCACGCCCCCAAGCCCGCCCGTCGCAAACACCTTCACTCCCGCCGCCGCCGCAATCTCCATCGTGGTGCTGACCGTCGTCGCCGCATGGCTCTTGCGCGCAATCAACACACCAAGATTGCTGGTGTTCGCCTTGGGCACGCTCTCCGCATCGCGCATCAGCGCCAGTTCCGCGTGCGTCATCCCCACCGTCGGCACGCCGTCAACAACGCCAACCAACGCCGGCTCCGCCCCGCTCCCACGAACATCACTCTCAAGTTCGGCCGCCAGCGTCATGCAACTCTCACGCGGCACGCCGTGCAAAAGCAACGTCGTTTCAAGCGCAACCGCTCGCGAGCCACACCGTACAACAAACCCATCAGCGTTCATGCTGTAAGGCTAGGTTCGCACCGTGACACGCACATGGAATCATGTCCGTGCCACGACATCTGATTCCTTCCTTCGCTGCGGCCCAAGCCCAAACACCAGCGAAAGCGTCGCAAGCAAACCCGAAAACGCCGCGACCGGCATCGTCCACCCTGCCGCCGCGATGCCGTTATTAAAGAAGTTATGCGTCGGCCCAATCTGCCCAGCCTGCGGCATCAGTTGCAGCGCGGCTTGAAACTGCCATGTGTTCTCGTGCAGCTCGCCGGGCTTTGGTTCTTGCACGCCGCGCGTTGTTGGATAATTGAGCCGCTCATACTTCTTGATTGTGCCATCGGGCATCAGTTCGCGGAAGTCGAATTGCCAGTCTTTCTTCCACACATTGCCCCACGTCGCCGGATCGCTGCCGGGGAAGGGAACTCGCGTGACAATCACGAGCCGATCAGGAATCGACCCTGCGTCCAACTTTTTCAGAAACGACTCGGGCGACTCGCCGTTCGTGTTCGCCATGCGAAGCGCTTTCAGCCAGTCCTCGTGCCGCTTGAGGCCGGGCAGCTTGTCACGTCCGGGAGTCTTTGTGTTCGGAATCTCAATCCGGATAAGCTCCGATGCGTCGCATTACTTCAAGATCAATGCCCCTCCACTG
>CAZEZV010000275.1:0-5679 GCA_964516725.1 uncultured Phycisphaeraceae bacterium
AGTAACTCAATGGTAGAGTGTCAGCCTTCCAAGCTGAATGTTGCGGGTTCAAATCCCGTCTTCCGCTTTTTCGCGTGTGCATTGGGGGACGCAAAGGCATCGAGGCGGGTCGGCACGGCATTTTTCCGCCGCGGCTTTGACACATTGAGAACGGAGTGAGCTATGGCATTGTGGGGCGGCAGATTTTCAGGCGGACCCGATCCGTTGTTTCAACTCCTGAACGATTCGCTTCCGTTTGACTTTCGCCTTGCGAAGCAGGACATTGAGGGGTCGATGGGGTGGGCGAAGGCGATTCATCGCGCGGGTGTGCTGACGGCGGATGAGCACGCGAAGCTGCAGAGTGCGCTGAAGGACTTGCTTGACGAAGTTGTCGCGAACCCGGAAGCGCCGCTGAAGGACCAAACGCCGAAGGCGGCGGCGAAAGCGAAGACGAAGGCCAAGGCTGTCCACGATGAGGACGTGCATTCATGGGTGGAGCGTCGGCTCATTGCGATGGTGGGGGACCTGGGGAAAAAACTGCACACGGGGCGCAGCCGCAATGATCAGGTGGCGACCGACCTGCGTCTCTGGACGCGCGAAGCGATTGAACAGCGTCTTGCCGAACTCACTGCGACGCGCAATGCGCTGATTGAGTTCGCGCAGCAGAACGCGAGCGTCATCATTCCGGGGTACACGCATCTGCAGCGAGCGCAGCCGGTGTTGCTTGCGCATTGGGCACTCGCGTACGTCGAGATGCTGACGCGTGATGAGTCGCGATTGCAGGACTCGCGCAAGCGCGTGAATGTGTGCCCGCTGGGTTCCGGTGCGCTCGCTGGCACCGCGTACAACATCGACCGTGATCAGCTTGCGCGCGATCTGGGCTTTGACGGGGCGACGGCGAATTCACTTGACGCGGTTTCAGACCGTGATTTTGTGGTTGAAACATTGGGTGCGCTTGCGACGCTTGCGATGCACCTCTCGCGGCTGGGAGAAGACCTGATTCTTTATGGCAGTGGTGAGTTTGCGTTTTTCGAGTACGACGATGCGTTTAGTTCTGGCTCGTCGCTCATGCCGCAAAAGAAAAATCCGGATGCGGCGGAACTTTTGCGGGGTAAGTCTGGGCGAGTGATCGCGTCGCTGACGTCGCTGCTTGTGACGCTGAAGGGATTGCCACTCGCGTACAACAAGGATTTGCAGGAAGACAAGGAGCCGCTGTTTGATGCGATGCGGCAGGTGAGTTTGTGTCTTCAGGCCGCGGCGAGAATTCTTGCGGGCGTGACCGTGCGCGTCGAGGTGGCGCGGCGTGCGGCGCAGGGTGGGTACAGCAACGCGACGGATCTTGCGGACTACCTCGTTGCGAAGGGCGTGCCTTTCCGCGACGCGCATGATCAGGTGGGGCAGGCTGTACGAATCGCGCTCAAGCAAGGGGTTGCGTTGGAAGAACTGCCGCTTGCGGATCTCAAGGCATGCTGTCCTATGGCGGAAGACGATGTGTTCGCGGCGCTGCAACTGCACTCGGGGCTTGCGAAGCGGAATGTGAAGGGCGGGACGGGGCCGAAGGCGGTGGCGGAGGCGCTGGCGAGGTGGGGGAAGAACTAGATTGCGTCGGCAAGTCAGCGAGCGTGCTCAATGCAAGTCAAGACATGATCTCTTGTCGGAGAGATTCCCGCCACTCTGCCGGCGCAAGGTCGAGCGTGGTTGTATCGATATGTGGTTCCGCGCCATTGCAGACAGCAAGTCGTGCGAGCCACGACGCCAGCGATTGTGCAACGAGGACGGGAGTTTGGTGCTTTCCACCGATCAGACAGATCGCGCCGTGCGGCGGGACATCTGTGCCAAGGCAATACGCAAAGGTGTGCCCGCTGCATGAATCCGCGAAGTCCACGAGCATTGGTTCGCGCGAAGGGACGAGGGGCGGAGAGTCGACGGTGGGTTCGGGCGGCTCTTGAATAAGTTCGCCGGTCGGTGTGCGCGTTCGGAACAAGCTGGGTGGGCGAATGGCAATCGTGTCGCGAGTTGTCTCAGTATCACCAGTTCTTGCAGATACGAAGGCGTTCCACAAGTCAGGATCGAACCATAAGTAGAACGCGTGCAGATCAGTGGGAATCGCTCGCTGCACGCGCCACGTGTTTTGATCAATATCGAGCGAGTATGCGCCGTAGCCCTTCCCGACAAAGCCCTTTGCATTTGCGATGGCGGTGACTTGATCCAGGGCGGCGCGGAGTGATACGCCAATCCATGGCGGCGTTGCCTTTGGAGGTTCGACAGGCACGATTGGCTCATGAATCAACGGTTGAGTACTTTGTGCATGGCGCGGGTAGCGAGTTCCAAGCTTGAAACTTTGCTCCCAGAGCGAAAGCACCGAAGCGCGGCTGTACTCGACACCGCACTCCGGGCATGTGCCGCTGCTCGGCAAGCCTCGCATCGGATAGTGACAACCTGGACAAACAAACCCGGCGTGCAGCGCGAGAAATCGGCGCACGAGAAGTTTTCGAGCGGCGTGCCATGTGACCAGGAGCGCGACAGCCAAGAAGCCGCGAGAGACAATCCAGAACGAGTCCATGAATACTGTTGCGCGGGTGACGATGATTTCCTGAATGACCAGCGCTGCGATGATGGCAACGCAAATCCAAAACACGATTGTGAAAATGCGAAGCGAACCGGGTGCTTTGGGTTTGAGCGGCAGGGAACGTTGCGTTGGAGGGGCGTCCGCCGAAGGCATGGGACAGAGTATAGAAAACGAATTGAAGAGTGAATCGTGTGCTAGTGCACAGGCTGGTTCGCGGATCGCGATCAATGCGGATCGGTGTTTCTGATTATTCTCGCTCTTTCCAACGCTTCCTTCAGAATCTTCTCCGCCCCGTGCGTCGTCGGGTTGTAGTACTGCTTGTCGACACCCAGGTAGGTTTGATTGCCGATCATGCCGAGGTGTGGGTCGGGCGTGCCTTCGGTGTGGGCGTAGCGGTAGCGGGGGTCTTCTGGCGGTTGCCCACGCTCGCGCGTGGGGCTCGTGTTGATGCTGATGTCTGTAGCCTTGCGAACGTTGGTGTCTTTGATGTGGACGGGAATTGGAATCGTGCGGCCTTCGGCGGCGTCCTTCATCGCGTCTTCGATTGCCATGTAGCTCGCGTTGCTCTTGGGCGCGAGGGCGAGATACGTCGTCGTCTGCGCGAGCGTGATGCGGGCCTCGGGCATGCCGATGCGCTCGACAATCGTGAAACAACTCGCGGCGATCATGATGGCACGCGGGTCGGCGTTGCCGATGTCTTCGCTGGCGAGGATTGCGAGTCGGCGGGCGATGAAGCGCGGGTCTTCGCCAGCGTCCAGCATTCTTGCGAGCCAGTAAATCGCGGCATCGGGGTCGGAACCTCGCACGCTCTTGATGAGGGCGCTCGCGTGGTCGTAGTGCTGGTCGCCGGAGGCGTCATACAACGCGGCCTTCTGCTGAATGGAATCCTGCGCCACAACTGCGTCGATCACGATCGCGGCATTCGGCGTTCGGGGTTCGGCATTCGTGGTTGAGGCGTCGATATCGCGCGGCGTGTCGGTACTCGCTTGCGAGGAGTGCCGAACCGCGAATGCCGAATGCCGATCTCCAATCCGCTGACTCTCAACCGCGACTTCTAGTGCTCCCAGCGCCCGCCGCGCATCGCCATCACACTTTGTTGCCCAGACTTTCAGCGCGTCGTCGGTGACTTGAAGGTTGAGCGTGCCGTAGCCGCGTTCTTTGTCGGTGATCGCGCGGCGGAGGACGGCGATGATGTCGTCTTCGCTGAGGGTTTCGAGACGAAAGAGGGTGCTGCGGCTGACAAGCGCGGAATTGACGGCGAAGAGTGGGTTTTCGGTGGTTGCGCCGATGAGGGTGATAAGTCCCCGTTCGACGTCGGTGAGGAGCACGTCCTGCTGCGACTTCGTGAAGCGATGGATTTCGTCGAGAAAGAGAATGGTGCGTTTGTTTTCGAGTTCGAGGCGCTTCTGGGCTTCGTCGATAACGTCGCGGATGCGTTTCACGCCCACGAGCGCAGCGTTTTCACGAACGAAGGCGCGCTTGGTGTGCTTGGCGATGAGTTCGGCGAGCGTGGTTTTGCCGGTGCCGGGCGGGCCGTGGAAGATCATGCTGGTGACGGTGTCTGCGCTGAGCATCCGGCGGAGGAGTTTGCCCGGGCCCAGGATATGGAGCTGGCCGGAGAATTCGTCGAGAGAGCGCGGGCGCATGCGGACGGCGAGGGGCTCGACGCTTTTTCGGGATTGCTCGCGTTTAGAGGCCCAGAGGTCGGACATGCGATGAGCGTAAGCGCAAAAAACAAGAGCCGAGGTGCGCGAGCACCCGGCAAGAACTACCTGCGTCGTCGTCGTCACACGACGTGAAGGCAACCGCAAGGCACGAGCGTGGCGAATGAGAGTCACGCGTTCACGTCAAACTGCTTCCAGTAGCTTTCCGACATCTTGTACCACTCGTTGAACCGGAAGTAGACGCCATGCTCAAAGCAATCGGATCGATGCATGAATATGAGGAACCGTGCGATGCACGCGCGTTGGTTATCATTGAGAAGCGACCAGCGGTCGTGGCGATAGCAAAATCCCTCGAGCGTCAACAGCAGCAACTCTTGGACGTGCGAAACAGGCTTGCCTCGAAGCGTGCAAACCAGCATCGGAGCGATGTAGTAGCGGCTTGAAATCGGGTCAAGGAAGAGCACCGGGTGGCCGTGAGTTGTCCAAGGCGGGTTGTCTGCGAGCTCTTCCCAGTTCAACTCGTTGTCCTTTTCGCGAGCCTTGGCGCGGTCTTCGGGTGTGTCGTCAAGAAAGTCGCCGATGCACCAAGTTTCACTCCACGAGACGCCGCCTTCGCGCGTAACTCCCTTCCACGCGGCGTAGATTTCCGCGATGAGCGCATCGCGTTCGGCGGCGAGGTCTTGGGGATGTGAGAAGTTGCTCATGGGATTGTGTCGAAATGTTTCCAGTAGCTGCTGTACGTTCTCCACCAGCCTTCGGCGTCAACCTCCTGGCTGTTGCTTGCGATGAATCGAAGGCTTCGGGCGATGCAGGTGCGCTGGCGCGCATTCACGAATTGCCATTGCTTCGGCGGACCGTCGGGGGATTGGCGCACGTCGAGTTCAAGCCAGAACTGAAGTGGTGAATCGCAGAATTGAACTTTGTTTGTTGAACGAACGCAGCGAGCCAACTCCGGCGCGATGTAATATCGAAAACCAATTGCATCGAGAAAGCAATAGCCGCCGAGCATCGTGTGGTACCAGTTGGGATCATCAACCAGTTCTTCCCAGTGACTTTCGGTGTCGGATGCGCGAGCCGCCGCGCGTTCTTCATTCGAGCTGTCGCTGTCGATGGCCTTTGCCTCGCTCCATGACACGCCGCCTTCGCGCGTCACACCTTTCCAGGCCGCGTATATCTCTGCGATGATTGCGTCGCGTTCTCGATGCGGGTCTTTGGGCGAAGGCAGTTGATTCACGCAGCAATTCTATTGTGACAGTCCCTACGGCACACTCGCGATGAGTCGCTGCGTGTACTCGTCCTTTGGCGCGTGCAGGACTTGCTCGCGTGGGCCTTGCTCGACGATCTTTCCTTTGTGCATCACTGCGACGATCGGGCACATGTGCTGGATGACGCCCATGTCGTGGCTGATGAAGAGGTAAGACAACTTCAAGTCGCGTTGGAGGTCTTGCAGCAGGTTCAGGATTTGGG
>CAZEZV010000276.1:0-5625 GCA_964516725.1 uncultured Phycisphaeraceae bacterium
GGCTCATCTCTTTCGCCGACAACGTCGCGCTCATCATGGGCTTCTTCGTCATTCTGCTCGCGATGAACATGGGTCCAAAGGCCGACCCGAAGCAGGGCGGCGCGCCCAGCGATGAGAGCGTCACCGACGGCGGCCAGAGCGCCCACGCGCTCGACATGATCATCTCCATCCGCGAGGGCTTCAACACGCCCGTGAGCATGAAGTCAACCGACCCCAAGGAATCCGCTTTGCGCAAGCGAATGGCCGAACGTGGCAACGCGTCCACACAAGGCCCGCGCGGCAACTCCGACAAGCAGCAGGCCCCGCGACCCAGCGACTTTGATCGCGTGACCGCAGCGGTTTCGTTTGACGACAAGCTGAGCAAACTCTCCGAAGATGCACGGCAGACGATCGCCGAGGTCGCCGCGAAACAGAAAGACCAGCGCTGGATTCTTGAAGTCCGCGGGCACGCGAGCGCATTCGAAGGGATGCACAATCCGACCAAGTCGCTGGATCTCTCATACGAACGTGCCAAGGCCGTCGCCGCCGCGCTCGTGGAATCAGGCATGAAGTGGGAAGCGATCCGGGTGGTTGGCATGGGCGACAGTGATCGTGTGGTCGCGAGGACGTTTGACCGGCAGCAAGATCGCTCAAACCAGCGAGTCGAAGTCGTGATTACGAACTATCCGGTGCCGGGCGATCCCAACGCAGCGCCGGCGGAGTGACGCAGTGTCTGGTTCGAACCCGTGCATCACTTCAACCACGCATCATCCACCATCATCCCCACCGGAACCGCCGCTGTCCCGCTGCTTTCTATCATGCTCGCCACCGGATACGCGCAGTAATCCGTGCTGAATGACCCCGCCGGACGATGATTGCCGGACAATCCGAGACCACCGAACGGCAGTTTGCTGCTCGCGCCTGCAGTGCCTGTATTGATGTTAAGACACCCGGCGCGGCACTCGTTCAGAAACCGCCGCATTGCTGCTTCGTCTTTCGTAAACAAGGAGGCTGCGAGGCCGAAGTCCGTCGCGTTCGCAAGATCAATGGCTTCGTCAACGTCCAACGCATCGCACATCCGCACGAGCGGCCCGAACACCTCGATATCCGCGCCCGGCTGGCAGCAATACGTCTTGCCTTTGTTGAAGTTGTCAACTCGCACCACGCCCGGTGTTATGTAATTTCCGTCTCCCTCCACCGCCGTCGCCTCGACAAGCACTTCCCCACCCTCTGCCGCCATTTCACTCTGCGCCCGCAGCACGCTCTCTCTCGCCGCACGCGAAATGACCGGCCCCATGAACACCGGGTGCGTCGCAAACGGGTCGCCGACAATCAGGCCGCTCGCCATCTTGCAGAACACGGGGATGAACTTGCTCGCAATGTCTCGATGCACGATGATGCGCCGTGTGCATGTGCATCGCTGCCCAGACCCGATGAACGCGCTCCTCACACATTCAATCAAAGCTTGCCTGAGATCGCAATCCGGCATCACGATCGCCGCGTTGTTGCCGCCCATCTCCAGTGCGAGCATTCGCCCGGGCGTGTCCAAACTTGCTTGCATGATGGAACGCCCCACCGGCCAACTGCCGGTGAACAGCACGCCGTCGATGTCATCGAGACTATCGCCGCGAGGCGCAACCAACGCTCTCGCGACCTCCGCTCCGCCCTGCACCAAGTTGATGACGCCTTGCGGCGCACCACAAGCCCGCAGCGCCTCGTCGAACAACTCCATCAACATCTGCCCCACCGCCGGGGCCTTGTCACTAGGCTTAAAGACAACCGTGTTCCCCATCGCCAACGCTGGCACAATATGTCCGTTGGGCAAGTGGGCCGGGAAGTTGAATGGGCCGATGACGGCCATCACGCCGTGGGAGCGGAAGTCGCACTTTCCCACGCGCGTCGCCGACACGTTGAACTCGAACGGCGTGACCCGCGCGAGGCCGCCCTCTTTCGCGCTGTCCAAAGTGATATCCACTTTGTTTGACAGCAGCCCCGCCTCCAACTTCGCATCCCACAACACTTTTCCTACTTCTCGCGCGAGCAACTTCGCCATCGCATCTTCCTTGCGCTTGGCGATCTCCTGAAACTTCCGCAGCACCTTCGTTCGGCCCTCAAGCCCCATCGCCCGCCACGCGGGCAGTGCCTCTCGCGCCGCGGCAACTGCGCGAGGTACGTCCGCCACGCACTGCATGCCTTGCCAGACAATCTCGCCGCCCCCCGAGCTTGTTTTCGCCGGATTCTCACTGCGCAGCGGCGCAGCACCGGGCCCCTGAGGCGTTTCCCACACTCCACCAATCAAGTTCGCAGGAGCATGTATCAGCATCTTCGGCAGGCCGGGCGTCTGCCCGGGCCCGTTTCCTCTCTTCATCGTGCAAAGCAATGCGGCGTGACTTAGGCAAACCTCGTGACGTTTCCGTTCTTGACCCAAAGGGCCCCGGGAATGTAGCCGAGAGGGCGGGCAAGCGAAGCGCGCCCTGTGGATCGCGGACACTTCGGCTCTTTCCCGGCAAGGGCGAAGGCACGCCGAAGATCACATACGTGTATCCCGTGCCGCATAGGCAGCCTGCACTCGCCCAGTCCACTTGCAAATCCCCCCTCAACCACCTATCATCGCGGCTCTAGAGCCCGCAATTCCAAGGACTTTCCCGCAATGACGCGCGACGATATTTTCAAGAAGATTCAGGCAATCCTCGTGGACGCTCTCGCTGTGGACGACGGGGACGTCGAAATGAGTTCCGTCCTCACCAAGGATCTTGGAGCCGAGTCCATCGACTTCCTCGACATTGTGTTCAAGCTCGAGCAGGCGTTTGGGATCAAAATCCAACAGGGCGAACTCTTCCCCGAAGGCGTCGCCCAGGACCCTAAGTTTGTGCGCGACGGCAAAGTCACGCCGGAAGGCATCGCCACCCTCAAGGCCCGGCTTCCGCACGTCAACTTCGCGAAGTTTGAGTCCGATCCGCAGGTCGGCAAGGTCGGCGAACTCTTCACAGTCGAAACGCTTGTGCGATTTGTCGAAGGCAAGTTGAAGAAGTAATTGCAGTTTGTGCGGTTCTGTCGCGTTGCCGAAAGTTACCGCACCGCATCCGATACTGAACCTGAAGCAGCAACTGAAGGACTCATCAACATCGAGTCATTCAGCAAGTGGCCGCGTGCAGCACATGATGTTCCAGCATCAACGCATGCGTCCGAGCAAGCGTTGTGCGAAACGTCAATACACTATGATCTTCATACAGGATTGATCAACTTGCCACCTGGATTGGCAACCAAGTCACCGCTCAATTTTGATGGAGTGTGGTTCCCGTGAGTCAACCTGTGTACAAGCCGAGATCGCTGCTTGATGTTTCGGAGAAGAAGTGCCGTGCGATCGTCGGTGCGTTTTATGTATGCACACTTGACACTGGCGATGATTTTTTGTTACGCGTTATGGAACACATTCCGGATGAACCGCAGATTTTTGCTAGAGGAATGCCAATTGTGTACGTGTATGGACTACTTGATAGATTTTCGCCCATTCCTACGGTCCTTCCTGCAAGCAGCGTTTGGATTGGGCCACTAAAACTCGCCACGAGTGCTTGGACTTGGAAGAAAATGCGGCTTGTGCTTAGGCGAGGCATACTTCCTGAAGAATTACTGCCTGTTCATGCGTTTGGATACAGAGAAACTGGAGAAATCTACGACTCTCGCGACAGGAGAATTCCGGTGACTGATTGCAAAATCGGAGACAACTCAGTTTCAATGGATGGTGCATTCGCAGATGAGTTGTACGAACATCTTGAAGACGCCAAGAACATGCGATCTTTCTACGACCCTGTGACCTGACCCACTCTCCATTGACACTTGAAGGGTGATCAACGGCTAAACCAGCGACGGTCTGGGCCGATTGATCCGCACGCAGAGTCCGTATCCGGATTCGTACAGCGGCGAAGGCAACCGCATCGAGCGGTTCTACTACGACGGCGTGCGGCGGATTCAGGAAGTGGTGATCGACCCGGCGTACTCGATGGGCGAGGCGCTGATGAGCGGGTCGAGCGCGATGCAGAGTGCCGCGCAGCAGTCGCAGCAGAGTTCGGGCGTGAGCAACGCGGCGATCAACCTTGAAGAAGAGTCAACGCCGGTTGCGGTTGAGCAACAACAAGTCGGCACATCATCAAGTTCCAGTGGCGGCACAAGTTCGGACGGGGGGCATGCGGTTGGCTCGTGCGTTGACGTACCGGGCGGGGAGGGGGCGGGGCGGAGGGAAGTCTTTTCGGTGGCATGATCTGCAAAGTGCCGCGATGACAATGTCCTGACCAATATCCCGGCTTTGGCCCGCTTGATCCAGTTCATGATGCTCAGTGCCCCGCGCCTTCCCCCCTACTCTTTCTCATGCTCCAACCCCTCCTCCACTCGCTGGGCGTGCACTCTGACTCCACCGTCGCACGCTTCCTCTCTCCCAAGCCGGGACAGCCAACCGCAGACGTCTTTTCGCCGATCGACAATCTGAAACTTGCAACCATCGGGCTTGACACTGTTGAGACGTATGAGCGAACTGTCGCCGCGAGTGCCGCGGCCTTTCAAAAGTGGCGACTCGTCCCGGCACCCGAGCGCGGCCTCGTCGTCCGCGCGATTGGAGATGAAGTCCGCAAGCACAAAGAAGCATTGGGCCGCCTCGTGAGCCTCGAAATAGGCAAGATTCTCCAAGAAGGCTGGGGCGAAGTCCAGGAAACCATCGACATCGCCGACTTCGCTGTGGGGCTGTCGCGGCAGTTGTATGGGCTGACGATGCCCAGCGAGCGCCGCGACCATCGCCTCATGGAGCAGTGGCACCCACTGGGGCCCATCGGCGTGATTTCAGCGTTCAATTTTCCGAACGCTGTGTGGGCGTGGAACGCGATGCTCGCGGCGGTGTGCGGCGACACGACGATTTGGAAGCCGAGTTTGTTTGCGCCGCTGACGGCGATTGCGACCAACAGCATCGCGCAGCGCGTCGCCAGCAAGATGGGCCACGACGACATTTTCACACTCACCATCGGCACCGATGACATCGTGGGCGAACGCCTCGTCGCAGACAAACGCATCCCGCTCATCTCTGCCACCGGTTCGTGCCGCATGGGCAAGCGGGTTGGATCGGTGGTCGCGCAGCGCATGGGGCGAGTGCTGCTGGAGCTTGGTGGCAACAACGCGGCGATCATTGATGAGACGGCGGACCTTGCGCTCGCAATTCCGGCGATTGTGTTCGGCGCGGCGGGCACTGCAGGCCAACGCTGCACGACGACCCGCCGCCTCATCGTCCACGAATCCATCGCCGACGACGTTTGCAATCGCCTCGTCCGCGCCTACAAGCAACTCAAGATCGGCAACCCCCTCGTCGAAGGCAACCTCGTCGGTCCGCTCATCAACAAACGCTCCGTCGAAGCCTACCAACACGCGATCGCTGCGGCGAAGCAGCAGGGTGGACAGGTGTTGCATGGCGGGAACACGCTGAGCGTTCAAGGCAACTACGTTGAGCCGACGATCATCCGTGCGCCGTCCAACAACAATCTCCCCATCTCCCGCGAAGAAACTTTCGCCCCCATTCTCTACGTCTTCACCTTCAAAACCATCGACGAAGCCATCAACATGCAGAACTCCGTCGACCAGGGCCTCTCCAGCGCCATCTTCACAAAC
>CAZEZV010000277.1:0-5611 GCA_964516725.1 uncultured Phycisphaeraceae bacterium
GGCACGTTCAAACGCTGGTGCTTGATGGCGTGAGCCGATAAGGTCCGCAAGGGTGCCGCGTTGAAAGCGGAGCACATCGCGGAGCACGCGGACCGGTCCCGGGTCCTCGAGGGACACGCACAGTGACAAGCACAAAGCGAACGTGCATTGATGTCATCACACGGCAAGCCCCAAAACTCAAAGAGCCGACCACTTGCGTGATCGTCCTTCGGAATTCGCGGGTGTACCAAAGTGTTCGCAGCGGTTGATTCGAATGGGAGAGGATGACACGGTTCACTATTTGATCTTTGCGAGATCGACTGGTTCTTGTCCGATCTAGAGAATCGCCGTGCATGTTCTGTGGCCAGTAATCCGGTCACTAGCCAACTCATGTTTTATCCGTTAACCCTTGCAGGATTCATCCTCTTGCCGGGGTTTTCCTTTCATGCACTTGCACAAACACAAGAATTTGAACTTCGACGCCAGAATCCACGCTTGCGTGTTCGCTTGCTCATCGCATAAATGTTCTCGACGCGCGTTCCGTAACGAACAAAGAGTAAACTTCATGCTCCAGCACATTCCACAATTCTCACCGCTTTTCAGGTTGCTCACGTCAAAGTTGTCTCACACGGCGTTCGGTATTCTCGTGGTGGTCGCGTGCTGCTGCAATGCAACATTCGCAGACGTCGTCGTCTTCGATCAACCAGCAAGCATCACGGCTGGTCAATATAAGTCCGCGTGGTTCGCGCCCGATGGCTTGGACAGCGACGAGTATGTCTGGGACGACTTCACCCTCACGGCAAGCACGGCGATCACTCAGATTCACTGGCGTGGCGTATACGCCAATCAAGGCTTTGGGTTCGGCACTGCTCCGGTCACCAACTTCACGGTGGATATCTATCGCTCGAGCATCGCAGGTTCCCCCGACTTGCAACCCGGCGGGCGACTTGCCCACTTTGTCCTTGACAGCAATGCTGCGGAAACGCCGGTGGGCACGATGGGCAATCTCAACGTGTACAACTACTCCTTCACACTGCCCGCTCCATTTCAAGCTGTCGGAGGCACGAAGTACTGGGTGCAGATCGAAGCATGGCAGGGCATCGTGCCACCAACGTACTGGCCGCCCGACTGGAGCCTGCAGCGCGGCACAGGCGGCAATAACAGTCACTTCCGCCACATCACGGACGGAATGTACCAGAACATCACTGGAGACACAGTCTTCTCCCTCTACGCTTCAAGTGCCCCCACTGTCACCATCAACGCCAGCGCCAGCCCAACGATTGCTGGCACCATCACCGGTGCGGGCAGCTATCCCGTCGGTTCCACTGCAACACTGCACGCGACTGCCAATGCGGGCTTTGGCTTCGTGAACTGGACCGAAGGTGCAGCGCAGATCAGCACGAACACCACGTACACCTTCACAGCAAACACTGATCGCACGCTCGTCGCACACTTTGCCCCGTCATTCAATGTGTACACCGCTTCCTACCCGCTGTACGGCGGCTCCATCACGGGCGCAGGCCAATACCTCAGCGGCTCAACAGCAACACTCATTGCAACACCCGCACCACACTTCGGATTCGCAGGCTGGTCCGATGGCTCCATGGATGCGATACATCAAGTCACGATCACGAGCGACATTTGGTACACCGCGTTCTTCGAGCCCGCGCCGGGCGTTGCTGTCTTCGACTTTGATGCAGGCCCCGTCCACACATCGCTCCCCGTCACGCTTGTCAATAACGGCGTCTCTGCTAACTTCTCAGGCACAGACGGCTCATACTCCATTCAACCCGCTGGTACCTTTGGATTCACGCCGCTTGGCTTCAGCGGCAACGCTCTATATCCCAACTCAGTATTCCCCGCCGATCTCATCGTGGACTTCTCCGAACTCGTGACCGACTTCTCCGTGCTGTATTCGCCCCAGGAACTTGGCTGCGACAACTCCGCCCGCATGAGAGCCACGGCATACCTCAACGGATTGTCAGTCGCAACCAACACAACCACCGCATCCGTCCCCGGCACCTGGCCTTCAGAAACGCTCACCGTCGCAGAACCCAATGGGTTCAACCGCGTCGTCGTTCATTACGACGCACGCCCCCCCACATGCCAGGATTGGGGACCAATCTTCCTCGCAGACAACGTGATCGTCAAGAAACTCTGCATCACGCCCTGCGGGCCCACGTGCGATTCGATCGACTTCAACAACGACACATCGCTTTTCGATCCGCAAGACATCGACGCATTCCTGAGTGTGTACAGCGAAGGTCCCTGCATTCCAGAAACCGCTACTTGCAACGACATCGACTTCAACAACGACAATTCAGTCTTTGACCCCTGCGATATCGACTCGTTCCTTCTGCAATTCAGCGAAGGTCCATGCACGCTTTGCGGGGCATAATTCAACCTCTTCGCATCTGTTCGCCAAGCGACTTTTTCCTTGGTGGGAGGAGTTTTCCGGTGCTCACCGCACGCACTTGTTGAGCTTCAATTGCAGCGCGCCGGGTTCGTCTTAGCACGACGAGTAGCTGAAGTACTGACCCCATGTTACGCCTAGCGCCCTTACTCACTTGGTTATCCGAGTACTTGTTCCGGCTGGAGATTTGTGATGCGTTCAGATCTTTCTATGTACGCGACCTTCGTTGGGATTGCCTCTGGCGCCCTTACATCCATCTGCGCGGCTCAGTGCAATCACTGGGAAGCAACGCCGGGCGTCTCTGGCACTGTGGCAACGGGCATCAATGCCCTCATCGAGTGGGACCCCGACGGCGCAGGGCCACAACCTCGCCTGCTTGTTGCTGGCGGTCAATTCACGGCCGCCGGCTCCACGCCCGCGAACAATATCGCCGCGTGGGATGGCGCAACCTGGTCAACGCTGGGCGAAGGGACAAATGGTTCGGTGACTTCGCTCGCTGTGCTGCCGAACAATCATCTCGTCGCCGCGGGGACCTTCACGATGGCGGGCTCCGCAGTGGTGTCGAACATCGCTGAGTGGGATGGCTCGACATGGAATGCGCTCGGCACCGGCACCGACAACACCATCTGGGCTCTGACTGTCGACGAACAGGGTCTGCTCTACGCGGGTGGTATGTTCACCACCGCAGGCGGCTTCACGTGCAATCGCATCGCGAAGTGGAATGGGACTGCATGGTCCAGCCTTGGAATCGGCACAGCCAACGGCGTGGGCGGCATCGTTTATTCACTCGCACCCAGGCCCGGCGGCGGTGTGTACGTCGGCGGCTCGTTTGCCACGGCGGGCGGCGTCGCCAATCGTCGGCGCGTTGCCATCTGGGATGGCGCTGCATGGCAAACGATGGGACCGGGCATGAATGCGACGGTGCTTTCAATACATGTGATGCCCAACGGCCATGTCGTCGCGAGCGGTCAATTCACCTTTGCCGGTGCCACTGCGGCAAGCCGCATCGCTGAATGGGACGGCACACAGTGGCTCACGATGGGTCTCGGATTGAACGCACAGGCGTTGTGCATGACAACGCTGGAAGACGGTTCTCTTGTCGTTGGAGGTCACTTCTGGTTCGCCGGCACCGTTGCTGCCTCAAAGATCGCCAAGTGGGACGGATCGAGCTGGACCGCACTTGGTGCTGGCATGGATCAGTACGTGATGACACTGTGCCAAACTGCAAACAGTGATCTCTTCGCTGGGGGCGGCTTCACAACGGTGGACACAATCCCGGTCCAATACCTCGCCAAGTGGACCGCGAGCTGCGGCTTCGTGTGCAACGACATCGACTTCAACAACGATGGCTCACTCTTTGACCCGCAGGACATAGACGCGTACCTCAGCGTGTATTCGGAAGGACCATGCGTACCGGACGTCGCGACCTGCGATGACATCGACTTCAATAACGACGGGTCGCTCTTTGATCCATGCGACATTGATTCGTTCTTGCTCGTGTTCAGCGAAGGTCCATGCGCGCTGTGCGGCATGTAACGCCCACATCGCTACTGGTTTCCCCCGCACACACGCTCCTTCTCGCGGGATACACCTGACCCATCTCTAAGTGTTCGGCGAGTTGTAGCGCCATTTCGCGCGGATTGACGAACACAGCCTGTGAAACATCGCATGGACAAGAGGTGTTCCGGCTCCAAGAAATGGACCTCACCTATGAACTTGAACCACACGACGTTTTTCCTGGCCTCCGCACTCTCTCTGTACCCATGCAACGCCGCACTTGTCGCCTATGACGGGTTTGGCGGCGGACCCAGAACGGACTTGCACGGTTCAGCATCAGGCACGGGTTGGACCGGGCCGTGGTCGGAGGTTGGCGGAGGCATTTTTCTATTTTCAGTAGTGCCCGATGGCCTGACGTATCCCGGGCTGGCTACCACCAACGGCGCGGTTCGCGCTCCATCCAATCCTGCGTCGGACTACGGCATGTATCAACGCGCCTTCCAGGCGCAGAATCCTGCGAACAACACAATGTATGTGTCGTTCCTGTATCGCCCTGAAGTTGGTCAGGGTACGCTGGGCGGATTGCAATTCGCGCAGTTGCCTCGCGCTGTTTTCGCGGGAACGCCCGGCGGCATGTACACATATGGCTTCGGCTACGCCGATGGCCTGTTCAATGTGTCGAACTGGCCAACCCAAGTAGGACAAACAGTGTTGCTCGTCATCGAGATCGAGCGAGTTCCACTAACCGCCTCAGTGTCATATCGAATGTTCGTCAATCCCATGATTGGGCAGCCCAAGCTGCCCTTCCCACTCGCCCAATGCAGTTTGGGCGGCGTGCTTCCGTCCTCGATGATGCTCATCACGGACGGAGCCGCGACCATCAATGAAATCCGAGTTGGTCAAACATGGGCGGACGTTTTACCTGCACAAGCTACTGGCCCGTCTTGCGATTCCATCGACTTCAACGACGACACCAGCCTGTTCGATCCGCAGGACATCGAGGCGTTCTTGTCTGTGTATTCGGAGGGTCCCTGCGTGCCCGCGAGTGCGACGTGCGGCGATATTGACTTCAACAACGACGCGAGCGTGTTTGATCCGTGCGACATCAGTTCGTTTCTGGTTGCATTTAGCGAAGGACCCTGTAGTTTGTGTGGTGAATAGGCACACAACAGGCCGCATGGACAACTGACAGAAGCGTTTCAAACCACCCGGCGTGCGCCGTTGAGCACCAGTGCTCGCCGCATTTCCAAGTGCTATTGAACGCCGAGACCGACTTTGCGCACCGCTCTGTTTGCGAGGCATTGCCCGGCAACGAGAGGGGTAGTCCTCGTTTTCCCTGTCAGCGTTCATTTTGAACTGCGAACTTTCGAGTACCTTCACGACAAAGCTGAGAGACACGATGTAGGCTGTCGCATGCATTGAAGTGGTGCGTCGTGTGTTGGACACGGCGTATCGGTACGAACGATCTCGTACTTGGAGAACTTGCATGCGTCAGAGTGAGTTCCGGTCTGGTCGCTGTGTTGCTTGCTTGACACCCGTTATCTCCCTGCTTCTACTTACCTTAAGTGCGAATGCAGCGCCGCGTCGGTACAACGTCACGGACATCACCAATTGGACGCCTGCTCAGAAAGCCACGCTGCCATTCTTTAAGCACTACTCGCCACTACCGACGCCCAACGTGCCGGTGGAGATGGATGTCGCCGAGTCGGTGAACGAGGCGAC
>CAZEZV010000278.1:0-5597 GCA_964516725.1 uncultured Phycisphaeraceae bacterium
GCAACACGCTTGCTGAATGCGGAACATGGCGGCATCGGTATAGGTTGTGCCGCAGCCGTTCGTCACCTTGAGGCGATATCGACGCTCAAGCAAGCTTGGCAGTGAGTCGCCCCCGATTGCGGAGATGGTCAGCGAATCAGTCAAGGCGCCGGAGATTGCGTATCGGACGCTCACGATGTCGCTTACATCTTCGAAGACACCAGGCGAGAGTTCCGCTTGCCAGCGGAGCCGCGTATTCGGAGTGACGGGCGCATACGCAGCGTCAAAGGTGCCGGATTGGAACGCGCAGGCAAAGACCGTCTGTGGATGCTCGGTGATGACGGGCGAGGTGGACAGCACCAGTTGGGCTGAGCCTGTCGTAATCTGTCCGCATAGATTGGTAATTCGGCAGGAATAGTTTCCAACCTGTGCCTGTCCGACGTTGGTGATTGTGAGCGCGGGAGTGTTCGCGCCAGACACGATTGCGCCGTTGGGCTGCGTGCCGTCTTGAAGCGGAGCGTCGTCGTACAGCCAGCGGACAACGCAGCCGATCGGGTTGCCGATGTCAACAGTGAAGTTCGCGGTTTGCTGGGTGCCGCACAAGACCTGGCCTGAAATCTGTGACGTGATGCGAGGAAGCAGCGGCATACGCACGCCATAGATGCCATCGGCAAGCCCCCAGATGCTGTTGTTGACGACGGTGGCTTCTCGAATGGTGTTGTAGAACTCGTCGAACGTGAGTGTCAGCGTGTCTGGGAGGAGCTCAGGCGCGGCAGGATTGGCAACATTGATGAACCCGGCGTCGCTGCCGGTGTACGTGAACATGAGCAACGAGTCAAACACCTCAAGGCCCGCGATGTTTGCCGGCGGCACGATCGAGGACACCAGCACGGGCGCATTCAGATCTCGCAAGTCGTAGATGTTGATCGGATCGAACAGTTGTGCCGCGCTGGTGTACGCATACGGGCAGTTCATGGCCAGCGCGAACACGTTGCCCGCCTCGGTTTCGGGCGGAATGACGCTCACCTCGCGCGGACCTTGCGGATTAGAGATGTCGATGAGGCGCAGCCGACCTTCGTCAGTGTTGACGTATGCTGCGTCGCCGTTGATATGAACGTACCGTCCCTCGAGGCTGGAATCCCTGATGCTGCCGAGTTCCACGATGGTGCCAGGGTCCGTGGCATCGTAGATGCTCAAGACCACGTCCTCGCCCGTGCAGTAGACGATGTTGTTGCGGACGCACAGTGAGTAGTACCTGTCCGAGGCCGTATCCAGCGCCGACCCGATCAGCGAGAGTGATTGCGGATTGGAGGCATCAAAGACGCTGAGCTGTGCGTTCGCAAACGACTGACTTCCCGCAGCGAATGCAAGGTTCCCCTGCGTGACGACGCTCTCTAGGTACGTCGCCTGGTTAGAAAACGAGTACGAGAGCGTCGTCGGCCGCGCCGGGTCTTGCAAGTTCGTGAACCAAAGTTCGTGATCATCCGCGATGAGCAGCCCGCCGCTGGTTGAAGCGAGATCGTCTGGGCCGTAAGGCACTGGCAGCAGCGTGTGTCGCAGGATGGGGGGCGTGGTCGTGTAGTCCCATGTCTCGATCGTGTTGCCGTACAGAATGTGCAACAGGTTGTTCTTGACGGCAAGGTCTTTCAACGGCACGAAGGGGTTCAGCGCAAGCGAGGAAACATACACAGGCGAGGCTGGCAACGTCACATTGTACGTCCAGAGCGTTTGTGTGTTGTACAGATAGTGCAGAAGGGTCTGACCACCGATGTCAGCGAGCGTTACCTCGCTGTCGTAATCGCTTGGCCCCATCCCGGACGCGAAGTCGTGCTGATGGTAATAGAAGTTGCCACTTTTCTCAAAGAGCGAAACGCCGGTGTGCCCGTGGATCGCCAACAAGTTGTTGCGAATTGCAATGCTCTTGGGCGCATCGAGCAGCAGCGGGATCGTCTGGAACACGACAGGTGCCGCAGGCTGCGAGACGTCGATCGTCAGAAGGTTCGCCGATGATCCACCATCCGCCACGATGTGTGTCTTTCCTGGTTCAGACGCGATGCCCTTTGGCGACTGCGAGGGTATGTATGAACCGCTCCACACGGGCTGGTCCGGCGTTGGCAGGCTGAAGAACTCGACGGTGTTTGAGCAAAGCACGCTCAGCAGTCCGCTCACCACGGCGACTTGGTACGCCGGTTGTCCGCTCTGGGTGGGGATGGTGCGCACGTGTACAGGCTGCGAAGGCGTGGCAATATTGATGACGCTGATGCCACTGTCCTCGGACGCTCCATACAGGTAGTCGTCGAGAACGTCCATGGACACGAGCGCGCCGGGAGTAATCACTCGCCCCACGACATACGGCGCTTCCGGATCGGCGATGTTGAATACCCGGACCTCTCGCTGGTACGCGTAGTACGCGAAGTTGCCGCGGATGCGCATCTCGAGAGGCCTGCCTCCGTCGTGCCAAGTCACATCCGGCTCGCACTGAGCGTTTGCCGGTGCGCCAGTCATCAAACTAAGTACACAAAACCCAACGATCATCGCCCGAAACGCGATGTGCAACAGCCCACGGATCATGCTCGACCTCCAGTGAACCCGACTTGGTATTGTAAACTGCCTGTCAACGGGCGAGTCGGAGTTATGGGTTCGAACTCAGAGCGCGTGGTGGACGATTTTGGTATCAGGACTTTGCATCTGACGCAATAACTTCGGTATTATGGCCCACTGTCCTACCCTCCACCATGTTCAAGCCCGCCTTCTCCACAGTCGCATGCCCCCACATGACTCTCGCCGCGATCCTTGATCGCCTCGAAACCTGGGGCTATCTCGGCGTCGAACTTCGCACCTTCGGCAATGGCTCCTCGACCTTCGCGCCCGATCCCGCCCTCACCTCCACGCTCAAACTTCGCTCCGCATTGCGATCCGCTGGCGTCGAAGCCTGCTCACTCGCAACCTCAATCGCCTTCGACGAACCCGTCTCGCCCCCCATCATCGGCAACGCCATCAGCGACAACGAAAAATCAATCCGCGCCGGCAAGAGCGCCGTCGATCTCGCCATCAAACTCGAGTGCCCTTTCGTCCGCGTCTTCGGCTTTGAACTCCCCAGCGGCGAACCTCGCAAGAAAGGCTACGCCCGCGTCGCCGCACGCCTCGCAAAGGTCGCCGACTACTGCCGCAACTCCGGCGTCAAAGTCGTGATCGAAAATGGCGGCTCCTTCAACAGCGCGGCCGATCTCGCCGAACTGCTCGACTGTGTCCACAACTCGCCGGGCGGCACCTCAGCGACCGAATCACTCGCCGTCGCATACTCAATCCCAGTCGGCAAAGCCGCCGGCGACACCGTCGCCGGCGCAATGAACGTCCTCGGAAGTCGCGTCGCCTGCGTGAAGGTGAAGGACCTGAAGTTTGGTCACGTCGATGACGAACACCACCACGGCGCAACACCAGTCGCGTTGGGCGATGGCGACCTCAACGTGAAGCAAGACCTTGCCGCACTCGCGGGCACTGGGTACGACAGTTGGGCCGTCTATGAATATGACGCGTCGCTCGCCCACACGCAAGTGAATATCGATGACATCCTCATCCGCTCCGCGAAGCTGTTGTTTGAAGTAGGCTCACAAGGTCAATCAAACACACAACTCAGCATGACCCGCGCCCGCGTCTAAGGCCATCATCCGTGCCACATGCATCGCCGTCGCTTTGGACGGCGATGCTTGTGGCGATCCATCCACGATGAACCTCTCCTCACGAACCCCACGCGCCAGCGTGGGCGACCTCGCTGATGCTCGAATCGCAGAGTCATCACCCCTCCTCATCGCGCCTCAAAATCCACCCCAAAAATCACTCCTATCAACCGCACTTGTGCGCCAAATCCCGGTCGTCCGCCGATTCCCCATTGCATTTTCCATTCCCACTGTCATGATGCGTCATGCTCTGGGAGTCCTTTCAACAAGCCGGCCTTCTCGCACCCCTCTCGCCGCAACAGCGAGAACTCATCTCCACATTCTTCGATGTCGATCAGGACACGACTGAACTTGCAGCGGCGTTGGGCAAAGACGTCTTCGACACAGTCACGCAGCTCCAAGCCCCAGAAGTCGCAGGCTGGATCACCGCCCTCCTCACCCTCAAAAATAATGAACGCCGCGAACGCGCACTCCGCTCCTTGGACTACGCGCTCACAAACGACCACAATCCCAACAACATCCGCCGCGCCGCAGTCAGACTCCTCCGCCACCTCGAACTCGCCCGCCCACGCTCCCGTGCCATCGAAGTCGGCGGTCCTCCGCGGACTTCGATGCGAACCACCAGCGGCACAAAAACCCCTTTTGCTTCAGCGTCACCCGCGTCAACAATCTTCGAACATCACCAACCACGCGCGCCGGACCTTAGCGAGTCGTTGGGCGACGGTCCTGGTCGTCCACCCACACAGCCACAAACGAAAGTCCACACCAATCCCGTAACGACGCCCGCGCTCTCCGCACCCAGTTCCCCGCAACACGACATCACATCTCCGCTCGACACGCCTCCGCTCGCGCCGAACGAGCGCAAGACTGTTGCCACGGATGAGCGCAGCGAACCCATGGAAACCAGCCAGCAAATGCAGAGCCTTGAAAGGGCGCCAGATTGTTCTGAACCAAACTGTGCAGACTCGAACGATGCCACGGCACTCGCCCCGCTCGGCCGCACGTCGCCCGACACAGACTTCTCTCTGCATAAACTCACCACAATGAAGTCCACGACGCACGCTGCACAAGTCTTGATCGTTGAAGACGAAGCCGACCATGCCGATGTGATGGCCGAAGCCCTTCGCAAGCCGGGCCACGTCTGCACAGTCGTCCATGACGTCGCCAGCGCGATCGAAGAACTCCGCATGGGCCTGTTCGACGTGATCGTGACCGACCTGCGCATGCCCGGCAGCGCGGGCTTCGCCATCGATGCGCCAACCCTGAAAGTCGCGCCCGTCGCCAGCGATGGTGCCGACGCCGGCATGCGAATCCTGGAAGCGGCGACCAAGCTGCAGCCCCACGCCAAGACAATCATGGTCACCGCCCACGGCGACGTCGCCCGCACCCGCGATGCATTCAAACTCGGCGCGTTTGACTTTATCGAAAAGCCGGTGGACCTCGACCTCTTCCGCACCCGCGTCAACAACGCCGCCGAACTCGTCCTCGCACGCCACGAAAACTCTCGCCTGCAAGAACAAGTTGAGCAAGCCGGCTTCGAAGGCATCATCGCCAAGAGTGAGCCCATGCGAAAAGTGCTGCGGCAAGTGAAAGTCGTCGCACCGTCAAGTATCCCCGTGCTCATTACAGGCGAATCCGGCACAGGCAAGGAAATCATCGCGGCCAGCGTCCACAAAAACTCGCGGCGCGCCGGGGGGGGGGGCGGGAGTTCCGGCGGGCGCTACGTCACATTCAACTGCGCCGGCCAATCTGAAAGCCTCCTCGAGGACCAACTTTTTGGCCACGTCAAAGGCGCATTCACCGGCGCGGACAAGGATCGCGCGGGCGTCTTCGAATACGCAGATGGCGGCACCGTCTTCCTCGACGAAATCGGCGACATGCCCATGGCGATGCAGGCCAAACTGCTGCGCGTGCTTGAGTCAGGCGAAGTCATCCGCCTTG
>CAZEZV010000279.1:0-5592 GCA_964516725.1 uncultured Phycisphaeraceae bacterium
GTTGTTGAAGTCGATGGAGTCGCAGGTTGGGCCGCCAGGCCACACCAAGCACGTGAACCCACCGACGTTGTTGTACCATCCCTGCCCGTCCGACACACCAAGGAACAAGCGCGTCGCGCCGGGCGGAACCACGATGTGCTGCTGATCGTTGTTAGATCGCCGGCCGTCGCCGATGAAGAACACCTGCTTGAGCAGCGGTGAAGTTGTTTCATAGTCACGCAGCGCGGCGGTGTTGAACGCGGACGGTGCCGGCGCGGGCGTCAGGTTGGGTTGTTCGTCTCCGAGGAACACGCCGACAAGCGACGATGCACGATCCCAGCACGCGTCGGCGATTCCGTTTTGCGCGCCCGGAGCGTGGCAGTATGTGAAAGGACAGCCGTCTGGCGAACAGGAGAAGCCCGGCTGGTATCCGACCGTGCCCGCTACATTCGTAACCCACACGAGCGACCCAGGAGTTACGGACATGGGCACAAGCACGGGCGATTGTGCGGGTGCAACATCGCCAAAGCTTGCCAGGGTTCCGTTGGGCATGCCCGAAAGCCATGGATTGCTCTGACCCCCAACGGTGACGGCGATCTGCGCATGTGCGCTATTGATCGTAGCGATCACTGCACACCAGGCGATCGCGGCAGACAAGTGCTTCGTTGCCATTGAACAATTCCTCGTAGGGGGCGAAGGTGCAGCATCGCCCCTGTAGAAGAGCGAGTGAAATAGCAAATTCAGGCGGTGATTTCCAGAAAAGAGCCTGTTCAATCTACCTGTACGACAGGCGCAGCCAGCAAAAGGCCACGAGCCGACGTTGTGGGCATCGGCTCGTGCGAAGAGTCTCAGATTGTCTCGAATGTTCACTGCCCACACAACGTGCATGGACCTTCACTGAACTGAAGCAGGAACGAGTCGATATCACACGGGTCAAAGAGTGATCCGTCGTTGTTGAAATCGATGTCGTTGCAGGTTGCCTCTTCGGGGATGCAGGGGCCTTCACCGTACACGCTGAGGAACGCATCGATGTCCTGAGGATCGAAGAAAGAAGTGTCGTTGTTGAAGTCGATGGAGTCGCACGTTGGGCCTGTGGGTGTTGATGCGATTGTCCAGTAGCCGCCGTTGATGGTGAAGGTGCCGCTGGACATGGGGAGCCCGGCGTCGGGTTGGCCGATGGTGCCGGAGAGGGTGAACGTCGCGCTCGAGGATGTGGTGCCGCCGCCGTCGATGGTGTGCCATTCGATGGTGGGTTGGGCGAGGGCGATGCTAGAGAGTGTGCAAGCGGCGATGGTCGCAATCTTGGTTCGATGTAATTTGTTCATGGTGTTCATGTGTTGTTTCCTGTGTTGGTGTGCGTTGAGGTTGAACTACCGCGTGATGAGCACGGGGCCGTTCTGCGGCGTGTTGTTGACGAGCCAGGTGGGGTGGTTGATCACGAGCGGTCCGCCTGTGTTGACCCACTCCGTGCCCGAGGCGATGTAGATCGTCTTGGGATTGGCATCCCAACGATTCAGGACTTTCTGGAAGCCATTCCCGCCGGCGTAGGGGTAGTCGAGCGTGCCGAACTGGAAGAGTGGGTCGCGCGGCGCACCGCAGAACCATGGCTTTCCGACATTTCCGTTCTGATACAGATCCAGAATGATGCCGTTGTTGGCGCAGGCAAGGTGGCAATCTGCGAAAGTGTCCACGCACGGCGCGATGCAGCTGTCGTACGTCGCATTGCATGACGCGCGGCAGGCGTCACATGATGCGCGGCAGTTGTTGACTTCCGCCAGGCAGTTTTGGCACGCGGAACCGCTTGGATCGAAGAAACAGGGTACTTCGCAGCCGATCGCGATCGTGTCGCAGCCCGCGTCGCAGGTTGAGCAGCCGGCCCAGCACGCTCCCCAAGCCGTCTGGCAGCCGACGTAGCACGCTGAGTATGCACCGGCATGACAAGAACCAAAGCAGGCGTCGAGGTTTGCTTTGAGCGGCGAATCCGAGGCCAACATCCAGTACTCGATCGGGACGGGACCGGCTCCTGCCATGATCGACGCGGTGCTGACCAGTCCTGCGGCCATGAGTGCTTGTGCTTTTCGATTGAATCGTGTGAACTTCATGTGAGTCTCCTTAGTGGGATTAGTCATTGGATGGATTGTGCGATGATGGAACGGGTTACTGCAAATTCACGAGCACGAGCACCAGGCCCGTTTCTTCATCGAGGGCCGACATCGCCTTGCCCACGGTCGCGCCGCCCGCGCGATCACGATCGCTCGCCTTCATCGCGTGCCCTGCGAGGTCGCTCGTGGTGAGCAGGTCGCCCGGCTGGATCGTGCCGTTCGTTGTGGTGCACTTGACGTAGACGCGGCCTGTCATGGCGATGGGGTTCTTGCCGTCCATCACGCCGTCCTGGCCCATCTTGATGCCGGGGTTCACGCCGTTGGCACCGGAGACGATGCCCGCGACCTTGCTGTCATACGCGCTGGTGCTGGGCATGAGTTGACCGGGGTGGGCCGGGTCGATGACCATGAGCGTGCCGGGCTCGAGTTCGGCGGTCTGTGAGTCAAAGCCTTCGACGAGGTCGGAGCCGCCGCGAATCTCGAGGACGTTGACGCTGAACTTGCTCGCGCCCTGGGAGGTCAAGGAGCCGTCGGCCTTGTTGTAGAGGATGCGAGCGCCGAAGTCGTTTTGAGTTGAGTCTCCATGGAACTCAAGAGATGCGAAGCCGTTGGTGCCGACGATCGAGAGGATCGCCGCACCGGTGGCACCGCCGTCCAGGCCCATGTGGATACCGGCAGTCGGGTTGACGGTCTGGATGCCGCCTCGCACCTGCAAGGCGCTTTGGGGCGTATTGGTCCCGATACCGACTTTGCCGTTGATGTACATCGCGTCGGTGCTGTTGTACACGGGGGTGTTGGGGTACCCGATGGAGACGCCGCCGGGGGCGACGTTGAACTGCTTGAAGAAGCCCTCGTTGTTGGAGCACGCGTCGGTCTTGATGTACCGGTAGTTGTTGAACTCGGCGCCCGTGCCCCAGCCGCACTGCGGCTGGCTGAGGAACAGGTTGGTGCGCTGCGATCCCAGCGGGGTGTAGCCTTGGTGGATCGTGAACCTCGTGTCCGCGGTTGCGGGGGCCCCTGTGACACCGACGTTGCTGTTCGTGTCAATCGCGATCGCAGGCGTCGGGTCGTTCAGGCTGTCTCCCATCCATCCAAACTGCATGCTGTTGGCGAAGTTTTGCAACCGGAATTGACGGAAATCCGCGGTGTTGTTCCGTGCCTGCAACACCAAGCGGCTGACGGCATCGCCGCGGAGATAAGCGAGTCCGGCACCGCCTGCGTTGGGGTTGTTGATGTCCAGGCCCTGCCAAGTCCCATTCGATCCATACCCGGGGAAGGGCGTGTTGGTTCCGATGCCGACGTTGCCTGCGTTGTAGAACGCGGTCAAGCCGTTCAGCGACCAGGTTGAATCGCCAGCGGGGCCGGTTTCGCCTTGCGGACCCTGCGGGCCTTCGGCACCGGTTGCACCCTGCGGCCCAGCCGGGCCAGTGTCACCCGTGGCACCCGTTGCGCCTGTCACGCCAATCGGGCCCTGCGCGCCCGTCGCGCCTGTGAGGCCGATGGGGCCTTGAGCGCCTGTTGCACCAGTCAGACCAATGGGGCCTTGCGGGCCCGCTGGGCCCGGGTTGCCGTTGAGCGCGAAAAGCGCGAAGGGCGTTGCCGTCAACTTCTGGCGCGGGGAGAGTGTTTCATAGGCACCCGAGCCAGCGGGGTTGCGCACCTGAATCTCAAGCCAGCGATCCTGATTGGCCGTGAAGGGCGAGGCGCCGAAGTCAAGGCTCACGTTGAACTGCCCGTCGGCGACGGACACCGCGAGCGCGGTGAGCGTCGAGCCGATCTGCGAGCCGCCCGACTCGGCAGTCCACAGCGAGAACTTCAGGTCCGCGTCGCCCGTGGCGGGGATGCCTGTGGCCTTGAGTTGGCCTTGGTAGGAGAACGAGGTCGAGACCTGCGCGGCGGCGAACTGGCTACCGGCGGCGAGCACGAGGGCGGACACGAGGCTGCGAAGATGATTGCGGTGCATTTCTATTCTCCTTGCATGGACAAACAGGTGCGAGGACGCCGCGACGTTGCGAATCGGCCTCATGTGCGGGCCAAACAGCCCTTCTGCACTCACCCACGCAAAGCGGTGGGGGGAGGGAACATGCTTTCTGAGTTTCTTCTACATTTGTGTTCCCTTGCACGCTGCGGTTTCGTGGATGGAGGAAAGGGAGCAGCGATGTCTCGCGTCGATACACTGCCAGCACAGATCAGCATGGAACAGCCCTTGTCCATTACGGAAGTGCTCGCCAATGCCAAGCCGGGGGAAGTGGCGTCGACGCAGGCACTGATTCCGCTGGTGTACAACGAGTTGCGTGCGCTCGCGGGGAGTTACTTGAAGAAAGAGAGGGCGCACACGCTTCAGCCGACGGCGCTGGTGCATGAAGCGTTTCTGAAGATGGTGGGGAATCATCGGGAGTGGGCGGGGAAGGATCACTTCAAAGCGGTGGCTGCGAAGGCGATGCGGCAGGTGCTGGTCGATCACTACCGCATGGGCAGCGCTGCAAAGCGCGGCGGAAAAGGCGAAGAGCGGGCCCGTGCGGTTGATGTGACGATCGAGAACTTCGCGCAGCCGCAGCAGGCCACGCGCGACATTGATGTGCAGCAACTTGATGAACTGCTCACGATGCTTGCGAAGAGTTCGCCGCGCGTGGCGACCATTGCGGAGATGCGGCTGTTTGGCGGCATGGAAGTTGAACAGATCGCACGAGTGATGGGCGTGTCGGACATGACCATCAAGCGCGACTGGCAGGTCGCGCGGGCGTGGCTTGCGGCGAAAGTGTTGGAGCAGGCTGGTGGCTGAAGAACTTCCAACTCCAAATCGGCCTGAGTCGAGCGAACAGCCACAGGGCGACGGCTACACGCTGGATCGCGCGGGCGAGATTTTTCACGCGGTGCGTGGGATGGGGCTCGCGGCGCGAGAGGAGGCAATCGACCGCATGTGCGGGAAAGATGCTGCGCTGATGGCGATGGTCCGCATGCTTTTGAAGGGCGATCAGGCTCCACTGCACGCTGAAGGCTTGGCCGAGGACATTCGTGCGGCTCATGATGCGCTGACGCGCGCGACGAGTTCATTTCAAGCCGGGCCGTCTTCGAGTGGCATCGACGCGACGCATGTGGGCAACTACAAACTGCTCGAGCGCATTGGCGAAGGCGGGTTTGGCGTTGTGTACATGGCTCAGCAGGAGCAGCCGGTGCGCAGACGCGTCGCGCTCAAGATTGTCAAGTTGGGGATGGACACGAAACAAGTAGTGGCGCGATTTGAAGCCGAGCGGCAGGCACTGGCGCTCATGGACCATCCGAGCATCGCGCGCGTGTTTGACGCCGGCGCGACAACGACGGGTCGGCCGTACTTCGTGATGGAGTTGGTCAAGGGTCTGCCGATCACGGAGTATTGCGACAAACACAAGTTGAACATTCAGCAGCGGCTTGCGTTGATCTTGCAGGTGTGCGACGCATTGCAGCACGCGCACCAGCGAGGCGTGATTCACCGCGACATCAAGCCCAGCAATCTGATGGTCGCCGACTACCA
>CAZEZV010000280.1:0-5546 GCA_964516725.1 uncultured Phycisphaeraceae bacterium
ACCAATATGCGCTTCGTCTTCATGCTGTGCCATCATAAGCCGCCCCACTTCGTGCCTGCGTGCCTCACCGCCATCGCGCCTTCTTTTTCAACCCTTCGGCTTTACAGGTATCTTGAGCTTCTGCCCAATCCGAATCTTTGACGGATCACTCAGCTTGTCCTTGTTCGCCTTGAAAATCAGGTCCGCATCCTTCTCCGACCCGTACACATCGCGCGCAATCTTCGCCAACGAGTCCCCCTCCTGCACCTGATACTCCTGCAGAATCTGCGGCTGCTCCTCGCCCGCAACTTTCGCCTTGTCGCTCTTCGCGCCGCCCGTCACCACGTTCGCAGGAGCCGCCGAAACCTTCGCCTCTTCAACTGTCCGCGTTGCAACAACCCCCTGCACATTCCCCGGATCCAGCGGCACCAACACTTCCTTGCCTGCCTTGAGGTCAGGCGGACTCAGCATCGGATTCGCCCGCGCGATCGCTGCGGCGTGCGTGCTCGTCCCAAAGTACATCAACGAAATCGACTCAAGCGTCTCCCCCTTCTCCACAACATGCGTCGCAAACTTCGGCGGGACGACGCCGCTGATAAGTCCCTCACGAGAGGCATTCTGAGAGTTTGGCGTCGGCGAAGCAATTCTGCTTCCGCTCTTGTGTTGTGTCGCGTAACTCACGAGTGGCCGCGATGTCGGCGACGCGGCCACGACCTTTTCGTCACCGCGAACCGAAATATTCTCGACAGCCTGTTGGCGAACGACTGCGAAGCTCACGGGAGGGGACACAGGCCACCACCAATAGACCGCAACCCACAGCCCACCCATCATGAGCAACCCAACCGCAACCTTCCGTGTCCTGCGCTGCATGGAATCCGCCATGACTCCGTCCTTCCGGGCCTCCTGCCCTCATGCTTGCTGAATTGTCCGCGCGCAATCTTACGCCCGACTCGCCTCGTCCAGATTCTTCGCCTCGTTCTTGCGCGACCACACAATCGGGGCTGCAACGCCCACGGAAGAGTACGTCCCGACAATCAGCCCCGTCAGCAGCGCGAACGCAAACGCACGCATGCCTTCGCCTCCCCAGATGTACAGAATCACGCACGAAGCCATTGTCGTTCCGCCCGTGATCAAAGTGCGGCTGAACGTCTGGTTGATCGAAGTGTTGATGATCTCTCGCGTCGCGTACGGCAGCTTCCCCTTGTTCTCGCGGATGCGGTCCATGATGACCACTGTGTCGTTTAGCGAGTATCCAGCAATCGTCAAGAGCGCCGCCACCAGGTTCAAGTCGACCTTGAATGGCAGCAAGTTGAGCGACGTGGCTATGGAATGCGTTGACGCACTGTCGTACAGGATCTCCGCCAGCGCCACCAGCCCGATGACCGTGAGCACGTCGTGAACGAGCGCGACAATCGCCGCGATCGAGTACGCCGCACCCTTGAATCGCACCCAGATGTACAGGCCCACGAGCACAAACGTCGCAAGCGCCGCCGCGATGGCATTCGCCTTGAACGTGTCCGCGATCGCCGCGCTGAACGTGACAACGCTCGCCGGGGTCGAATCCTTCGTGAGCGCATCCTGCGTCAAAGCCCATTCGCGCTCGCGCAGCTCGGTCTCCCATCGCTGCTCATTGTCCGCGATGTTTGCCGTCTCGTCGCTGACGACAATCACCGCGCTCGTCACCGCTGATTCATCCCCGCCCGCGATCAGCACATCCCGCTGGCGCGACAGCGTGTCGCCGTATGCCTCGCTCTGACGCGAGCCTTCCAGCCGCTGCTTCAAACTGTCCAACGTCTGCGGCGGGCTGATGTTCTCCAGCAAAATCGCGACCCCGCCTAGGTACGCCCCGACATCCTGCCGCAGCGCAGGACTGCTCATGTTCGCGCCCAGCGACGCCTTCTCAATCGGGAACACCGGGGCCGTCTGCAGCTTGGCGTCCGCGCCCGCGAACGAAACCTTCTGCCGCTGCTCCAGCACATCCGCGAACTTCTGCGTGACAGAATCAAGCACGACGTTCTCTGTGTTCTCCGCGAGCGTTTTGATAATGAAACGATCGCTTGTAGTTCCATCGCCGGTTGGCGACGGATTCAGCGGCAGAACATCCGCTCCCTTGAGTTTGATGCGGGTGTCGTTCGCATCCACCGACGACGCGATTGCCTCCAATCGCTCCTGCACTTGCGCCCGGCTCAACATCACGTTCTGTCCGGGGTTCGCAGGGTCCTCCTTGAACTGCAGCGTGATCTGCGTCCCGCCGCGGAACTCGTTGTCGAGCATCTTGGTGCCTTGGAAGAAGATCATGCCCAATCCAAGCAGCATGTATGCCGCGGAAACCCCCAGGAACACGAACCGGTACTTCATCCAGTCGATGTTCGGGGTCAGCCAGCTCTGGAGCTGCGGAATCGCCATGGGCAACATCGTCGCCTTGCGCCATCCCAGCGAGAGCATGATGTTGAAGATCAACTTGCTCACCACCAGCGCCGCGAACAGTGTCGACACAACGCCCAGCCCCATGGTGATCGCAAAGCCTCGAATCTCGGGCGTCCCTGTGTAGTACAACACGACACAGACAATCAAGTTGGTGATGTTGCCGTCCACGATCGCCGACAACGCCTTGTCAAAGCCCAGCCGGACCGCCGTCCGCATGTCTGCGCCGCGATTGATTTCTTCGCGGATGCGCTCGTACACCAGCACGTTACTGTCCACCGCCATGCCGAAGGTCAGAATGACGCCCGCGATGCCCGGCATCGTGAACGCCGCGTTCGAGAAACTCATTGCACCCAGAATGCACAGCGCGTTCGCGATCAACGCCACCAGCGCGACCAACCCAAACGTGAAGTAGTAGAACACCATGAACGCCGCCGTCAGGATCATGGAAATGACGCCAGACTTGAGGCCCATGCGTAGGTTGTCCGCTCCTAACTCCGGTCCCACCGCGTTGATGCTGATGGGCTCGTTGCTGAGCTTGGCCTTGAGGCTCCCACCGCCCAGCACGCGGATGATGTAGTTGAGTTCTTCCTGCGGGAAGTCGCCCATGATCTGCCCGCGCGCCGAGATTTCGCTGTTGAGATTCGGTGCCGTGTACACCTGGTCGTCGAGCAGAATCGCCATAGGCTCGCCCACGTGCGCGCCCGTCAATCGACCAAGAAGCGCCGCGCCCGACGGATCCATCCTGAAGTCAATCGCAGGCCGCCCGCGCTCGTCCGTGCCCGGTGCTGCGCCCGCGACTTCCCATGCCCCCTCCTGTTGCGTCAGTCGCGTCGTACGAGTGTCGTAGCACAAGATGTAATAGTCCCCGCCGTACGGCTCGGCTACACACCCCTGCCCGCCGCGCGCCAAAATAAACGCCACAGCCCGCGGATCACCCTTCAGCGCGTCCGCGTCCTGTTTGGTGTCAATCCACGTCTCTATCTGATTGATCTTGTACCACTTGACATCCGCCGCCTTCACATTGCGAGGCCCAAGCGTCGCCAGTTCCTCGCGCAATCGCATTTCTTCCGGATGCTTGCCCGGCTGCACCGCAATGCGGAAACTCAAAACACCCGCGCCCCGCAGCATGCGAATCAGGTCCTGCGGGTCGTCCAGCGTCGTGCGCTCCTTTGAGTACGCCGCGTGCAGCGCGAGCAGCTTGTCAATCTGCTCCTTGCTCTCCGGGTGTTCCGCGTACAACTGCCCCTCCGCGATCTCGCGCGGGCTGGGCAACTGCACTCGCGTGCCTTCCTTCGCGTCATCAATCATGCGGGCGCGCGTGCTGGCATTGACGACTTTGCGAATCGTCGCGGCGTCCAGCGCCGTCGCCAGAACCTTGTTGCGAGCCGTCTCATACTTCGTCTCGGCCTCCGCCGCTGCCGCCGCGAGCTTGATGTCTTCTTTGTTCGCCGAATACGCCGCGTTCGCCGCCGTCGCCGCGTCAAAGGCTGTTGCCGCATCCAGCAGCAACTGCTTCCGCGCCGCGTTCCCGCCCGCCAAAGCCTCGATCTGCGCAGGCCGCTGGTCCGCCGGCAATTGCATCACGGTCTGCATGCGCGACTGCGTCAATCGATTACGACCCAGTTCCGCCAGCGCATCCTCGAAGTTCTTGCGAAGTTGCTTCACCTTGTCGCTGGGCAAGGGCATCGTGATTTCAATCCGGTCGCGCCCCTGCGCCACCATCGAAATTTCCATCACGCCGTTGGGATCCACGCGCTCCTTGAGCACCTCGATCGTCTTCCCGATGATCGCTTTCGCGTCCTCATTCGGATCAATCTGCACCGCGTACGTCATGCTCACGCCGCCGGCGAGGTCCTTGCCCCGGCGAAGCTTCTTTTCAGGCGGAATGATCGCCCACGTGAACACCACGAGCACCGCGAGCACGAGAAACAAAGTCTTGAGAAGTGGACGCATAGGGATAGCTCAAATGAACGTCGGTCGCGGCGAAAAGCACCGCGACCTTACAGAATCCGATTAGGGGGGAAGGATAGAGCGCGTCTCGCCAAGATTCTCACCCGAAATCAAACCACCGTGCCACCGACTACGGCTTTGCGTAGTCGGTGGTGAACGTCCCTGTGCTTCCATTTCAAATCAGTCTCGACACGCACCAGCCACGGCGAGGCCGTGAAAGTCAATAGCCGGGGGTAACGGCGAAGCCGTACTCTCGGAACTAGCACCAAAAGAAAAAAGCACCACGAAGTGGTGCTGGTACTGACAAAAAACGCTTCGTTCCGACATCAAAGAGACACGAGCCAACCCCCCGCCACTCTCACACCCCCACTGTTTTCCCATCCTTCGCCTCAACCAAACTCGCCGCCCCCTTACCACCGCCTGACGACGACATCACCGAAGTAATCGCCGCCTTGCTGAAGCGCAGCCGCGAATCCTCAGAGCGAATAACGACTTCCGTATCACTGATCTCCGAGATCGTCCCCACGATCCCCGCGCTCGTCGCGACCTTGTCACCCTTGGACAACGAAGACATCATCGCTTCACGCCGCTTCTTCTCCTTGCGGCCCGCAAAGATCGTCGGAACGATCATGAGCGCGAACACCGCCAACAACATCAGCGGCATAAACAACGCGCCCATTCCAGCAGGCCCCCCCGTTCCCGTGCCCGGCACCGCCTGCCCATTTCCAACCGGCGCACCAATCGCGCCAGTTGTCGCGGGCGCGGCGGTCGTCGCCGCAGGCTGCGCGGCGGGCGCTGCCTGCGTCGGCATCCCGGCCTGTCCCAAGAAAATGCTAATGGAAGAAGTATCAAATGCTGCGTTGCTCAATTTCATTTCCTTTGTATCACGATCTACTCAATCACTTCGTTTCGCGCCGACATTGCGTTGTTCATTCGCTCACCACAGAGGCACGCAGACACAGAGGAAGAATGAGAGAATACAGGGAATACGTTGCGTCGATCCCGTTCTTTCAATTCAATTTTTCTTTTCTCTTCTTTCTCTGTGTCTCTGTGCCTCTGCGGTGAACGAACAATCCACGTCAACATTCTCGCGATTCAAGTCTGCATCACCCCACAAGTAACCATTCATACCCCAACCCCCCCCCCCCCCGGCCCCCACCCCCCCCCCCCCCCCCCAAACCCCCACACCA
>CAZEZV010000281.1:0-5473 GCA_964516725.1 uncultured Phycisphaeraceae bacterium
GTCAAGCCATGAACAATCGCAAGGATCAGGACAGTCTGTTGTTCCGTGACGAGGCTCGCCAAGCAACTCCAAGCGGCCGAAGCCTCGTCGTCTCGAAAGCCGGGAGCAGGCGACGCGGACATCGCCGCCTGCTGAAACAAACGATGCTCAACGTCTCTTGGTTTCGAATGTTTGCGAATCCAGTCGATGACCCGCCGGCGCGCTATGACCGACACAAATTGCACTTCCTGACCCAGCGCAGGGTCGTAGTGCCCCGCCTTCTGCCACAGATGCAGGAACACATCCTGCGACGCATCCTCCGCGTCCGCCGCGGACCTTGTCATCGAGCGGGCAAGCGACCAGACAAGCCCCCCATACTGAGTCACCATCTCCCTCATCGCAGACTTCTCGCCGCGGGCAACCCGCGCGAGCAGCCCGGCAGTTTGTAAAGGAGGTGAGATCGACATCGCAGCCGTGATTGTTGGCGTTTGCCCAATGCCTCGCGGCCCCAAATCACACGCAGCATGAAATTTCGCAGGCGACAAAGAATCTTTTCAAATTCGCACCGCAATTGAAACTGCAAACAGCAGCGAGCACGTTGCTTCCCAGAGGAGAAGTTCCACACCGACCGCGTTCGCGACGATCGGTGTGATTTCGTGTGAACCACTAGAACCTATAGAGGAAAGAGAGAAAATGAAAAAGATCACAAACGTAGCCGCAATGCTCTGCATCGCCAGCGCAGCCGCAACAGCACAAGCCGAGTTGGTCTATGGCGTCACGCAGCAGCAGACGCTCGTCAGTTGGGATAGCGCCGCCCCCGGCGCACTGCTCACAGGCATGGCCATCAGCGGGCTGCAACTGAACGAAACGATTCTCGGAATCGATCTGCGCCCCGCAACAGGACAGATTTATGCGTTGGGCAGCTTCAACCGTCTCTATACGCTCAATCCGTCCAACGGCCAGGCAAGCCAGGTCGGCGGCGTCTTCTCCTCGGCCCTCAACGGCTCAAACTTCGGCTTTGACTTCAATCCGACCATCGACCGCATCCGCGTCGTCAGCAACACCAACAACAACTACGTCCTCAACCCCAACACCGGCGCACTGCAAGCCGTCGCAACGAACGTGTTCTACGCGAACGGCGACGTCAACCAAGGCCTCGATCCCAACGTCGTTCACTCCGCCTACTCCAACAACTTCGTCGGTGCAACCACATCGCAGCTCTACGGCCTTGACACTGGCCTCGATGTTCTCGTCCGCCAGGCCAACAGCGCAGGCACGTTGAACACCGTCGGCTCCGCCGGCACAGACCTGACCGAACTGGGCGGCTTCGATATCTCCGGCCAGACGGGCACCGCCTACGCCGTCGTCCGCGACAACGCCCAGGTTCGCTCCACCTTCTGGACAATCAACCTCACCACCGGCGCAGGCACCATGGTGGGCCAAGTCGGCGGCGGCGAAATCATCACCGCGATGACCGTCGTCCCCGCCCCCAGCGCCCTCGCCCTCACCGGCGCGTGCCTGCTCGCGGGCGCACGCCGCCGTCGCGCTTAACACCACGACAATCCGCAAACAGAAAAGGCCGCCATCGCTGGCGGCCTTTGTCGTTTTGTTACATGTTGTCAGTCGCGTTTACTTGGCCTTCTTTTCGATCGAGTCGCGCAGCTTCTCGGTTTCGCGCTGGGCGTTGTTGCCCGGCGCGTTCTCGCGCGAGCCGGCCTTGCGGTTGTACGTGATTTCCAGCGTCTTGAACTCGCTGCCGTCCGTCCACGTCTCGAACATTTCGAACACCATCGTGTCGCGGCTCGTGAACGTCGTCGTGCTGCGGCTGGTCTTGAGCTGCTTGCTCATCGGGTCGGTGTAGGTGCCGGTCCAAGTCAGCTTGTTGTCGCCTTCCTTGTTGCCGATGCTCATCATCATGCCGGTGGAGCTTGAGTCCATCCACACGTTTTGGAACTTCTCGGTGGCGTTGTCATAGCCGAAAAAGCCCAGTCCTTTGAAGGGCATGCCCATCATTTCGCCAGAGTGTTCCATCTGCACAAAGCGCCCCGTCATCTGCTGCGAGCAGACGCAGGTGCCGGTGCTGCTCTGGGGCTGCGCGTTGGGCTGCATCCAGAACTTGCTGGTTGCTTCCCACTCGCCCAGCATGTTGCCCAGCAGGAACGCATGGTTCTTGCCCGGCATGTTGGCTTTGATCCACTCCTTCATCGGATCGGCTTTGGAGTCCTGGCCGAGCTGAGCGATGACGGGGAGACAGAGTGCGAGGCCGGCGAGAATTGCGAAACGGGTCTTCATGTGTTCGATTCCTTGATCGACGCGCGTCGCACAGCAACGCGGCGTCTTGGGTGATGGGCTGACAACAGCCCGAAAAGCCAACGGGGGTGGGGTTGGGTACGTAAGCCGGCCGAACAAACGACCAGATCCATAAGGAACATCGGAAGGGGGAGGTAGTAAGGTTGAATGGAACCCCGCAGTCCAAGGGAGGATAGTGGGGCAAGCGGCAGAAACTGCGCGTTGTGGCATTATTACTTGTCGTAAAGGGTGTCCAAAAACGGCCTAGAGCGCGCTAAGCCTTTTCGGAGGTGTAGATATGAAAAGTACTGGGTCGGTATGCAGCAAGTTGATCGGAACGTTTGCGGCATTTTTGGCTGTTGTCGCGGCCTGGGCGCAAGGGCCAACTGTTCTGAGCTATCAAGGCAACTTGATGGATGCAGGTCTGACTGCAAACGGGGCATATGACTTTCGGTTTTACCTTGTGACGGCGGCAACGGGCGGCACAACCTTAGACATTCGCTGTGCAGACAACGTGGAAGTCGTGAACGGGCAGTTTGCGCTCGAAATGGATTTTGGGAATCAGTTCTCTGGCGAGCGGTGGCTGCGTCCATTTGTGCGACGCGACACGGGACTCAATTGCAACGACAACGGTGGATGGGTGGAGGTGTTGCCTCGCCAACGACTGACCGCGACGCCGTACGCCATTTCAGCGGTAGCGGCACAATCAGCGACGACGGCTCTTACCGCAACAACAGCAACGAACGCGACGCAACTCAATGGGCAGCCGCCAACGTTTTTTCAGAACGCAACGAACCTGACGAGTGGAACGATTTCAAACTCGCGGCTCACAACCGAAGTGGCGCGGCGTGATCTTGTGAACACATTCACCGGGTCCACAAACTCATTTGGTGGCAATGTTGTTGTTGGATCGACCGCGATCACGCCGCAGGGGCCCCTGCATGTGTTTGAGGGTGATGCGGGGACAACATCAGCCAATTCGAACGCGAGTGTTGTGATCGAGGACTCAACGGCGACGTATCTCAATTTCATGACGCCAGCAACTGTTGAAAATGGTGTGCTGTTTGGCATTCAAGGCAACAACGCAAGCGGCGGCATCATCTATAACAATCCATCGACGCCGGAAGGTCTTCAACTGCGCACAGGCGGAAACTCCACGAAGGCGGTATTGACTGAGACTGGAAACCTCGGCGTGGGAACAATATCACCAGCCGAGAAGTTGCATGTCGCCGGCAACGCGCGGATTGATGGGACGATCACGATACCAGTGACCACACGCGCGATTGTGACGAGCGCGGCTGGGTTCAACATGACCACGGCGACGGGTTCGTTTTTCGTTGCAGGCACAACGCCATACATCAACGGCAGCAACGGCTTTAGTGGCGACCCGGTGCAGGCCGTCGCTCCGATCTCGCTTCCGGACGGGGCGACACTGACAAGTATCTCGGGTGTGTTTCGCGATTCAAGTTCCGGGCACAACTTCACCGTGCGGTTGAAAAGACAATCGTTTGGAAGCCCGGAAGCCGCGACCGCGGTGATCATGGGATCCGTTCAATCGCAAGACCTCGCGACGCCCCACACCGCGACCGACGCCACCATTTCGTCTCCGGTGATAGACGCAGAGAACTTCGGGTACTGGCTGCAATTGGACGGCACTGTCGCGGCGGGAGGGGAAACACTGAGGTTTTTCTCAGTCAAGGTGACGTACACGGTAACGCAGCCGCTGCCCTGAGTTTGTGTTGGGGAGAAACGATTACTTCGCGCTCGAACCATCGTTCATCCGCGACTTGAGTCGGTCGACTTCAGATTCAAGACGCTCGCGTGTGGCGGCCGAGGCGTTCGTATTTGCCTGGAGGTATTTCTTTCGCTCCGACCAAGCGTTCATAGCCTCGGTTCGAGACATGGTCGCGATGGACTTGGTGGCCAGGGGCGCGGGAGCAACCGCGTTCGGCGTGGACGGGAGTTGGACAACTTTAGAAGACGAATCCGCTTGCGTGGCGTCACTCGTCATGACGTCGTCGGGAGAAATGACCTTGAGTGAGTAGTTGATGGAGACGTTTGAGGGTCTGGGATTGAATGCTTTGTTGTTCGCACCGATCGTGAACGCAGTGAACGTCATTTCACTTGATTCTGGTAGCGCGTCGCCCTGGCGAAGCAAGACGTAAGAGCCGTGCGTCATCGCGGAGTTCATTTCATGATCCATTCCCGCCACCCTCATTGCCTCGCCGAACTTCATAAAGGAGTGAGTCGCAGAAGTCATGGTGAGCAGCGCCACGCTGTTTCTCGCAGAAAGGAAAGAAAGATGACTCGTGGCACTCATATTCATTTCGGAGATATTTGGAAGGTCAGAGCGAGAGGATTCCATTGGTGCACAGAGCCACGAGGAACCGACAGTCGCGCGTGTTGCTGGGGGCAAGACGGCACATCTCAGGAACTGCTGTGGTTCGTACATCGAGGTCGCAGAGAGCTTTGATTCGTCACTGGAATCTGAAGTGGGCGAGTATGTGTCGTTTTGATTCAGTTTGAGGATCGCGGTTTTGCCGCGCGGAAAAGTGAAGTTCTTTGCCATCGCATCTTTCATCAGATCAGATTCGCAATCGATCTTCGAGCCGAGAATTGTTGTTGAGATGACAAGCGTTCCATCAGGTTCAAAGGCGGAGACTTGGGCCGAGAAGTCGATATCAGTGCGAATCGGACCGCCGAGGCCGTCTGGACCGCCAGCGGGCGGCGTCATGACAAAAGAGGCGCGATAGATCTTTGAGTCGCCAACCTTGTTGTGCCATGTGAAGTCAAACTGCTCGCCCTTGCCTTCGATGGCGAGTGTCCACTGTGGCAGGGGCGTTGTGTTCGCCTCTTTAACTGGCGCGGGCGCGGCGTCAGACTGTGCGAAAGCGCACCCGGCAAAAAGTGCGAGCGTGAGACAGAGCGTCGTGGACGTCATCATAAAAAACCTCCCCTTGGAACAAGGGAAGGGTAGACGGGTGCATAAGGCACTGTGACTTTGCGGTTGTGAGCGACGGAGGCGTTATCTGGCCAACAGACAACCAGTTACAGCACGGGGGATTAGTTGCCGCGGAGGTGGGCGCGGAGCGTTGTCTCCGGAAAGTACTTCCCGGGGCTGGTTGTCGCCGCGATCTGGCTGTGGAGGTAGATGCGTTCTGGGGGGATGCCCAGGCGTTGGGCGAGGAGGTCGACCAACTGGAGG
>CAZEZV010000282.1:0-5460 GCA_964516725.1 uncultured Phycisphaeraceae bacterium
CGGCCAACTGCGCCGGCGTGAAGGCTAGTTTCGTCGCCATGCCACCCCCGCATCTCAACGGTCCGAAATTGCGCAAATCTGCGGTCTCCTTCCGAGAATCTTGATCTTCTCTTGACAACTCGGACGAATCGTGGTCTACTGGTAGCATGGGCGTCCACGCCCATGTCTCGGTAGCCATAGGCGTCTCGCCTGTGGCCGCGGGGGTCGGGGGGGTCGGGGGGGTCGGGGGGATCGGGGGGTGTGGGGTGGCCCGGGTTCTCCGTGCCTGTCGGAGAAATTTTGTCGCAAGCGGCTGTCACCAGCCGGAGACTAGTATTACGGATCGCTTTCGCATTGCCAGTCGGTTCGGGGGTCAGGATTCGAGGGGCGCTGGCTCATTGGGTGCGAAGCATACTGCGGAGCAAAGAATTATGTTGATGAACACAATGCGGCGTGTCAATTCAAGAGGTTTGTTCAGCCGAGGATTCACCCTCATTGAGCTGCTCGTCGTTATCGCTGTGATCGCTTTGTTGATTGGCTTGCTGCTTCCGGCCGTTGGCCGGGCTCGAAAAAGCGGCTGGCTCGTAAAGTCGCTCTCCAATGTCCGAGGCATCGGCACTGCGAACTTCACGTACCAATCTGATTGGAAAGGGTACTCCGCATTTGCAGCTGTGAAAGGCCGGAACGGCGGTGGTCGCGGTCAATGGCGCGAAACTCCAACCGACTTACCCCAACTCAGCGGTGTCGCAAGCTGGTGCTTCGGTGGCAAAGAAAACGACGGGTATTGGGTCGCGGGCGCAAACGCATTTGGTGGTGCGTTTGACTTTGAAAGTGCCGACCGTCCACTGAATCGCTACATGTCCAACGACACCTTGTATCCCTATGAGCAGATTTCCGAGGGCATGATCCCCGCAAACGCACCGATTCGCACAGAGTTTGACTTGAATTACTTCCGGGATCCAAGCGACAAAGCTTCGCTGCAGCAGAACTGGGCATACAACGCTGATCCCACGAATACTCGAAGACTCAGAGTCTCAACCGCTCTGCTGAGCGGTGAGCAGATTTCCAGCTACGACGACGTCGGCACTAGCTACCACATGAACTTCAAGTGGTTTGACTGGGTCTACCAGCGCACCAGCGGCACCAACCGATTCGGCCGCGCCTGGTTCCGCGGCATGCGCGTCTTCCGCCAGGCCGACGGCATCAGCCCCTCTCGTTTCGTCTTTGTCCACGACCAATACGCCGACCTGATCGCCAACAGCACCAGCCAGCAATATCAGCTCGTCAACGGCTACGGCGACATCAACAAGTCCATCTTGGGATTCTTCGATGGACACGCCGCGATCAAGAAGATCCGCCCCGGTGCAACGGCCGACTCCTTCAGCAACGAAGACTACTCCCTCATCTTTGACTTTGTCCGGTTGAACTAACGAAGAAGGGACCATCGCATGGGACTCATGCCTGAAAAACTGTCTTCGAAGGACAAGATGTTGCTGATTGGCGCCGTCGTCGCACTCGCTGCGGGCGGTGCCGGGTATTACTTCATCTCAAGAGCGCCCGTCAACACTGACGTCTCGACGCCCGCGGCGACAAACGCGGCGACGACTCCAACCGATCCGGCCAAACCACAGGACAAAAAACCGCTCACCGTCGAAGAAACACTCCCGCCCCCAACAGGCGGCGGCCCGCGATCGAATCCGGAATACAAGGATGGTGGAAAGTAATATCAAAGACGCCGCGCCGAAAGGTCGCGGCGTTTTTTTTAGCCGTTCTGGCTGTCGAGTCTTGATCGCAAAAAGTCTGTCGCACGCGGCTCCGAGGTTTGGAGGTTCGAAATGAACTGTCTCAAGCGTTCCCAAGGTCGTCTCGCGTTCACGCTCATCGAGCTGCTCGTCGTCATCGCGATCATCGCGCTGCTGATCGGCCTGCTCCTGCCCGCCATCGGCAAGGCCCGCAAGTCGGGCTGGCGCGTCGTGACGCTTTCCAACCTCCACAACAACTACAACTACATGGCCGTGTACAGCACGGACAACAAAGAAGAGTTCATGAACCCGTTCGCGCAACAGGAGACGTCTCCGGCGAACGTCCCGTACATTCTTGACGAACGCTGCTGGGTCATGATGCCGCAAACGCAGGCAGCCCAATACGGCTATCAGTTCGGCTGGGTCGGCTGGGACTACGGCGCGGGCACTCAGAGCAGTTCGGGGACCGAGACCTTCGGCTATCACTGGCTCGCCCACATGTTCTATGGCGACGATGTCAGCAGCTCCCGCTTCAAGAGCAACTTCGCCCCGGGCGACAGCGCGCTGATCAACTTTTTCAAGTTCTATACCGGTGAGAACGCTCAGGGCGACACGAGCTGGATTTTCCCGTCCTCCTACTGGTACACGCCGACCGCGTGGCAGAAGTACACACGCTTCTCATCCGCGCTCGCACGCCAGCCCGCGACGGGCAGCCCGAGCATCAACTATCACATCAAGCGCAATCGATTTACCGATGTCCTCGCCGCGTCCCGCAAGGTCATCATGTTTGAGGGCCAGGACTACCTCAACAACGACCGCCCGATGTTCAACTCGTTCAAGGCGACGATCCAGGCCGCGCTCGTCGATGGCAGCGCCCGCTCCATCAATATGCGCGACATCATCTCCGACACGAACACCGCCAGCGGCACCGACCCCACCAAGATGGACGCGCCCTCGGGCGTCTGGCCCGGCGGTAACATCATCCAGAGCGAGCTGTCCAGCTTCTTCGGCGGCTCGCAGCCCAGCGTCTACTACCCGCCCTACAAGCACGTCTTTGGCGGCCCAGCCTTCTTCTGGGGCACTCGCAACGGCATCCGCGGCATCGACATTCGCTGATTGAACCCTGCATGGAGGCAGACATGAACAAGCAAACCAAGAAAATCGCCCTCATCGTTGTGTGCGTGCTGGCGATCGCGGGCGGGCTGTATTACGCATTCTTCTTCGACCGCGCCCCAGTGAACTCCCCAGCGCAGCAGGCGGAGCAAGCGCTCACGCAGTCATACAAAGCCGCAGAGGAAGAGGCGAAGACCAAGAACCCCAAAAAAGCCGCCGAACTCTTCGCCGAGCCTCCTGCGCCGACAAGCCCGGGCGGGGGCGCACGAACCGTTGACGGAAAGCGCACTCCGAAATAGGCAGGGCAATCTCGTGCCATCAATCCAGCCTGATTTGAGGCTGGATTGATGCGGATCATCAGTAGGGTCCATCGCACCCCATAGATCGAACACAACTTCAAGTCACATCAATCCTCTGCACAGCCAGCGGATTGATGGCACGCATACGTCACCCGCACGCCTTCACAAAGTGAGCTTTGCTGCACGCCACCTGAAATCCAAACCGCCGCACGTTCCGCTCCGTCCCCGCGCCCGGCAATCCGCCGATCGTCGCAAAGCTCGCGCCCGCCTTCATCGCTTCTCGCAGCCGCAGAGCCAGCAGCGCCTGCTGAATCCCGCGCTTGCGAAAGTCCGCGTGGACAGCCGCGCCGAAGAGCGCGGCGAAGCGCGTGACGGGCCTGCCCGCCCAACCCGAATCCAGCGTCGCCAGCGCGCTGCTGTCAAGCACCTCCAAGTACGCACCCGCGACGCAGCGCCGCGTGCCGCCCTCGCTCACAAACGCGCCAAAGCTCCGAGTGCGCGGGTGCTTCATGCAGCGCATCGACACCTGAATGTCACTTTCTCTCGGCACCACCCCCGTCCCCGCCAGCGCAAAGCCCTCGTTCACGCACACCGCCATCGCCCGGCACGTCTCCTCGTCGCGCGGATCGATCTCAGCAAGTTCGATTCCGCCCCCGAGCGGCACGAGCGCAGCGACTGCCTCACCCGCGTGCAGCTCCCGAAAAAACGTCGTCTCAAACAGCTTGACGCGATACCCGGCATCGCCGACGCACTTGATGGCTGACTCATGAGCATGCACGCTGATCTCGATGCGGGCCTCGTGCCCCTGCTCGTGATACCACGCCGTGATCCGCGCGATGTCGTCGGCAGTGACAACCCCCGCCTCGCCCGGGCGAAGCCCGATGTTGAGGCAGGTGTTGATCCAGGCCTTGGGCGCGTCGCGGCACGCAACGCCGCCGGCAACGAACATCGCCTCCTGCGCAACTTCCGAACATCCCAGCGCACCCCGGGCTTCATCGAGGCGCGCGATGTCTTCGAGGGCGAGCATGGCGGATGGTACGTATTCCTTACCTCATCGGCACATCGTCATCCAGCGACGCGTGCTGATCGTCGTCCGCGTCGGCCTCTATGTGGTGCAACTGCATGAAGCGCAGACAGGCGTTCCAGCGGAGGATCGCGTCGTCGTTGCCGGGCTCGGCGTGTGACTGAGCCTTGTCGAAGAAGTCCATGGCGAGTTCGAGCGGGTAGTACACGCCCGAGGGTGGATAGCCGGAGGCCATGAGGCAGCGCGCCCAGCGTTCTTCGATGACGCCTGCGTAGTACAAACGGTCGAACTCGCGCGTGAGGCGCTTCAACAACGGGCGCGCGTCGTCGGCTTTGGCTTGATTGAGCGCGAACATGTCAGACAGCGCGAGGATGAGGTTGATGAGGGCTTGCTGATTGCTCGGATCAATCGCGATGACGTCGCGGCAGATGCTCTCGGCCTGCGAGGGCTCGTTCAAGAGGCGGTAGCGCTCAACCTTTGCGAGGGCGCGGGGGACGGACTCGATGTGGATGGGTTTGGGGGTGAGCATGGGGGAGTCCTTGGTCCTAGGTCCTTAGTCCTTGGTCCGCGTGTCGTTTCAGGACTTTGGACCAAGGGCTTTTTTTCACTTCCCGGGCTTGAACATTTTGAAGAGCTTCGTCAGAGGGTCATAGAACTCATCGACGACGCGTTCCTTGAGCGGGATGATTGCGTTGTCGGTGATTGTAATGTGCTCGGGACAGACTTTCGTACAGCACTTGGTGATGTTGCAGAAGCCGATGCCGTGCTCCTTTTTGAGATCGGCGAGGCGGTCTTCGGTGTCCAAGGGGTGCATTTCGAGTGCGGCGGTGTAGACCAGGAACCTGGGCCCGATGAACTCCTCGTGCTTGTGGTGGTCACGCAGGACGTGGCAGACGTCCTGGCACAGGAAACACTCGATGCACTTGCGGAACTCCTGCACGCGATCGACATCGGCCTGGTCCATGCGCCACGTGCCATCGGCGGCGTCCGGAGGCCGGGGTTTGAACTTCTTGATCGTCTTCTTCGCCTGGAAGTTCCAGGAGACGTCCGTAACCAGGTCGCGGATGGAGGGAAACGTTGTGTTTCAGGATTGTGGATTGAAGTCGGAAGTGGGTGAAATCCAAGAATTTCCCGCTCCTGTTGTCGCCTCACCCCCGCCCCTCTCCACGAATTTTCCTGGCGGAAAAGTCGCGGAGAGGGGGGCCGAAATGCGGGATTTTCGCAGAAAATCAGTTGTCTTGGCCCACCTCTCCAGCGTTGGATCGGCGATGGAGCGCAGCGAAGGAGCAGATTCGACGATAGA
>CAZEZV010000283.1:0-5322 GCA_964516725.1 uncultured Phycisphaeraceae bacterium
CGAGTGCGCTGTCCTCTGTTATTTTGATTTCGAACTATGTTTGACGCGCTGCTTTTTCACGCCGCAAGTCGCACCATTGCCTGGCCCAACTTGTCCAACTCGATGCCAGGAACTTTTTCAATCCCGAGAGCTTCGCAGACGTCGCTGGGCGTTGACAACCCGGCAACGAACCGGTGACTCAGCATGCGGCGTCCTTCGCCGTCGTACAGGTACGCCATCGTGCCGCCGTCGCTTTCGCGGACGACTTCGACGACGCGGCCGCCGAGGACCATGCGCGACGGTTTGGCGTCGGAGGCCTGCGAGAGTTCGAGCTCTATGACGTTGTCGACGGCTCGCACGAGGCCCATCTGGACCATTTCCATGATGTCGCCTCCGGACTGCATGACCTGGGCGACTTCCTTGAACATTTCGCTGGTTGCGGAGTATTCGCCGAAGCTTTGCTTGACGACGTGCTCGAGTTCGTTGTCGGTGAGGGAGAGCAGGCGCTGGGTTGTCTGCATGCCGGGCGTCGACATCGAGACGGGCGCGACTTGTGCCTTGCGCAGCGTGAGTTCGATGAGGCCGACGACATAGGCGATGCGGTGGAGGCGCGAGAGCGGATCGTCTCGCTTGGCCTCGGGCGGCTTGGTGTGGTGCCACTCGATGGGCTTGACCAGCAGTTCCGGCAGTTTCCATCGCGTGACCATGGAGACGATGACGTCGACGTGCGTGAACGGAAGAGTGTCAAACTCCAATCTGTAGATGCGCCCCGGGGATGTCGCTGTGGAGAGCATCGGGGCGTATTGGTTGCCGATGAGCTTTGACATCAGTGGCAATCCTGCGTCCATCATCAGGCCGATCACGAAGGCCTCGCTGAGAAGGCCCGGGGCCGCGAGTCGCGCGAGTTGGCTCGCCAGGCACGCGCGGAAGAGGGACTCGCCCCAGATTTGTCGGGAGTAGTCTTTGTCGGTCGGGCTTTGCGCCGCCTTGCTGAGGCTGAAACCGAGTGAAACGGCTTTGAGGCGATCAACGCCCAACACAACGCAGGCACGATCGATGGCCGTGACAGGCTTGCGCTGCGCGAAAAACGCAGAGTTTGCCAATCGCAGGACACGTCCGGCGAGAGCCTGGTCGCTCTGGATGACCTTTGCGTAGTCGTTGAGCTGTGCGTGCGGGTTGTTGGAAAGTTGGAGGAGTTTGATGGCGACCTCCGGCTGGCTGGTCAAGCCGACGGTCTCCAGCTTTCCTTGGAGGGAAAGATGGAGCTCCGTGACTTCGCCTGCGCATTGGAGTCGCCTGACTTTCATGTCGCCTTCACGAACGTACCACCACGCCACAACGTCTACCCGGCCGGTCCGGGTGGGAGCGCTCTTTGTTTTATCGAGCAGAGACTTCGCCCTATTCAACGGAAGTTGACGGGACCGCCGGCTTTGTTTTTGTGTCGTACTTCAGGCGTCTTTGGTCCGGATCTGCGGCACGCTTATCCCGGTTTCGCGACCGTTTAAGTCTTGTGTTGCGTTTGTTATTGGGCAACTCTTCCTTTGCTGTCCCATAAACTGCTGACAAGACGCCGTTCAAGAAAAGGTCTCACCACAAAGACATGACGAGCACAAACAAGAAAACTGGCCTTGGTTTCAAACGGTGCTGAGGAGTACGGATTCCGCGTTGATATTGAACGGGAGCTCTGGGATCGGCTCTCCTGATGTTGTTGTCTTGTCGGTTGTTGTGGGTGGACGGTGGATTTCTTTTTCGTGTAGCTCCGAAGTGACGTGTGCGACCACGCTTGCGAATTTCTTTTCGTACTTGTTGTCGGTTGTTCGCGGATATCGTGAGATGCGCGATATTGTCGGGATTCGACTCGCACTGTTCTGGAGGCACGGATGGCCGAGGGTGATTTCAATTCTGGTGGACGCGGCGGGGGCGGGGGCGGGGGACGGGGACGGTTCAATCCGGGTCCGGCGCTTTCGGCGCAGAATCTGTTTGATCGCGAGCCGCCGATGGCGCTTGAGGCGGAGATGAGTCTTTTGGGCTCGCTGATTCTCGAGCCCAAGATGGTGCCGGAGATTTTGTCGTTTCTCAAGAGCGAGGGGGACTTTTACAAGGAAGAGCACGGGCACATTTATCGCGCGCTGCTGGATATTTATGACCAGCGGAACACGGGCGACCTAGTGCAGTTGGTGGACTTGCTGCGCGATCGCAAGGTGCTCGACACGATCGGCGGCATTGATTATCTGGAGCAGCTTGCCAACAGCGTGCCGGCGCCGACGAATGCGGGGTTCTTTGCGAAGATCGTTGGTGAGAAGGCCAAGCTGCGGCGGCTGATTGATACCGCCGGGCAGATTCTGTTTGACGCGTATCACGCGGGGGCGCTTGGGCCGGAGGGCGCGCGCGAGGTGCTTGACAAGGCCGAGATGGCCGTCTTCGAAATCGCGCAGGAGCAGGTGGCGAGCGATCCGCAGGCGCTGGCGGACCTGCTCGAGAATGAACTGCGGCGCATTGAGCAGGCCGACTTCGAGGGAGGCGGGTACAGCGGCGTTGCGACTGGGTATTACGAGCTGGATGAAATGCTGCGCGGGTTTCAGCCGGGCGAGTTCATCATCATCGCGGCGCGCCCGAGCATGGGAAAAACGGCACTCGCTTTGAACCTTGCCGAGCAAATGGCCCTGGGTGGCTTGGCCGCGGGTTCGCAGGGCGGGAAGCGCGTGCCGGTGGGCGTGTTCAGTTTGGAAATGTCCAAGAGTGCGATTGTGCAGCGCTTGCTGTCGGCGCGTTCGGGCGTGTCGAGTCAATCGCTGCGCGGCGGGCACAAGATTCCGGATCGGGACTTGCGTGAGTTGATGCTCGCGGCGGAGGATCTCAAAATCGCGCCGGTGTATGTGGATGACACGCCCGATCTCACGGTTTTGAACTTGCGAGCCCGCGCGCGACGGATGGTGCAGCAGTATGGGGTCAAGTGCATCATGATCGACTACTTGCAGCTCATGAGTGCCCCGGGGGCGGCGCGCGAGAGTCGGCAGGTGGAAGTCTCGACGATTTCTCGCGGTGTGAAGTCGCTGGCGCGCGAACTGAATATTCCGGTGATCTGCCTGAGCCAGCTGAATCGCGGCAGCGAATCGCGCGAGGGCAATCGGCCGCGCATGAGCGATCTGCGCGAGTCGGGCAGCATCGAGCAGGACGCGGACGTTGTGATTCTTCTGCACCGCGAGGAGTATTACCACGTGCAGGACGAGGACTGGAAGCAGGAAAACCCGGACAAGATCGGTGTTGCCGAACTCATCATCGCGAAGCAACGCAACGGGCCGACGGGCGTGGTCAAACTCTTCTGGGACAGCAAGACCACGCGCTTCCGCAATCTTGAGCAGGGCGCGGCGTATCAGGGCGCGGGGCAGACGTTTGATATTCCGGGTGAGCGGCCGCCCGCGAACAAGTCGCATTCGTCTGGATACGCATCGCCCTCCGACGCGGCGAATCAATTTGGTGGTGGCGCTGGTGTGCCGTGGACGCAGCAAGGATCGCAAGGATTCTCGGAAGCGAAGAGTCCGGCGCGTGGGACTGCGTTTGGAAATCGAGCGAAGACTGGGCCGCCTGAGTATCACAGGGATGGGGGCGGGAGTGATCAGCGGCCGGAGATGCCGGATGGCGGCGCGGAATTTTCGGGCGGTGAGGGGATTGAGGATGCGCCGTTTGATGAGCAGCGGTGAGCGGAGCGGTGATTTTGGCGGGGATCGCACCACCGACCACGCAAAGCCGTCGTCGGTGGTGCGAAACTCATTCCTCTGGACATCATTTTTCGCTTGATCTCTGTGTCTTCGTACTGATAGCGATTGTCGTTGGGCGCTCGATGCCGCTCCCTTACGGTCGGGCTGCATGTTTTGTTTCGTAGTTGACAGGTGGGATGTGGAGAACACGTGGAAGACTTGCGCCCGGGTGGCGCGTTGAGGGCGATTGCGGGTAGGCGTGTGAGGGCCGCGTGATGATTTGTGGGTTTGAGGCGAGCGCGGGAGTGCGCTGGCGACAGGTGAGTGACAGGAACTCAGGATTAAGTACGGGTACAAGTGGTTATAGCGAAGCGGGTTGGGAGTTGTCCACAGGGGTTTTCCACATTGCGCCAGAGCTTATTACTACTACTACTAAATACTTCTCTTATAGAGGGAGGAAGAGGCACACAGAAAAGGACGTGGTTTGTGAAATGGATGCGTTGTGGAAAAGTGTGTGCCGTGTGGGCAGGAAGAGCGCGATGATGTTTCATCGCGGATGACACGGATGGAGCGGCAGTGCGATATGTATGCCACCGGCAAGCAACAGAAGAATGATGAGCGCAGAATGCAACGGGCAGCAGTTTCAACTTTGGTCGGAGTTCACGCGACTTCGCGAGAAGCAACGTTGGATGTGGCTCGCGTTGTCGCGATGGTGTGCGTGGTGTTGCTGCATGCGTGCGTGGCGTCGATGATGTTTCCGATGCAGCGGCTGTTGTGGCCGGTTCAGGATGGACCTGTGACGCACGCAAATCACGACGGGTTATATTGGGTTGATGGTCTGTTTCATGTGCTGCGGTGCTTGGGCGTGCCGTTGGTGTCGGTGGCGGCGGGATTTGTGGCGAAGCGGGCGCTGGAGCGCAAGGGGCCGAAGGCGTTTTTGTTGGAGAGGCGGCGGCGGCTGGGACGGGCGTTGATTGTGGGCGTGGCGCTGATTCTGCCGGCGATGTACTTCGTGTGGGCGTGGGGATGGACGCAGCGTGGGTGGGCGTCGTGGGCGAATGTGGGGGACATTCGATTTGGACCTGCGGTGCAGCCAAACTTGTATGGGTTGGGGCACTTGTGGTATCTTGAGTACTTGCTGCTGTACTCGTTGATGGCGGCGGCCTGGTGGATGTGTGGGCTGGCGCGAGTGTCGGAGGTCGCGGCGCGGGTTGCGATGTTGCCGGTGGTGCGGATTGCGGTTGCGCTGGCGGTGTTGGCGCCGGTGCTGACGTTGTGGCCTTCGTCGGTGGTGAGTTTTCACAATGGGTTTATTCCAGAGCCAGGGCAGTTCATCAAGCATGGGTTGTTCTTTGTGTGGGGGCTGATGCTGGCTTGCCCGGAGCGCGACAAAGGCAACGCGGGCGGCGTGAGTGAAATCACACGCGCGACGCGGTGGTGGGTTGGCGAGTTGCTGCTCGCGGGTGTGGGTGCGTGGATGCTTTTGTTGGGCATGATGCATCTGCATGACAACATCTGGCCAGACACGCCTCGCTGGCCGAGGATGCCGTTTGCACCGGATGTCATGAGATTCACGTGGGAGCGGTATGAGGCGATGGCAGGCGCGGCGTTGAATGTGTAAGGAGAAGGAGCTGGGACATGGTGG
>CAZEZV010000284.1:0-5277 GCA_964516725.1 uncultured Phycisphaeraceae bacterium
CGATGCATTTCGCTCTTCGTCGCTCGCTACAAACGCGATCCTCACAAGATCCTTCGCGCGTTGCCAAAGGAGATAGCCGCCGACGTTCGGGCTAACAAGTCGCCAGCATTTCTGACGGATCGCTTCAAAGATCTTGGACTGATACCAGATGCTGAGTCTAGAAAACCGCCTGAGCCCAGTCGCTGGCAAAAAGTGCGAGAGTCCCTCCTGGCAATCGGCTGCTTTGTCTTCCTTGTTGCGTTCGTCGTCTCTGCGCTCTTCGGATTGATCACGTTCCTCGGGATCATCTTCAAAGCCATCAAGTGGCCGTGAGCGCATATCAGACACAAAACTCACAAAAACCTCGAGACGAAAGCACCCGGCCAGAAGACGTCAACGCCCGCGACGCTCCACGACGCAAGTCTCACAAAGTCCCGTTCCTCACCCGCCACACCACCCGCATGGCCCTTCCGCAAACACCAGCAGAAACGCCGCGATGTCGCACGGATCAAACACCCATCCATCGTTGTTGAAGTCGATGTCGTCGCATTGCGACAACTCCGGAACGCAGGACCCCTCGGAGTACACGCTCAAGTACGCTTCTATGTCCATCGGATCAAACAGCGATCCGTCGTTGTTGATGTCAATATCGTTGCACACCGGACCAATGCCGAAGTTGGTGACAATCCACGCGCCTGCCACTTCGCCTTCCACCCCGCCGATGTTGCCGACAATAACACTCCCCTCGGACGAAATGCCCGTGATGTCAATCAGATTCCTTCCTTCTAGATCCACTCCTCGCCCCTCGAGATACGCCGCAAAGTCCACCAATCCCAGTTCCGATCGATATAAAAACGCTCGCTGCTGGAAACCGACCAGCATCGCTCCCCCCACAGTCGATCCATCGCCGCTCACCGCAAGCGGACCAAGATCGCGCGAGAACGCCGGAAGGCTGCCCAGCGCCCGCATCTGATGCGTTGCCGACCAGATAAACGACCTGCTCCGAGGACTCGGAAAAACCGAACTGCACAGACCAACGATCACCGTCCCGTCGTCATTGGTCGCCGTCGCTTCGCAAATGGTAAATCCCTCAAGCATGCCCAGCCTGTGCGCCGTCGTGTCACCCGCGCCCGCATTCCAACGCACAGCTTCATTAACCGTGTCCGAAAAGCACGTGCCCACCACCCATTGCCCATCGCCGCTCATCGCAGTCGCTTGCGCAGAGCCGAACCCAGGTAGTGACGATGCAAGAAACAAAGCCGAGTCCTTGACATAGAACGGCATGGGCAGCGCAAACGGATTCGTGTACTGACCCGCAAAATCGCCGCTCAGATTGCCCATCCCTCGCACTCGCGTCGAGAGCGAAAAAGAGCCCGGCACAATGATCATCGCAATGCCGGAATCCGCGCTCCATCTGAATCCGACTTCTGATCGTCCAAAGCTCGCCGCATCGCACTTCGCATAACCCCCGACAACAGAACCGTCGCTGTTCACACAGAGCCCCACAGTCTCCGGGCAATACGGCAGCGACCCGATCGCTTGCATGCCAAAGTCCGACGTCCACACGAATGCCATTGATGGCCCCCCGGATTCAGTAAACTGGCAGGTTCCAACGACAACCAACCCATCATCGCTGACGGCGCTCGCCCTGGCTACGGCAAACCCAGGCAAGACTCCTAGGTCAGCAAAAACTGGCTGCGCGCCCGCGCTCGCCGCCGCTGATCCCAATGCCATGATCGCCATAGCACCGCCGGTGCGTGCAGCGAAGTCCATCACCTGCCTGCGAACATCTAGGAGCGACCACGTGCTTGTCATTGTGAGTTCCCTCCAAAAAATCACTGCAATCACATTTCATGAAAATAGTAGCAGCAACTCTCCGCCGCGCACTCCAAGGCACCAACCCCGCAAGACTCTACACTTTTCCAATGCTCCGTCGCGGCCTCATCGCGTATCTGACTTCCTTGGCGTTGTTCGGGCTGGGACTGCTCTTGCTCTTCACGGTCTTCGACGTTGTCGGCGCGTTGCTGATTGGCGCAGGCGTGTTGCTCACGAGTGTCACAAAAATGTTCTGGTCGCAAGTGGACTTCGGCGCGCCAAAGCCCTTCGAGTGCGAAAAATGCAGATACACGCGCAATGGTCTCACCGCAACTGTCCCATGCCCGGAGTGCGGCGTTGTCCCGCGAGAACAAACGCCGCAGGATCGCCAGCAACTGATCAACCAAAACAACGTGCGCTGGTACGGCTTCTGGGCCGGACTTCGCAACAAAGACGAATGAACCAAGCAGGTACGACATGCGCGCCACACACTACCGCTCGCTTTGCATCGGCTGCCTTTGCTTTTCAACTCGATGCCTCGATGCCGCATGCCTGAATGCCTTCTTCTCATTCACCACTTCTCTCGCTTCTCTTCGCCTCCTTCGCGCCATTCGCGTTCAACTTCTTTTCTCCCCTCCGCGCTCTCCGCGTCCTCCGCGGTGACATTTTCTTCCAAAAGACCACCCTTGTGCGCCAAAACCCAGTCACTCTAAAAATTCCTCGCAACCAACCCACCCCGCGCGCATACTAACTAACGTCGAGCGAGGCAACTCGCCCGCACGTTCATCTCCCTCGCTCCTTGATGCGTGAGCGACCGAAGTCTGGATTCTCAAAGGCGCTCGCATCGCCCCGAGAACTCCATCCCAGGTTGCAACCGCAGAGGCGGCTCCGCAGGAGAACCAACGCGCGACGCAAGTTGCCAATCTCGACACGGTCGGGGGACAAGTTCTGGGATGCGAAAAGCGCCGCGAAGCAATTCGCAGCGCAACTCCCAAAGCTCGGAGTGACCGAAGGCTCCAAAGTGTGTGAAACCAATCGCACACCAGCCCACGCCCGTCAACCCAGCGCGCAGCATTGGAGGTTTGTTGTTGCAAAGCGACAAGCCACGCCGCCTCTCCGCGCCCGGGATGAAAGCACATCTCACGTGCCATCGAAGTCGCAACGCGACTTCGATGCCTCATGCGCTCTCACAACAAACTTTCTTCTTTGTGCTCTTCGCGTCTGTGTGGTGAATTCTGCTCTACAACTCCGGCGCAAACCCACGCCGCATCGTGTTCTCCGCAATCGCTCTCGGATCCACAAAATGCAGCAAGTAATCCACTCCCCCCGCCTTGCTCCCCGCGCCCGACATCCCAAACCCGCCGAACGGATGCCGCCCAACCAACGCACCCGTGATACCGCGATTGATATACAAATTCCCCACGCGAAACTCATTCTTTGCCTTCTCAATATGACTGGGCTTGCGACTCATCACCCCGCCCGTCAACTTATACGGCAAACTGTTCGCGATCTCAAGAGCCTCATCAAACGACGCCGCATGCAGCACCGCGAGCACCGGCCCGAAAATCTCTTCATTCGCCAACTCATGATCACGCGGCACGCCGAAGAAAATGTGCGGCGCAACAAATCTCGCCGCATTCGCCGCGACAAACGGATTGCTCATCGGCAGGTCCAGTGCCGCGCAGCGCAGCCCAGACTTCTTTGCCCGCTCAATAAACCCGCGAATCTTGTTCCCGGCTTCCTCATCAATCACCGGCCCAATATCCGTCCCCGGATGCAGTGGATCACCAATGCCCAGCGCCTTCGTTGCTTCCGTGATGCGACGACAGAACTGCTGCATCGCCGGGCCGTCGGGCCCCTGCTCATCCACTACAATTACACGCGAACACGCGCTGCACTTCTGCCCCTGAAACCCGAACGCGGAGTGACGCACGGCGAGGATAGTTTCGTCGAGGTCTGCGGAAGTGTCGACGATGAGTGCGTTCTTGCCGCCCATTTCGCAGACGACGTGTTTCACATGCGTGAGCGAACTCGTAGGCCCGGCGTCTCGCCGGGCACCGAAAGGCGATGTCGGTGCGCTAGCATTGAGAATATCCAGACCCACATCACGCGAGCCAGTAAATGCAATCAGCGCGACTTTCGGATCGCGCACGAGCGCGGCACCAGTTGTTTCGCCGGGCGCTGGGCAGAATTGCAGCACGTCCTTCGCCAGATCGGCGGGGACCGCCGATCTACCCATTGCCTGCATGAAAATATCGAACATGATGCTCGCGATGCCCGGCGTCTGCTCGGCCGGCTTCACGATTGTCGGATTGCCTGTCACGAGCGCGGCGCTCGTCATGCCGCAGCAAATCGCGAGCGGGAAGTTCCACGGGCTGATCACTACCGCAACGCCCTTGGGTTGATACACAACTTCATCAAGTTCGCCGATGAACCTGCCGAGGCGATTGCGTTCGAAGAGCGGCACGGCGAGGCGGGCGTAGTACTCGCAGAAGTCGATTGCTTCGCAGACGTCGGCGTCCGCTTCTTTCCAGGTTTTTCCCGCTTCGCGGATCATCACGCCTGCGAGCCCATCGCGCTGCTCTCGCATGAGACGAGCGGCTTCCGTCAATACACCTGCTCGCACGCGAGGATCAATCGCTCGCCACTTGGGCAACGCGGCGTGCGCTCTCGCGACCATTTGCTTTGCGTCTTCGGGGCTTCTGTTGTTGAGAACTTTCGGCACCGTCGCACGAGCGATCGCCGTTGCAAACGCATCTCGCTGATGCTTCTCCGAAAAATCCCGGAACGGCTCAGTAAAGAACGGTCGACCATCACCAACACCTTGAACCGCCGGCGTGAGCATGTGGCGTTCGGGGCCTTGCTTCACTTCGCTTGCGGGCGACAGGCTCGTAGTACTCACAGGTGGCGAGGGCATTCGCAGCAGCGCACCCACATCGGCATTCTCAAGGAACCCAGCCTTCAGCCAACTTTCGTTACTCGTGTTTTCAAGCAAACGCCGCACGAGATACGCCATCCCCGGAATCATCTCGCCCACCGGCACGTACTCTCGCATGCGCAGGTCCATTTCTGCGGCGGCGTACTTCAATTGATCCGCCATGCCGTGCAGCATTTGCAATTCGATTGCGCTGCGCGGCAAGTTGCGTGCTTCAAGACCTGCGAGCGCGGCGGCAATCGATCGCACGTTGTGACTACCCAGCGCGAGTTTGACACCACCACTGCTTGCATCGCTCTTCGTTCGCGGCGTGGCATCCAAAAACACTTCGGTCATCCGCTCGAAGCACGCGTCGGTCTGCCACTTCTGAGGCCACACGGGGCAGGGCCAGCCGTTCATTTCGGCTTTGATGGTTTCGGCGTCCCAGTACGCGCCCTTCACGAGTCGAACGGAAATCAACTTGCCGCGACGCTTCGCCCACTCGCACATGCGCCGCGCATCTTCAACGCCGCTCTTGAGGTATGCCTGCATCGCAAGCCCGGCTTGGA
>CAZEZV010000285.1:0-5224 GCA_964516725.1 uncultured Phycisphaeraceae bacterium
ACCATGGGCTACCGCTTCAAACCCTGGACGCACGAAAGCACGATCTCGCCGGGCGACAAGATCCGCGACTATGTCACCGAAACGGCCCGTGAAAACGGCATCGATAAACACATCCGCTTCCGCCACAAGGTCGTGAGCGCAAGCTGGGATTCCGCAACCGCCCGCTGGACCGTCGTCGCCGAACGCCGCGCAGAGCCTCGCTCATCCGCCCCCGCTTTAGCGGGGGCGGGGGACCATCGCGACTTGTCCGCCGTAGCTTTAGCGAAGGCGGAAGCGATGGTGGAGGGGGGCATCGAGCGCGTCCAATTCACCACCAACTTCCTCTTCTCCTGCGCCGGCTATTACAAATACGACGCCGGCTACACGCCCGACTTCCCCGGCCGCGAGAACTTCAAAGGCCAAATCATCCACCCGCAACATTGGCCGGAATCGCTCGACACCAAGGGCAAGCGCATCGTCGTCATCGGCTCCGGCGCGACCGCCGTGACGCTGATCCCGAACCTCGCAAAAACCGCGGCGCACGTGACGATGCTGCAGCGCTCGCCCACGTACTATGTCTCCATGCCTGAGAAGGACTGGCTTGCGAACACGCTGCGCAAATTCCTGCCCGCGAGCTGGGCCTACGCGATCCCGCGCTGGCGCAACATCGTGCTGCAGCGCTTCTTCTTCAATCTGGCGCGCACGAAGCCCGAGAAGACGAAGGAACGCCTGATCCAACGCGTCGCCGACCTTCTGCCGAAGGATTACGACGTCGCGACCCACTTCACGCCGAAATACAATCCCTGGGATCAGCGCCTCTGCCTCGTGCCCGACGCCGACATGTTCGACGCGATCAAGCACGGCCGCGCCAGCGTCGTCACCGACCACATCGACACGTTCACCCCCCGCGGCATCAAACTGAAATCGGGCAAGGAGATCGACGCCGACATCATCGTCACCGCGACGGGCTTGGCGCTCGAAGTGCTGGGCGGCGTCCGGGTCGAGGTCGACGGCAAGCCGGTCGAGTTCGGCAAGACGTTCGCCTACAAGGGCATGATGTTCTCAGGCGTGCCGAACCTGGCCAGCGTCTTCGGCTACACGAACGCAAGCTGGACGCTGCGCGCCGACCTGATCTGCGAATGGGTCACGCGCCTCTTGAACAAGATGGACGAAAAGGGCGTGCAAATCGCAACCCCGCGCCTCACCGACCCCGCCATGAAACCCGAACCCTGGCTCGACTTCTCAAGCGGCTACGTCCAACGCGCGATCGCCATGCTCCCAAAGCAAGGCACCAAAGCCCCCTGGCGCCAAAACCAAAACTACTTCGCCGACCTCAAAGAAATGCGCAAGGCGCCGATCGAGGATGACGCATTGGAGTTCGCAAAAGCGGGCGCAGTGGTAAAGCCAACCCTGGCGCGTGCTGCGGAGTAAACTCAGTCGGCTCGGATTAGAAAAGAAATCTGTGGGGGGTCATTTTGCACCATCGCGTCGTGGGTCACTGAGACGTGGCGCAGCGAACGGAACGGCGTTCAGAATCTCGAACGGGGGCGACGTGCAACAATCTCGACCGTAAGACGCGCTCGCACGCGGCTCTCTGGCTTCCTAGCTTCGTGAAACAAGCTTGGGACGTGCGATCCGCAGCCAACATCAGAGTTCATGACTCGAAACTGCCGCCGACAGGCCGCTACGCGTCCTCCTCGAAAACTCCCTGCTCTTGGTTTGCCTCACCCTTCAGGCCCAACAACTTCGATATCGTCTTGATTTGCTCCTCCGCTTCTTCCGGAACCGCCGAAATCCCTGGAGCCAAGTCTTCGTATCTCAATGCAATCGATAGTTTCGATATTCTGTCCGCCGGGTCGAACCACTTCTCTGTTGTGTTGTTGATAACGCGTCCCAAGGTCACGCCGTCCTGAGATGCCAGCTGCTCCACCTCGCGCAAAAGATCGACTGTTCCCTTGAATTTCCGAACCCCCAATTTGATCAGATCCTCGGCCACATCCTTCACTGCGCTGCGCAACACCTTCACGTCGCAAAAGGCGTCCTCGCTGGATTGATCACGGGGCAACGCGTGAATCTGCAACCTCCTTTGCCGCACCTCTTGAGGACAAGCTTTCTTCAATTGAGTCGCAATTTGATCCCCGGCCTTATCGCCGTCCAATAGCGCGACAACACTTCTGCCTTCCGAAACCATCAGCTTCGCCATTGCGACATAGTTGTCTGAGACGCCCGCATCAACGATGCTGAGATCGTTCAGATCAACATCAACGGCCCCAGACGCCTTCAACTTCCGAATTGCATCCAAGACGTAGATTACGTCTGAGGGCCCCTCAACAAGCAGCGTCTTCTCCGCGATCAAAAAGTTGTTGCTCATCATCACACCCAATGACTCGCGGACCGCCTTCCAATTCCGAGTGAAAGGTTTCTGATCGAACTTTGAACCGTCCTTGCCTTTGCTCACGACGCGATTTCGGCCGGGATGGTTCTTATTCACTAAGAACAGTGAATGTGTCGTGTAGACAAGTTGCGTGCGCGCTGAAATCGCTTCGAAGCTCCGTTGCAAATCGAGTTGCGCATGTGGATGGAGGTAGGTACCGGGCTCATCGAAGAGATAGATATGGCCGTGCTGCTTTCGATTCTCTGTGCGTGCAAAAATGATCATCGACAAGAGGAAGTAGGTCTTGAACCCGGATGATCTCAGCGACGGTCTTGTATACCTATCACTGATGGCCGGATCCTTGATCATAATGACGATGTGATCACCGTTTGTGCCGGTATGCTCCAGCTTCCACCGGAGATCGCGCCCCTGATTCCACTTGTCATTCAGAATTCTAGTGAGGCGTTCCGAGGCTTCATCCAAGATTTTGGAAGTCCGATCGTTCTGCACGAAGATGCTCGCGCGATCGTCCCATATTCCTGCGAGGCGAAAGATACCTTGCATGAACTCGAACTCCGCCGTTTCAAGGCCGGACAGGCTGACCTGGTCCTTTATGTTCGGGCTCGGAGGAGAGAACAACTCAATGCGGGGGCGCAGCTCAAGAATCTTCTTCTCAGCTGAGGATGGCGCACCCTGCGGCAGGCTCAGCACCCGCACTTGGTCCGCAGGAAGGTCTCTCACATAGACGATCGAGTTTTCGGTATTGACTGGAAAGGAGGCGGGTGCGGTTGGGTTGGAAAAGATGGCATCGGGTCCATCCTGGTTATCTTCGGTTTCATCAACCTCTAGAGCAGCATCCTTGGCGCCGCCTTCCGATGGAGTCGAAAGCTCGTCAAGCAACCGCAGCTCGTTGTCACCCGCCTCGAAGTGCCACTCGATCGCAACACGTGTATCGCCCGTTGCGTCCCAGTTCTCGTCGTCATCCGAAAATACTTTGTCGTCGTTCAGCAGCTCAATAGCTGCCAGAACATTCGTCTTGCCATGATCGTTTGCCCCAATCAGCACAGTGACCCGATCTTCAACACGAAGTGTCTCAGCCTGCTTGAACGACCGAAAACCTGAGATGACTACTTTCTTGAGACGCATTGCCAATTGCACTTTCCGAAAGTTCGAATCGAGTCTACAGCCTCCAAATCAAGACACCTAAGACAACTGCTAGGAGAAATTGAGGATGCCAGCAGCTGTCCGCCCATTCACTCACGCACTTGGAAAGCAAACGATCGCCCAACAGAGGACGCGGAGACGGGGCGCTACTCGATAGCTGTGCTAACATATCCACAGGCGCACGGGGTCAGGCGCCCGAGCCTGCACCGAAGCCTCTCGTTTGGTCTTTCGCTTTGTTGAGAGCGCCCACCTCACCCCAAAAACCGCTCTCGTATCCCCTTGCGAAACGCGTCGATCCCCACTGCCAGTCGCTGCGCGTACGTCGCCTTCGCGTCTTCACCGGCGACGAACGTGATGCGGTCGCTGTCATCCGTCGCGGCCTGGAACACCGTCTCGGCGATCTGCTCGGCGGTCGAGCCGCCCTTGCGCCGCTCGGGGTCGCGGAACGCCGTCATCACCTTGGTCAGCGCGCCCGCATAGGCCGCATGCGGCGTGAACACGAGCGAGCGGCTGGCGAAATCGGTCGCGATCCCGCCCGGCGCCACCGTCTTCACGCGGATGCCGAAGGGGGCAAGCTCGTACGCCAAGCTCTCGCTCCAACCCTCTAAGCCCCACTTCGTCGCGTGATAGACCGAGTTGAACGGAAACGTGACCAGCCCGCCGATCGACGTCGTGGTGACGATTGCGCCCTGCGCCCGCTCGCGCATCGGGGCCAAGAACGCCTTCGTCACGCGCATGACGCCCAAAAGATTGGTGTCGAGCTCATCGACGAGCTGCGCGTCGCTTGCCGCCTCGAACGCACCGGCAAGCCCATAGCCCGCATTGTTGAAGAGCACGTCAACCGGTCCCATCGCGAGCGCCTTGGCCGCGGCCTCTTCGATCTGCGCGGGCTTCGTCACGTCGAGCGGCAGAAGCGTGACCCCGGCGACCTTGCCGAGTTCGGTTTCCTTCGCCGGATTGCGCATCGTCGCGATCACCTTCCATCCGCGCGAAGCGAAGAGCAGCGCGGAGGCGCGGCCAAGGCCCGTGGAACTGCCGGTGATGAATATGGTTTTGGACATGGGGGACGGTGCTCCGGTTTCGAGTTGCGCGTTCTGCGACTAATCACGAAAGTCAGCGAACCTCAAAGCGCGAGGGCCCACCACCCTCAGCCAAGGCAGGGGGCCGGCGCCGCGATTTCGCGGCTCGCACATTCGCGCTAGAATGCACGCCGCAACGAGGATCGAACATGAAGACGGCAATCGCCTTTGGCGCTGTTCTGTTGTTCGCCGCCGCGCCCTCGGGACGCACGATCCGAGCCGATCATCCGTTTCTTGGCACTTGGGAAATGCAAGTCACCGAAACCTGCCAAGAAGCAGACACAAATCGCGCTGACGGCACGACGTACGCCCAAAGCGGAGAAGAGATTACCACGAGCACTTACAGCATCTCGGACAAGCCCGATGAACGCGGTGCGTATGTTCTCATCGACACGATTGCCAGCAGCAATGGCAAACCCGACTGCATGGGAGGCACGACGCCAGTCGGGGATGTCGCCACGGTCTACCTGAAGTTCAGCGTCACCGGCAAAAGCATGCTCGTCTGCTATGACGCGACCATGCGGCAGTGTTTCTCGATGAAGCGTGTGCCTGACCTCTGAAGCGCACTCGCCCTACGCCACGCCCTCGCGCAGGATCACCGCAATCGCGTCCTCGCCGTCCGGCGAGT
>CAZEZV010000286.1:0-5162 GCA_964516725.1 uncultured Phycisphaeraceae bacterium
CGTGGAGAACTTCTCTTGAAAAAGCTTGACAATCAAGACAGTCGCTCCCCCCGCCCCCCGACCCCCGACCCCCGACCCCACTTGAACACTCACCCTCGACCGGCGAACAATCCTCGAACGAAGCTCCGTCCCAAGGCGGGGTACTACGTGCCAATTTCACGAATCACCGCCATGAAACAGAACGCCGTTCTTACCGCCCTCTTCGCCGCCGCACTTGCTCACGGCGCTTTCGCGCAGCCAACGCTCGACGACGAGCCGGAGGCACCGCCAGCGCAGCCGCAGGCCGCTGCGCCCCAGCCCGCGGCACCAGCCGGTCCGTCGCTTGTAAAGCTCGACGAGCAGGGCAACATGGTCCGGTACCCGGAGACGCTCGAAGTCGCGGCACTCAATCTTCTCACGCTCACGCCGGAGGAAAAGTCGAAGGCCGACGCGGTCATCGCGGCTCGCAATCAAAAGCTCGACCCCATCGTGCGAAAGAACCTCGGTATTGTCATGCGCATCCAGTCAGTGCGCGAGGAGGGCCTCAACCAACTGATCACAAACGCTCTGCGCGAGTTTGGCCAGGTCACGCCAGACTTCCGCAGCCGCGACGAGTATCGCACGGCCATCGCCGACGCGCTGGGCGCGGAGAAAGGCGCTCAATTTCGAGTCTTGATCGCCGTGTACCGTCAACGCTGGATCGCTTTTCAGAGCAATCAGGCGAAGGCCAAGGGCACTCAGGACACCATCGGGTACTGGGGGCCGTATGAGTCATATCTCACCGCGGCTGAGGACGTCCGGGCAAATCTTGATCGCCAGATTTCCGAGGTCCCCACTGACACGATGGCAAACATTCGCGAACTCATCGTGCCCACGCAGGGCCAACTGACGATCGTCGGCCCGGCGATTGATGACTTCAAGAAAAAGGTCGAGGCGAACTCGGTTACGCCGACTGACAAACTCACCCTCGTGCGGCGCATCATGCAGGCTTTGCAGGACGACCAGCGCAAGGACCTGCTCACGAAGCTGCTGCCGCCGCCGATTGAAGTGATGGCACCGGTCGAGAGCTCGACGCCGAAGCCGGTGGATCCGCATCCGTCGGCGAACCCGAAGTGAGAACAGAATTGAAACGCAGGACCGATGACTTCAACGCACGTCGTTGATTCAGGATTGGTAGTATGCTTTACGCATGGCCAACATCCTCGTCATAGGCCCCCACCCCGACGATCAGGAAATCGGCATGGGCGGCACCATCGCTCGGCTTGCCGATCAGGGGCATGATGTAGTGCTTGTTGACATCACTGATGGCAGCCCGACGCCGCACGGAGATCGCGCTTCTCGATTGTTAGAAGCAGCGGCGGCGATGCGAGCGTTGCAACCAAACGCGAGCGCAAGCCGCGCGATCGTGCCTGGCGGGGACGCGGGGCCTGCCAGGGATGGAATGATCCGCCGCGTGTTGCTTGACTTGCCCAACCGAACCGTTGAACACAGCATCGAGGCACGGCACAAGCTTGCGGGCGTCATTCGCTCGCATCAATCGCAGATTCTGTTCATGCCTCATCCAGTTGATGCGCATCCCGATCACATTGCAACAACCCGCATCGCGGAGGATGCGCGATTTGACGCGAAACTCACGAAGATTGAGATGCCGTCGGTGCCGCGGCAAGGCGACTTGCCGTCAGACTTCAGTGCGCCCTGCAACACCGCGGGCAATCCATTGCCGCAGCTTCGCGCCAGCGGCCCGCCCATCTACCCACGCTGGGTTTTCTATTACTACTGCTCTCACCTGCGCCGCCCCGTCGACCCGACCTTCATCTTTGACACCACTGGCTACTCGCAGCAAAAGCAAAGCGCCATCGCCGCGTACAAGTCGCAGTTCGGCGTTCCGGCGAGCCAGTCTGCGCATCCTTCCGCCGCAAACAACGCGACGCTGTTGGATCGAATCGCTGAGCATGACCGGCTGATGGGCTGGTACATCGGTACGCAGACGGGAGAAGCGTTCTGGACGAAGGAGCCGATGGGCGTTATGAGCTTTGATGCGTTGCCGCTTTGAAGTATTTCTCTGAAACCATGAAGTGCATTGATTGCCAATACGACTTGTCAGCGATTACAGGCGACCGCTGTCCGGAGTGCGGTCGTTCGTTTGATTCGAGAGACGCTTCAACGTATGCGAGTTCAAGCCAGACCTGGACTGCGGCGTGGTCAAAGAACTGGCAAGCTCGTATCGCCGCGATCAGCACTCTCATTGCTCTACTTCACGTCGTGAGCGGCTATGTTGCCCTCGTGATCGGACGACTGGATCTTGCACGTTGGCCTATCCGAACTGGTCAAGACGACCCGAAGTCGATCAACGGTGTCACACTGTGTCTTTGTATTTTTTGGCTCTTGACGTTCCATCTGCAACTGCTGGCTTTCTGTGTTTGGTTTTTTTCCAGCACACCTCTGTGGTTCCAAATGATGAACGCACAGTCTCATTACTACATAAGACGAACCCGCCACAGGGTTCTGCTAGCCATTTCCACTTGCATTTGGCTGTTGGCTTTTCTCGAACTCTCAATCGATCCTGCGATGATTTATCCGTGGATGATCGACTAATCACCTCGCTACGCTTGCCCGCTATGGCGACCCAAAGCTCGATGACTCCCGACCAAGCCCGTGTTGCCGCTGATCAGTTTCGCAAGGACTTCGAGGCCGTGCGCGAGCAGATCGCCCGCGCGGTCGTTGGCCAGAAAGACATTGTTGAGGGCGTGCTCATCGCGCTCTTCTGCGGCGGGCACGTGCTGCTCGAAGGCGTCCCCGGCCTCGGCAAGACCCTGCTGGTGCGCACGCTGTCACAGGCGCTTGACCTTTCGTTCAGCCGCATCCAATTCACGCCGGACTTGATGCCCGCGGACATCACGGGCACGACCATTGTGAGTGAACTTGAAAGTGAGCGGGGCAAGGAACGCATTTTCAAGTTCCAACCCGGACCCATCTTCGCGCAGATCGTCCTTGCCGACGAAGTAAACCGCGCGACGCCCAAGACACAGTCCGCGATGCTCGAGGCGATGCAGGAGCGAAACGTCACTGTCGCCGGCACCACACACAAGTTGCCCGAGCCGTTCCTGGTGATGGCAACGCAGAACCCCATCGAGCAGGAAGGCACGTACCCGCTGCCTGAGGCGCAGCTTGATCGCTTTTTCTTCAAGTTGCTGAGCCTTGCGCCGGGGCGAAGTGATCTCGCGCAGATCATCGATCGCACGACTTCTGCGACTGCCCCGCAGGTCACGCCGTCACTCACGGCCCAGAAGCTAGTCGAACATCAGCGCCTCGTCCGACTTGTCTCGATTGCTCCCAGCGTCACCGACTACGCAGTGCGGCTTGTCCTGAGTTCGCAGCCCAAGGCCGTGCAGCCTCAGGGCGACGGCGCGGGCTTTGCGACGTCGATGGTTGAGCGATATGTGCGACTGGGAAGCTCGCCGCGCGGTGCGCAAACCCTTATTCTCGCCGCCAAGTGCAGGGCGTTGATGGAAGGGCGCTTTGCAGCCAGCAAGGACGACATCCGCAACGTCGCCGCCCCCGCGCTCCGGCACCGCCTCATCATGAACTTTGAGAGCCACGCCGAGGGCGTGACGCCCGACAGCGTTGTTGCGAATCTTGTGCAAACCGTGCCGAGTGATGCGGCGTGATGGCAACATCGACAAAGGAGATTTCGCACTCAAGCGAAGTCAGGATGCAGCCTTGTGCGCGACTGTGGCAAGTCGCAGGATGTTTGCCTGCGTCATGGCGTCGCTCTGCAATTCCCCGGTGATCCGACCTTCGCACAGGACTTGGATGCGGTCGGAGAGGGCGAGCAGCTCAGGCATCTCGCTCGAAACCAGGAGCACGGCTCCGCCCGACTCGGCGAAGGCTCGGACAAGTTTGTAGACTTCGTTTTTGGTGCCGACGTCGATGCCGCGTGTGGGTTCGTCAAGAAGCAGGACTTTCGTATCTTTGCCCATCCAACGCGCAATCAACAGTGTTTGCTGGTTGCCGCCGGAGAGTTCGCCGGGCAAGCTCGCGGGGCTCGCGGCTTTGACGCGGAAGTTCTGGAACTTGTCGCGGATGAGCGAGGATTCGCCGGTGAGGTTGCGGAAGTTCAGCGCGCGCGCGAGTGAACGCATGAACGGCAGAACGGTGTTTTCGCCGACGCCCAGCAGGAAGAAAAGCCCCTGGTTGCGCCGGTCTTCGGGGACGTAGCCGATTTTGGCATCAATAGGGCCGTTGGGGTTTTCCAACGATACAGGTTTGTTTTCGACGAGGACTTCGCCGGTGGCGTTGCAGTCAAGGCCGAAGATGGTGCTCAGCAACTCACTGCGGCCTGCGCCAACAAGACCGCCCAGCCCGACGACTTCGCCCTTGCGGACTTGGAGTGAGATATTCGAGAGCTTACCGGGCGAGTTGATGTTGCGGACTTCGAGGACGACTGGAGAACTTCCGTTTGTTCCACCGGCGAATTCGCGATGCTTCGCCGTTTCAATGCGCCGTCCGATCATCTGCTCAACAAGCGTCGGCTCATCGATCTGCTTCGTCACGTTGGTCGCAACAAACTTGCCATCGCGGAGAATCGTGACGCGATCCGTCACTTTGAAAATCTCACCCATGCGATGGCTCACGTAGATCATCGTGATGCCCTGGTTCGCAAGGTCTCTGACAATTTCCATGAGCCGGTCGGCCTCGGCCACGCTGAGAGAGCTTGTTGGCTCATCGAGCACGATGACTTTGGGTTTGCCTTTGGACTTACCCAACCCATCACTGCCATCATCAAGCGCAGCGGCAATCTGACAGATTTGGCGGCGACCCGGCGAAAGTCCGCCCAGCGGGGCGCTGATATCGATTGACTTGTCGAGGGCGTGCACAAGACGCGCGGCACGATCTCGCATGGCGCGGAAATTGACGAAGTTTCCCCCGAACTTGCCCAGCATCGGCACACGCGCCGCAGGAATGTCGTGAAGGCACAGATTCTCAGCAACAGAGAGGTTGGGACACTGCGCGAGTTCCTGGTGGACCAATCGCACGCCCGCGTCGAACGCATCGTCGAGATTGCCTGGGACAAGCTTGCGACCATCAATAATCACTTCGCCCGTATCGGGCTTGTGCAAGCCCGCGATCGCCTTGCCAAGCGTGCTCTTGCCCGCGCCGTTCTCACCCATGAGCGCGTGGAC
>CAZEZV010000287.1:0-5073 GCA_964516725.1 uncultured Phycisphaeraceae bacterium
AAGCCGTGACGCCATTGATCATCGCGGGCGACGGCAGTGATGCAGGCAGGAATCAGGTGTTTCTTGAGGCCGCCGACCTGGCAAGTTCTCTCGCTGAAGAGCAGGACTTCACGGTTGATCGCAAGTACCGCGAGGTGCGTTTCACGGACACAGGCAAAGTAAGGCTCGCCGAAGTCGCTCGCAACGCATCATCGATCTTTGCTGGCGTGCGTCGGCGCGAAGAACTGGTGTTGCAGGCACTCAACGCCCGCTGCCTGCACGACCTTGGCAAGCACTACGTCATCCAAGAAGGCAAGGTGATGATCGTCGACGAGTTCACAGGGCGACTGATGGCGGATCGCACATGGCGCGACGGGTTTCATCAGGCGGTAGAGGCGAAAGAACGAATCACCGTCACAGCGGCAAAGGAAACGCTCCAGAGCATCAGCTTCCAGCGCTTCTTCGGGATGTACAAGAACATCTCTGGCATGAGCGGCACGCTGAAGGAAGTTCGTGGCGAGTTGTGGCGCGTCTATCACCTGCCGGTGACGATCATCCCTCGAAACAAACCGCTGGCTCGCATCACGATGCCGTTGCAAATGTTCGCAACATCAGATGCGAGATGGCGATCAGTTGTTGAAAGCATCAAAACGATGCACGCGCTGGGCAGACCCGTCCTCATCGGCACGCGCAGCGTCGCCGCCAGCGAATACCTCAGTGGCTTGCTCACAGCCGAACGCCTCACCCATCGCGTCCTCAACGCCGTGCGACATAAGGAAGAAGCTGAAGTCATCAGCCACGCCGGCACGCGCGGGGCGATCACCATCGCAACCAACATGGCTGGTCGCGGCACAGACATCAAACTCTCTGCAGGCGTCGAGGCAGTTGGCGGCCTGCACGTCATCGGCACCGAGCTTCACGAAGCCGAGCGGGTGGATCGTCAACTCGCCGGGCGGGCTGGGCGGCAGGGTGAGCCGGGCAGTTCTCAATTTTTCTGTTCATTGGAAGATGAACTTTTGGAGAGGTTTGCATTTAGCGAAGCGAAGTGGACGAGACGCGCAATCTCGGGGGTAGGTTCGGGTGGTCAGAGCAGCGAACTGTTACCGGGCGTCAGCTCGGTCGTCGGACGAATCGCCCAGTATCGCGCCGAAGCCCTTGCCAGGCAACGACGTGCGGACGTGTTGCGAAGCGACGAAGGGGTGTCAGAAGCCTTGGGATTCGCCGGGCGTGAGTAAAAATAAACGCTTGCTCTCGAGTTTTGGCTCGTTGCATCTCTTGGAAATCTGCATGGTGCTCCGACTTGCCACGTCCTGAACTATAAAAATCTGTCGCTTATCCATATTGACGAAACCCCGCACTTATGGTTTACTAGTGCGGGAAGTCGGTTGAGTACGTTTCGCGGCGGAGCGATCGCTCCGCCTTGTGGCGTTTTGGTTTGCGATAGCGCGACTGTTGTCGGGGGCGTGAGGGCTCGGTGGGGCGCGGCCAATTCATGTGCCGCGTGTTGGAGTGTGCGGGTCTAGAGAGATGTCGGTTGCGAGTTCTGGCTTGCGATCGGCGGAGTTAGTTTGGCAGGAGAAGAGGATGTCTGCTCCACAGGATCGTCACGGGAAGTCCGCCACTTCAAGCGCACGCGGCTTGGACGCTGCACACTTGAGCAACAACGCTGGCGCTGCGCCGACATCGGGCCACGCGAGCAAACCGCGCCCGCCCATGTTCGAGCAGTTGGAGTCGATGATTCTGCTGAGCGCGGACTTCCTGCCCACGCCGGATGTCGCGCCGTCGGATTACGGGCAGTTCATCTACTACAGAAGTTTGCAGTCAGAGGGCCTCGCCGCGAAGTCGGGCGCGCAGCTGTCGCAGAACACCGGCGGCATGCCCTCGGGCGTTGGTGGCGGGAGCGTCTATCGCGCGAACAAGTCCGGCGACGAGAAGTCGCTGTCGTCGATGCGACCGATTGACTCGCAGCGAGGCGTCACCGAAAACTTCGCGGCGACAAACGAGCGCGCACTCGCGGGTCTTGATCGCCGCGTTGATGAGCCGCGAACGTCCTCGGGTGGCGGAACCGAAAGCGTCGATGGCAGCACGCCCTCAAACAACAGCCCAGGAACGACACCGCCCACCAACGGAAACAACGGCAATAGCAACAACACTCCCGGCAGCGGCAACACCACAACACCGATCAACAACACCACGCCGCCTCCGGGCGGACCCTGGCAGCCAAATGAATATCGCGTGCCCGGGCTTGACTTGCAGGTTGTCGCCGCCAGTGCTCCCGCGACGGCAAGCAAGGGCCAGACGATTTCGCTCTCGTGGACCGTTCGCAACAACGGCACAAACACGATCACAGGCGACGGTTGGCACGACGCCGTGTATTACTCGCCCGACGCGACGTACGACCCGACGGATGTGTACGTCACGTCGCGCTGGACGCGTGAGTACAACCCGCTCGCTCCCGGGCAGCAGTACACGTACACGCGCGACGTGGAAATTCCGGCGGACGCAGTGTCGGATGGGTACCTGCTCGTTCTTTCTGATCGCTGGGATCGCGTCCCGGAAACCAACGAGACAAACAACACGCTCGCATCGGCAAAAATCAACCTCACAGACGCGCCGGATGCACCGCCTGTCGACACGACGACTGTCACTCCGCCGACCGGCGAGTTGCCGGAGGGCTTCACGCCCCGCGGCGGCGGCCCGGGAGTCAACACGGCGATCTCCGCCGCGCAGCGCGTGATCTTTGAATCGGGTCTTGACGCGCTCGTGTCAAAGTTCAACGACCTGTCCAGCCTTGGACAGTTGGCGGCGTCACTGCCCTTCATCACGCAGAATGACGTGGCCAGAAGCCCGGTGAACATCGGCTGGGTGCTCAACCTTCCCAACCTCATCGACTCGCAAATCGTGACGCCGATCAAGACCTACCTCGCCGGCGCAACCCCGACGAGCGACGGGCTTGTGGGCATCCTGGACGGACTCGCGCAGACCGTTGGCGCCGTCACGGGCGGCCTGTACAACGGCGGCACTGAACTTCGCTTCAACCTGACATTCCAATCCGCACGCACCGTCTCGAACTTGCCGATCAATGTGGGCACAGGCGCGGATGCCCTTGGCCTCAGGATTGACGCGTCGGCTTCGGCACAGTTGTCGGTGCAGGCCAGCGTCGCGTACGCGTTCAGCTTCGGCATTGACCTGACGCCGGGCCTGGGCGACAGCGAAGCCTTCTTCATCAACTCTGGCTCGTTCACCGCCGGCGCGAGCATCACCGGAACCAACCTCAACTTCAGCGCGAACGTCGGCATCCTCGACGTCAACATTGTCAATGGTTCATTCGCCCTGAGCGCTGGCACCAGCATTGCGCTCACAAATCCCGATGGTGACGCCGCGGGGCGCATCACACTGAGCGAGATTCAGGGTTCGAGCCCTTCAAGCCTGTTCAACATTTCCCAGACCACCGCGACGGCAACCGGCACGCTGCCGCTGTCCGCGACGCTTGGTTCGTTCACGTTCCCTGGCCTGCCGTCTTTGTCGCTGTCAGCAAATCCGTTCACGGGCGTCGCGCCGACAATCACGCCTAACGGCGCGTTCGCCGAAATGGCGAACTTCAAGAACATCTCCCCCGTCACGCTGCTGTCGATGGTTGATCAGCTCGGTTCGATGCTCGACAACCTCGCGGGCACGAGCGTCATGAGCACGCCCATTCCCTTCACGCAGGGCGAGACCGTCGGAAGCGTGCTCGACTTCGCGGAAGCCTTCTCGGCACGCATCAGCGATGCGTTGCGCGACCCGCAGGGCGTCCCCATTTTCGATTCCGCTCAAGGACTCGCGACCCAACTCGCAACGATCCTGGGCCTGCCCGTCGGCACGATTCAGGCCCTCTACGACGCGACGGACAATCGTTTCAGCTATCGCTTCGTCTTCAACCGCACGGCGGGCGTGGAAAACGTGCCGCTGGACTTCTCGGCGAACCTCTCGCCCTTGGGCAGTGTGACGTCTGAAAGCCGTCTGAGCGTGACAGCAACTGTCAACATCGACATGCGAGTGCTGTTCGATGTTGATGCGCTCACGAGCGGCCAGACCATCGTCGACGCGATCTCGATTCAGAACGCAAGCGTCACGGGCGGCATCGCGCTCTCCCTGACCAGCTTCAGCGCCAGCGCCCGCTTTGGGTTCCTCGATGTCAACATCGGCGGCGGCTCTGCATCAGGCAACGCGAACATCACGCTGCAGCTGAAAGACCCTGTCAGCGGAAACGTCAACATTCCTGTGACGATCGGCACGCTGCTTCAGCGCATCGCCACCGATCCGGCCTCAATCGTAAACACGCCGGGTATCACTGGCAACGCAACACTCACGCTGGGGCCGGTCTCTGTGCTTGGCAACCTGCTGGGCACACTCACGGGCTCGCCCACCATCACGATCACGATGCCCAATCTGACGAGCGCTCCCACGCTCTCTTTCAACGCCGACTTCAACCCGATCCTGTCGTTCCGCGACATGGACGTGGGCGATGTAGCCGCGGCGCTGGGTAGCTTCGCGACCTACCTGCAGACGCTGTCGGGCTTCTCCTTCCTCAATTACAAACTACCCTTCCTCAACAAGAGCGTGAGCGAGATGCTCACGTTCGCGTCCGACTTTACCAGCATGAGCTCGCTGCTCAACGGCACCGGCGCACTCGTCCTGCAGAACCTTGAGACCGAACTCAACAACGTCCTGTCGACGTTCGCGATCCCAGGCACTGCCGCGATCACATTCACGCAGACACCCATCCGCGCCCTGCGTATCGACCTTAGTTTCCAGAAGGAATACGCGGCCAACCTGCCCTTCAACTTCAACGTTGCGACGCTCGCGGGCATCGACGGCGACTCCATCCCGGCGACGATTCAGAACCTGGTCAGCGGCAGCGGCACGATCGCTGCGGAAGCAACGATCAATGTCGATCTTGACCTCGGCATCGACCTCACAAACCCGCTCTCGCCGCGCCCGTTCATCTTTGACACGACTGGTTTGGCACTCACGGCGCAGGCAAGCGGCACAAACCTCAACTTCTCCGTTGCAGCCGGACCGCTGGGCGTGTTCATCAACAACGGCAGTGTG
>CAZEZV010000288.1:0-5062 GCA_964516725.1 uncultured Phycisphaeraceae bacterium
CTCGACGGCACCGCCAAGGGCGGCATCGTCGTCGCGATCCGAGAAGTCACCGACATCCCCGTCAAGTTCATCGGCGTGGGCGAAACGCCGGATGACGTACAACCCTTCGATCCCGGTGCGTTTGTCGAAGCGCTCTTCGAAGCGGAATGAGCGATGCGTGTCGTGCCACCGACGATTGCTTTGGGTACTCGGTGGCGAATTGCACAAAGTGACTGTGAAAGTGAGGTAGCGTCGCCAATCGCGATGTCAGCCAGGTCTTGAGAACGATCAGGCTCTCTGTAGACCCTCCACCGACTACGCAAAGCCGGAGTCGGTGGCATGAACCGAACTCAGCTTCGGCACAGGTTCACAAACTGGTATGACCTACGCACTTCGCGTGCGAGGTTCACACCAATACAATCCTCGCCGTTTACAATCTCGCTGACGTCTTATCGGCGGAGACCGTCGATGAAGACGGATCGGCGGGGGATCGCCAATCTACCCTTTGCTTCCCATGAAACCAACGCTTCCCCTCGACCGTCTCGCTCACCTCGAAGCACTCTCGGCTCAATTTCCAACCGCCGAGGCCGCGATCAGCGAGATCGCCGCGCTCGAGGCTCAGCTTTCGCTCCCGATGGGCGTCGTTCACGTCATCAGCGACATCCACGGCGAGGACGCCAAACTCCGCCACGTCATCAACAACGCCTCTGGCGCACTCCGCCAACTCGTGGACCAGGTCGTCGGCAAGAAACTCAACGCCGAAGAAACGCAACGCTTCCTCGCAGTCCTGTATTACCCGCGCGAAGCCATCAACAAACTCTCCCGCGAAATCGTCAACAAAGGCGAACGCGCCCGCTGGGTCTATCAGACCCTCACGCTCCAATTCGAAGTCGTCCGCGCCCTCCGAGCCACCTACCGGCGCGAGCACTTTGAAGAACTCCTCCCCGCGTGGTATCGCGAGCTCTTCGTCGAACTCGGCAGCGCCCAACGACCCGACTACATCAAGGAAATGATCGCGGCCCTCGCGCGGTACGACCGCGACTGGGGCGCAGTCCGTGCCGGCGCACGGCTGATTCGCAATCTCTCCTGCGAAGAGCTATTGGTCATCGGCGATCTGGGCGATCGCGGCCCGCGCATCGACCGCGTCATCGAAACCCTCATGCGCCAGCCCAAGTGCGAACTGCTCTGGGGCAACCACGACATGCTGTGGATCGGCAGCCACTTAGGGCATGAGCCATGCATGCTGACGGCACTGCGCTTCAGCCTCCGCTACCGCCGCATCAGCCAACTCGAAGAGGGCTACGGCATCATCACTGCCCCGATCGAGCGACTGGTCCGCGATGTCTACGCGAACGACCCCGCCGAAAAGTGGGCGGCCAAAGGCGAAGGCTTCCGCGACGCCCTCACCGTCGCGCGCATGCAGAAGGCCATCGCCATCATGCAGTTCAAAGCCGAAGGACGGATGTTCGAGCGTCATCCGGATTGGAATCTTGCGCACCGCCGCCTCCTGCACCGTATCAACTTCCAGAAAAACACGGTCGAGATCGACGGCGTCGAACACGCATTGCTCGATACGCACCTTCCGACCATCAACCCAAATGACCCCTACGCCTTCAGCCCTGATGAACAAGCCTGCATCGACCGCATGAAGGAGAGTTTCACGCGATCGATGAAACTCCGCGAGCACATGGAGTATCTCGTGAATCAGGGCGGCCTCTGGACCAAGCGCGACGATGTCCTCCTCTTCCACGCCTGCGTTCCCGTCGAAAAAGACGGCACGCCTCAATCGATGAATATCGATGGCAAAGACGTTGCCGCATGCGATCTCATGGACGCACTGGAATCAGTCGTCCGCCGCGCCATGCGCAAGCGTTGGTTCGGCCTCGACGCCGACGCCGACTGGATCTGGTATCTCTGGGGAGGCCCGCGCTCGCCCCTCTTTGGCAAGGACAAGATCACAACCTTCGAAACGCATCTCATCGCCGACAAAGCGGCACAAAAAGAGCATAAAAATGCCTACTTCGAACTGATGCACGACGCGAACTTCATCAAGAAGTTGGGCAAACTCTTCGGCATGGGCGACGACGTCCTCGTCGTCAACGGCCATGTTCCGGTCAAAATCGAAAAAGGCGAAGCCCCAGTCAAACAAGGCGGCAACGCCATCACCATCGACGGCGCCTTCAGCGAAGCCTACGGCAACCGCGGCTACACGCTGGTCTTGAAGCCGGATCGAATTGATCTTGCCGAACACGCACCGTTCCCGGGTGTGGACGCAGTGATCTCATCCGGCAGCGACATCGTGCCGACGATGACGACGATTCGCACGTATCCAAAGTCCCGCACCGTGCGAGAAACCCACGCTGGCGAGAAGATTCAGCGAGCGATCAACGATCTTGACGCGCTGGTGCATGCGTATCAGGAAGGCATCGTGCGCGAAAGCAAGTAATCGCAGTGTTACTTGGGCAACCGAGTCCCCGTCGGGAACACACCCGGCAGTTCATCGTCGTTCTCACCCTTCGTAATCGCACGTACCAGTAGCGCCCCGCCCACAAAGCACCCCTTCCAACTCTGCCCCAGACCGCCAAACACCTCTTCCTTATCGCCTCGGCTGCGAATCTTGTTATGCCCAAACTTGAACGCACGCACCTCCTGCCCCACGCGCTGCGCGAGAGCCGCGTCATCGGTCGCAAGCGATGACACAAGATTCCCGTTGCTCACATTCATCTCCGCGATCATCTCTTCGACGCGATCGACAACAATGATCGCATCCAGCGGCCCGAACGGCTCGTTGTAGTACATCTTGCAACTGCGAGGCAGGCCCAGCAGCGCCGCCGGCGCAAAGTAACTGCTCGTGTCCTGCCCCGCCAGCAGCGGCGCGTTGTTCAGCGAGCCTTGATAAATCGGTATTGCGCCGCCGGCTAATGCTTCGCTCCACAACCCGCGAAGTTCCTCGACCTTCTTCGCGTTGATCAACGGTCCGAAATCAAGCTGCGGCAATTCCTCATCATCGCGCGACACCAGCAGCGGATTACCAAATCGCAGCGACTTCAACACTCCCAAGTATGAATCCAAAAACTGCGGCAGAAGTGTCCGTTGCACGACAAATCGCGGATACGCCGTGCACCGCTGCTTGCCATACTCAAAGCCTTTCTTGAGTTGCTTCGACAGTTCATCCCACTGCGAGAAGTCCCACACGCCATACGCGTTGACGCCTTCCATCTCGATCATGTACCGTTTGTTGGTGTCCACGAGTGACGAGGCCACATCACGCCCGCTGCTGCGTCCTCCCACGAAACTCAAGCAATCAACATATTGATTGCGAACCAGCGCGTCCGACAGCACGCCACCCGACCCGCAGACAAAACTCACCGGCAGCCCATTCCGCCGCGCAATCGCCATGCACACACCAACGCTCATCCCGCCGCCATCCGTCGGCGCCTTCGCAATCACGCTGTTTCCCGCCAGTGCTTGAATGAGAATCACGTGCACCAGCACGCTCAGCGGGTAATTCCAACTCGCAATATTCGAAATGAGCCCTAGCGGCTCGCGCTTGTGCAGCATCGGCTCAATGTTGTCCACATACCACTGCACACCCTCGATGCACCGATCCACATCCGCTTGCGCCGCCTGAATCGGCTTGCCAATCTCCCACATCAACATCGCCGCGAGCGTGTCCCGGTGCGTCCGCATCTCCGCCAGCGTCGCGCTCATATGTTTGCGCCGTTCGTTCAGCTGCAACTTGCCCCACGCCGCCTGCTCCCCATGCGCAGCCTTCACCGCTCGCTGCCCCGTTGGCAACTCAATAAACGGCAGTTTCCCCAGCGCAGAACCGTCAATCGCCGACACACTCGCCCGCCCATTCCCAGGCGTTCCCCACGAACCATCAATCAAGTTCAGCAACAAACCATCTTTCGTGAACGCCTCGGGCGCGGCGACCATCGCCCGCTTCAAAACACTCGCCCACTCATACCCCGGCTTGATGCGCAGCGAACTCCCGGCTCCTGAAACTCCTGCCGCAAGGCCCTTGACCTCGATGCTCGTTTGTGGTGTGTTCTGTTTCATGGTGGTCATGAGCGTTCCTTTGTGCAGGTGATGAGCGAGCCGCTTGCAACACTACATGCTCAGCGCGCCCGCCGCCTTCGCCAACTGCTCTTTCGCATCTTCAACTGACTTACGGGTCCTCCAAAGACTCTCAATCAGGTCTACTCCCGGCTTCCCCTCGCGGGCTTGGACCATGCTCTTGATCTTGTCAGTTGCGCCCTGTGAGTGCCACGCCGCACGCATCTCCTTCTCGAACGCCTCAATGTTCTTCGCCGCTTCCTCCCGCTCCGCGGCAGTCGCCGCAGGCCAGTTCTTGCCCATTCTGCCCCACTCGGCGCTGCTGAGATTCGGAATCTTGTTCGCTCTCAGATCGCGAATCGTTGCATCAAGTTCCTTCTTGGTGACTTCCGACGAACGCGTGACCACAGCGTCGGACGCGCTGACAATCGCGTTCTGAATATCAGTCTTCCACGCGGCTTTCGCAAGGCCCGGGTTCTCGATGACTTGCTTGGCGGAAAGTTGCACAAACGCGATTGCGACAAGCAACTCTATCTGAGACTGCGCCGGCTTTGTTATCTGAGTCGCAAGCCGTATCGTCGCCGCGATCCGCTTGCACGCCCCGTCCATGTCCCCGGCCGCGATCGCTCGCTTCGCATCGGCAGTCAGCAATCGGCCAAACGCACGCATCTGCCCCAGATGCGGCAACTTCGTGTTCAAGCCCTCTTCGTAGTTGACTCCAAAGTCAGCATCTTTTGCCTTCGATTGCTCGATCAACTGCTCTATTTGCGGCGCATGCTCCTGCAGCACCGCGTCGTAACCGCCCTGCTCGACGTCGATACCCGTCGCCGCTTTGCTCAGTGAGTTGTAGACGCGCTCGTACGACTGTGCTGCGTTCGCGGGGGCAGCAGTCGCCGCTGCCGATACGGGCAGTGCATCTGGCGTTGCCTTGTCACACGCACCAACACCCACCGCGACGAACATCAACGCAATCCCAATTGCTTTCATCGCAGCCTTTCCGAGCTCCATGAGCCCCACGTAACCC
>CAZEZV010000289.1:0-5058 GCA_964516725.1 uncultured Phycisphaeraceae bacterium
ATCGACGGCGCCAATCGCATCAGCGCGATGCGCCTGCTTGGCTACACCTGCGTGCTGGTGCTGATGTACTGCTTCTGGAGGTTGCCGCTGGTCTTTGTGTTTGCGGCGATGCCGGCCGGTCCTGTGCTGATACCCAAGCTCGCCGCGGTATCCTGGCCGGCGCGGCCTTCGATGATGAGGTTGTTCGTGCCCGTTGTTCGATCGGTGATGATGATGCCGGTGCCCTTGCTGTCGAGGCGCGCGGTGATTTTGGTTCCGCCCCCCGGGAGCGTGCCACTGGCGGTTTCGATGGCGGCAAGAATATCGGAGAGCGACGCGGTCGTGTCCACGTTTACGGCGAACGCCGAGCCGTCGCGCAGCGTGAAGTCGAGAGCGCCATCGCCTGTGACACCCGCGCCGCCGTTGAGGCTGTTGGCAAGCACGGAGTTCATGCCCGCGAGCACTCTGCGACCGTTGATCGTGCCCGACTGAGCCGTCGCGGCGAGCCCCAAGTCTTTCGCGGTCGTTCCGCCGGAGACTTCGGCGACCGTGACGCTGTGCGTGCCCGCGTTGAGTTGCAACCGACCGTTGGTGGAGTCGATCGACGCTGTGACATCGTTGAATCCCGCCGCGGCGAGCGCTTCGTTGATGCGTGTGAGCGCACCACCCATCGAACTCACGGCGGACTTGGTCTTGGCCGGGACTGTCTGACCCGACGCAAGTTCGTAGACGTCCGCGAGGTTGATGTTGACGGTCGTGCCGTCGACGTTGAGCGTGAAGTTCGCGAACGTCGTGCTGTTGGTGTTGTTCTTGATGAACACGCCGTTGCCGTCGTTGAGCGATGAGAGCGAGGTGTTGACGTTGAGGCCATGCACGTTGTTGCCTGTGATGACGCTGCTGACTGCGGCGATGCCTGCGAGACCCAGGCTGGTGGCGGTCGTCGAGCCCGCGGCGTCGGCGATCGAGAACGTGCCCGCGCCGCCCGCGTTGTCGCGGATCACGAACGAGCCGTTCTTGACGCTCGCGGTGACCTGGGCTGTGCCGTTGCCGTTGATGGCGTTCAGGACATCCTCGACGGTGGTCGCGCGAGAGAGGTCAACATTCGCCGAGTTGCCGTCGGAGTCTGTCACGACGATGCGCCCGCGCGAGACGCCGGCGCCGTTATTGATGTCGGAGAGCGAGACGTTGGAATCAAGGCGTGCCTTCGCGGTTTCGAACGTCATCGTCGAAAGACCAAGGCCTGTGCTGGTGCGATCCGCGAAGCCGCGCGAGAGGTCCTGCTGCGTCGTCACGAGCCGATCAACGCGGAATGAGTACGTGCCGTTCGCAGCGCCCAGCGACGTCGTCGCGGTCATCACGTTTTCGTTGCTGCTTGATGCAGTTTTCTTGTCGAAGATTTTATCCAGGCGGAACTTGGCCGCGGCGTTCTTCAGCGTGTTGATGCGCGAGTTGATGTCCAGGAACGCCGCCCGCTGCTGCTGGAGCGACACGATGCGTGCGGCGGCGAGCTGCTTTGGGCGAGACTCGACGGCGATCAACTGATCGATGATCGAGGCGGAGTCGATGCCGCTGAAGATGCCGGTTCCGGAAGTAATGCCACTCATAGTGTTATCCTTGACTGCCAGGCTTCCTCATGGCTTCCCTGACGTGTGATCGTGCTCGTCGATGATTCGTACTCGGCTTTGTTCTCACGCTCGCGGTGAGTTGTCACGCTGCCCGGCGAATCTTCGCAACCGGTGTCCACCTCAGGCCTTCGCGATTGTCGCTCGGCGTCCAGCGCATCGCCTCGCCGTGCCCGACATACGCGCCGCTCCATGCTGGCTGCGCGAGCATGTGGTCGCCAAGCCGGGCGCTGGGCACATCAAGCCCGTCCCGGCGCAGCATCATGAGGTCGATTGCCCATTGACTCAGCACGCGTGCGTACAGCGACTTCGCGGCGACCTCGATCGGAGTTACAGCGCTGTGGCTGCTGGAACGATTGGAATGCCTGTTGGAACTGCCGGGCGTCATCCTTGACTCCTTCTCACGAGTCGTGCGACTCGGGGGGTGTGAGATCGGCTGGGCCGACGCCTTTCCACCCATGTCCAACATCGGGTGTCCTGGAGGGGAGGCTTTACGTCCGATACACGATTTTTGGTCTTTGTTGTGATATTCCCGTGCAACTGATGTGAAATGCACGGAGATAGAGGACTCGCCAGTGAGCGAACGTCTGGAAATTGATGTGCAACATGCGGAAGTTGCGGACCGATACCATGGTCCTGCATGACTTCAGCGAGCGGTCAACTCGGGGCGGGGACGGGCGGCTGGGATGTGCCGCGCGGCGTGCGGATGATGGTGTTGGCGCTGGGCGTGATGCTTGGGCTTTCGTGCCTGGTTGCGTGCGCACTCACGTTTCAGGCTTCGCAGGCGTACTGGATTTTTCTTGGGATGGAGATGTGCATCGCGCTGGGCGCGGCGTTTGCGATTTTGTTCGGGCGGGGCCTGTTCCGCGAGGGGCCGGGCATGGCTCTGGCGTGTTGCGCGGGCACGGTGTTCGTCGCGGCCATTCTGGGGTGGATCAGCGTGCATCGTGGCGATTTCAACGCGGGCGGCATCACGATGAAGTCGGGCAAGACGATTTCGCTGAACGCGCTGCTCTATGGGCGGCTTGCGATTGCGCTGATCTTTGGTGTCAACGGCGCGTGGCTTGTGCTGTCGCGCAACCCTCGGAGCGGGCACTATCTTCTGCGTGCGGTGATGACGGGCGTGCCGCTGCTCGCGTGCGCGGGAGGGGCGTATGCGATGCGATCATCAGTGCGCAGCGCGTCGTGGCTGGTGTGGCTCGGGGCGACGGTGCTGACGGTCGTCATCATCGGGCTGTTCTGCGCGTGCGCGCACTTTGTGATTCGGGCGTTTGAGGAAGGAAGAAGGAAGGAAGTGACGAGGTGACGGAGTGTGTTGTGGCTCAGGCATCCTCGCCTGAGCACGCACGTCACTTCAGGCTCTTCACAGGCGAGGACGCCTGTGCCACCAGCCTTTGGCGATCTGTCTTCGTGCGATTCCGCTTCCTACGCAAGTGCTGGATGCCAGATGGTTTTGAATTCGATGGTGGGTTTGATCCACTCGATGCCTTGCGAGCTTTCGTCATTCCACGCCGCGTCGCGCGCTTGGAGCGAATTAAGCGAATCATCGGCGATCCAGACTCGTTTGAGATTTTCGGCGACGCCTTCGCGGAGTTGCTGCGTCTCAGTTTGATTCATGCCTGCGGCGGTGATGGCGTCGATGTCTCGGTGTGGGGCGAGGTGGGGCATGAGTTCTTCGCGCTTGGCGGTGAGGATGTTGACGATGCCTGCGGGGAGATCGCTGGTGGCGAAGACTTCGCCCAAGACTGCGGCGGGGACTGGGTTTTTGTTGCTGGCGATGACGACTGTGGAGTTGCCGGGGACGAGCGCGGGCGCGAGGAGCGAGATGAGGCCGAGCATTGGGGCTTCGTCGGGCGCGAGGATGGCGACGACGCCAGTGGGTTCTGGGATGGTGAAGTTGTAGTATGGGCCGGCGACGGGATTGTGGCAGCCTAGGACCTGGGCGAATTTGTCGCACCAGCCGGCGTAGTAGACGAGGCGGTCGATGGAGGCGGAGACTTCGTCTCTAGGAAGTAACGGAGTGATGGAGTGACGGAGTGACGACGTGGTGCGCGATGACACTCGCGTTTTCTTTTCCTTCGAGCCCTTCGCGCTCTTCGCGTTTACATCCGACACCGCTTCGATCGCTTCGGCGAGTTCGTCGCGCTTGCCTTCCATCATTTCGGCCATGCGGTAGAGAACCTGGCCGCGGTTGTAGGCGGTGGCGGCTTGCCACTTGGGCTGGGCTGCGCGTGCGGCTTCGACGGCGTCGCGGAGGTCTTTGCGCGACGCAAGGCACAAGTGGGCGTAGGTGTCGCCTGACTTTGTGGTGATGGGCCAGGAGCGGCCTGATTCGGTGCGGGGGAATTGGCCGTTGATGAAGAGTTTGTGGGTTTTGGTGACTTGGATGCGGGTCATTGTGATTCCTGTGGGGAGGGTTCACCGCGGAGGGCGCGGAGAGCGCGGAGGAGGGGCTTGGTGTTTGCCTTTCGGACGATGCCGTCTTTCATTCGTTGCACGTTGAAGTTGAGAATAAGACCAACGGGCTTATCCGCGAGGCGAAGATAGGTGATTAACTGCGCCTCATGTATTGGATGTACTTTGTCAACTGCTTTGAGTTCCACAACCACTTGACCTTCGACGAGCAAGTCGATGCGATATCCGCAATCAATCATCTCGCCGTCGTAGCACACTGGCAGTTGTAATTGTCGCTCGAATCGGACGCCTCGCTTGCGCAGTTCGTGAGCAAGACACGCTTCATACGTGCTTTCGAGTAAACCGGGCCCGAGCGCGGAATGAACGGCAATGGCGGCACCGATCACCTTTTCGGAGATCTGCTCACACAACAACCGCGGTTCGTCAACTCGCTCGTCGTTCATGCGTGCGTCCACTGTTCTCCACATCCTCCGCGCTCTCCGCGGTGAAAATTCTTACTTCAAGTACATGAACAGTCGCACAGAAACGATGTGAACTGTACGGCTTGTCAATCAAACTTCGGAAAGTCCTCGGGCGGAAGGTCTCGAACTTCCAGCCGATCAATTGCATCCTTGATCGGACCTCCGGGATACCAGATGCCGTAAGGCCTGCGTTCCTTCTGGTCTCCAAGTTGAGTCAGCCAGCTATGCCACCTTCGTTCGATGTCACTGCGTGCACGATCGCCAGAGATGGTCTTTGCATCATCGCTTGGAATGACTTGGTGGAACCAGCCCTCTGGAATCTCGACGCTTTCTGATGACTTTGCCAACCTCGTGAGCAACTCCTCTGCTTCCTTGATGCTGGCAGCTGCTTGACGTTCTCGCGTCCTGACGGGTGGCTGAAGTGAAACGGTGTCATCTCCGGGATGAGCCGCATGCGCAAGTGCCAGCCCCACGATTGAAAAAAGAACGAACGAAGCGACTCGTGTCGCCTTGCTTTGCAAGAATGTCGCGCAGGCCACGGCGCACAAAACCGCAAGCGTGATAAACCGAGCGGGCGACCA
>CAZEZV010000290.1:0-5045 GCA_964516725.1 uncultured Phycisphaeraceae bacterium
CGGCGATGAGTGCGGAGGAAGATTGAGCGCAGGGCAATCGCATTGTCCGAATTCAAGCGGGCGCATGGCCTGGAAGGCCGTGCTCCTCACGCCCGCGCACGCGGCGGGGGCGATTGCGATGATTCAGTTGGACGGGGATGTCGATGCGATGTTGGCTGCGCTGGACATCAAACCGGTGAAGGTTGGGGCGGTTGTGGTGCGCAGTCTTGCGAGGATTGACGAAGGACTTGTTGCTCGCTGGAGCGAGGCGTCGTGTTTGCTGATGCCGCATGGGGGGGTTGGGGTTGTGCGGGCGTTGCTGGATGCGGTGCAGCGAGCGGGAATCGTCGTGGCACCGACTACGCGGAGCGTGGTCGGTGGCACGTCGGTTGAATCGATGGCGTGCGAAGCGCGATCATTGTTCCCGGAGGCACGGAGTGATATTGAGGCGTGTGCGCTGTTCACGCTGACGCGTGCGGCGAGCCCATTGGCGGTAGAGTTGTTGCTGCAGCAGCATGGGTTGTGGGAGAGCGGGCAAAGATCAGTTGATGATGGAACAGATAGGGCAGATAGGTCCCTTGGAACGTATGCGACTGATGCGAGGTGCTTCGTAGAGGCTCCGAGTTCGCCGCGAGACATCGCGCTCAATCGGCTGATTGACCCGCCGCTGGTGGTGATGCTGGGGCGATCCAATATTGGCAAGAGCACGCTGACGAATGCGCTTGCGAAGCGGAGTGTGTCTGTCGTTGCGGATGAGCCGGGCACGACGCGTGATCATGTGGGTGTGATGCTGGACATGGCGGGGTTGGTGATTCGATTTGTGGACACGCCGGGGCTGCGCGATGATCCGAGTGCTGAGGAAGCGGCTGCGCGGGACATTGCGTTGGAGTTGGCGCGGCGGGCGGACTTGGTGCTGCTTGTGGGCACGGTGGTGCAGCCGCCGTTGGTGGATTGGACGACGCGAGGGCGGGGCGACGATGCTCGGCAGTTCGTGCTCACGATTGCGTTGCAGTCGGATGTTGCGGTGCCAACTTGGAACCACGACATTGCAGTTTCTGCGAAGACGGGGGCGGGCATTGGTGCATTTGTGGGGCTCGTGCGAGAGACGCTGGTGCAGTCGGAGTTTGTTGAGGCGAACGCGGCTTGGAAATTTTGGTGAAGGATGTGCAGACGGTTTGAGAAACGTCGCATCGCCTGCGAAGCCACCGGCGACAATTGGGGCAATCGCATTGTCGCGTGGCGTGTACCGGTTGAAACATAAATCTGCGGACTGCTTTCGCCCCTGCCGAGGCTCTTTTGTTTGAGGAACGCTTTCCACGGACGAGCAAGGCTCGCCCGTGGCTATATTCTGGCGCTCCCTCGGAGCGAAAACGGAGGACGCGACTGACCTGCGCCAGGCGGATTGCAGGCGCACCAACGTCGACTTCATCTCCTAGAATCACCCCCTATGGCCGACGAACGTGATCAGGAACTGCGAGCGACTCAGACCCCGATTCAAATCCGCGAAGGCGCGGGGTTGGAAGAGGCACGGTACAACGTTGAATTCATCGAGTGGCTGCGGAAGTGGTCCGGCCCGATGCTCATGCTGGTGGCGATCGCAGCGGGGCTGTATGCGCTGCGTCAGTACTGGCAGAAGAACACGCAGGCGAAGCAGGACGCGGCGTTTACAGAGTACGAAGAAGCCACGCAGGGCTCCAATGTCAACCCCGACACATTGATCGCCATCGCCGACTCGCACGCGGCGGTTCCCAGCGTCACGTACCTCGCGCGCCTGAACGCCGCGGACGTTTATCTTGATGCGGTTCGCCGCGGCGTGAAGCCCGGCAGCACTGTCAACCCGGACGGCACACTTGCCGCGCCGGAAGACGCGATGACTGCTGCCGATCGCGATGCGAACTTGGCGAAGGCGTCTGAAAGCTACCAGTGGGTTTTGGACAAGACACACGGCAAGCCGGAGCAGGCGATCCACACGATCGGCGCGATGTATGGACTCGCGGCGGTTGCGGAATGCAAGGGCGAACTTGATGCCGCGAAGGGTTTGTACGAACGCATTCAAACGCTCGCGACGCAGCGGAGCTACGAACGCCATGCGAAGCTTGCGGCGGCGAGAATCGCGTCGCTGAAGGATCTGGCAACGCTGGCGCCGGTGCCGCCGGCGGCGAGTGTGCCCAAGCCGTTGGATACGACGCCCAAGCCGCCTGAACCTGTTCAACCCGTCGTCACGCCAACGACTCCACCGATTGGCGACCCCGCCGCAACTCCAACACAGCCGCCGGCTGAGCAACCTCAAACGCCGCCGGGAGAAACGCCGAATCCAACGACGCCGGCTACTACGCCGCCGACAACTCCACCAACTGATCCGAATCAACCCAAGTAACTGATCTGCTTTCTGGGTACCCCCTCGCTCCGCGAGGGGAGGATCAGCAATACGTCGAAGAAAGTGCAGAAGACTCCCCGCTCGGAGCGTGGGGGTACCCGAGTATTTCAATGTCGCACGCTCATTCTCATCGCCGCGAAGCTCACGCTGATGATGAGGCGTGGTCGTCTGGGATTTTGCTGCCGGGCGGGAAGGTTGATGCGGACGCGATTGTCGCTGCGCAGCAGAAGGCTCGGGAGCTTGGGCTTGCGGAGGAGGATGATGCGGAACTTCGGCGCGTGCGGTTTGAACTGCGCCACGACCTGGACAAGCGGCTGGACAGGTATCTTGTTGATCGCATCACGTTTCTGTCGCGAACGCAGTTGCAGCGATTGATCGACGAGGGCGGCGTGCTTGTGAATGGCAAGCTACCCAAGAACAGCACGAAGCTCAACGCGGGCGATGTCGTTGAGGTTGTCGTCCCCGCGCCGCCCAACAAGGACATTCAGCCCGAGGACATTCCGCTGGAAGTCATGTACGAGGACGAGTTTCTCATTGTCATCAACAAGGCTCCGGACATCATCGTGCATCCGGCTCGCAGCGAAAACAGGGGGACGATGCTCGGGGCGCTTGCCTATCACTTCAAGTACCGCACGTCGGGCGGCTTGTCAGCCGTGGGCAAGGATTTTGCGAGGCCGGGGGTCGTGCATCGGCTTGACCGCAACACGTCGGGCGTGATCGTGTTCGCGAAGACAGACGAGGCGCACTGGAAACTTGGACATCAGTTCGAGCATCGCAATGTTGACAAGAGATATCTGGCGCTCGCGCACGGGCTTGTCGAGCCTGATACGCAGGTGATTGACCTGCCCATCGGGCCGCATCCGTCGCGTGAGAAAGGCTATCGAGAGAAGTATGTGGTACGGCATGATGAGTTGGGCAAAGCGAGCGTTACGATTGTGCGCGTGCGAGAGCGGTACGTGTTGGAAAGTCATGAAGTGACGAAGATACGAAGTGACGAAGCGAAGAGGGCATTGGGGATTGGGCAACAGGCATTAGGAAGAAACTCAGGCGCTGCACAATCGCAACCTAATGCCCAATCCCCAATGCCAAACGCATCCTCCTGGCGTTTGCCCGAACTCCCGAAAAACGTTTCAGTCTCCACTGCTCCGACGAACCTCTTCGAAGCCGACATGAAACGATTCTCGCTCGTCGAACTCGAGCTCAAGACGGGGCGGACGCATCAGATTCGGGTGCATCTCAGTCACAACTTGTGGCCGATTGTCGGCGACGACATGTACGGCGGGAAGGCGCTCTCGAGCGAGATGTTCGATCAGGACAAGCGCCGAGGGTCACTCCCGGCCCCCCCAGCCCCCGGCACGAAACGCCGCACATCAGCGAATACTCCTGTGCATAAGGAAGGCCCCCCGGGTGCTGCGGGTGGCGCACCTCGGCTCTTGCTCAATCGCCAAGCCCTGCACGCCACGATCCTTGCGTTCGATCATCCGATCACGAACAAACCACTCAGTTTCACTGCCCCGCTGCGTGGTGACATGGGCGAGGCTATCGCCACGCTTCGCAAGGCGAGCAAAGGCGGCGAGAAGGTCGACGCGCCCGGTGCAACGGTTGATCTCGCGGCAGTCACGACGACGAAGACCCGCCTATAGAACTTCATACGTCGTCCGCGTACCCTGTCGCCGGTCAAGCCCCTGATCGCATTCGTGCATCGGGCGCGTTCTCGCGCTCAGGATTGGGCCACTCATGTTTGACCGCCTCAACGATACGTTTTCAGGCTTGTTTCGCAAGCTTTCGGGCTCGGATAAAATCTCGGAGAAGAACGTCTCAGACTCGATGAGTGACGTCCGCTCCGCGCTGCTCGACGCCGACGTTCACCTTGACGTCGTGAACACATTCTGCGATCAGGTACTCAAAGACGCGGTGGGCGAGAAAGTCCACACGAGCCTCCAGCCCGGGCAGCAGATGATCGGCATCGTGCACAAGCGCCTCGTTGAGTTGCTTGGCGGTACCGTCGAGTTCACGAAGGAAGACGAGAACACCGGGCTGCCGATTCCGCTGCCCAAGCCGGTCGATCCGGACAAGCTGATTTCGCGCACGATCTTGGGCGGCCCCACCATCATCATGATGTGCGGCTTGCAAGGCAGCGGCAAAACCACAACCTGCGGCAAACTTGCCGTGTACCTCAAGAAGCGCGGGCGCAGCGTCATGCTCGCGGCGTGCGACTTGCAGCGCCCTGCGGCGGTCGAGCAGTTGCGGACGATTTCAGATCAAGTCGAGAAAGAACACAGCGGCACGGCGAAGGTCGTGTTCTACGCGGAGCCCGACAAGTGCGCGGCGTACGGCAAGGCGGTGGGCGTTGCCGTCGAAGTCGCGAAGCGTGCAGTCGAAGCGGCGAAGAAGCAGGGTATCGACACGATCATTCTCGATACAGCGGGCCGCCTGCACATCAATGATGAGTTGATGGGCGAGTTGGGCAATATCAAGCAGTCGTGCCAACCCGATCACATTTTTCTCGTCGTTGATGCAATGACAGGACAGGACGCGGTTGTCAGCAGCAAGGCATTCCACTCGAAACTCACAGTCGATGGTGTGATTCTCAGCAAGTTTGACAGCGACACGCGAGGCGGCGCGGCGATTTCTGTGAAGCACGTCACGGGCGCACCCATCAAGTTCATCGGCACGGGTGAAAAAATCG
>CAZEZV010000291.1:0-4999 GCA_964516725.1 uncultured Phycisphaeraceae bacterium
ATTCACACGGAGAGAATCGAGGACGAAGGCAAGCACAAGAACGTTGCGATCTGGGACAACGCGAAAACCGACCCCAAGGCCGAACCGATTATCTCGTTCAACGATCAGATGCACTTCGTGGATGTTGTTTTCAAGGACAATGGAACGTTCGACAAGGTTGAGGGTCCAAAGAAAATCGACGAGAAAGACACGCCAGACGCGTATCAGTTCTATCAGGAGGTGCTGAGGAAGATGAAGGAGTGACCACTCAAGAAAAGCAGCGACGCGTGATGCGTCGCTGGCTCATGAATATCTGACGCCATCGTTGACGCTCACGCACGCCGGCGACGTGTCGCTGCGATGCCCGCGATACCCATCAGCGCGAGCGCTGACGGCGTGGGGACGAACCCACCCTCGTTGTACGCAGTGCCATACTGGAACCACACGCTGTTGATGCGGCTTTCATCGAAGTTGGCGGGCAGGCCGCCCATGGTGATGATGACTTCGTGCTTGATGAACGAGTTGCCGGCCATGCCGCCGTTCATGGTGCCAGTGGTGTCGCCGGCGGAGAGCAGGCCGTATTGCATGCCGTCGGGGCTGGTGGGGCCTTCGCGGTTGTTGCCGGGGAAGCGGTCGCCGGGACCAAAGTCGCCCAGACCCGCAGATGAGATTCCGTATTCACGGCCGCTCGGGAAGGTTGCGCCGTTAGCGGTGTACGCCCATTCGCCGCCAACGACGTTGCCGGGGTCCGTGCCACCGGAGCCGACGATGATGGATGTGCCGCCCAGCACAACGCTGATGCGAGTGAGTGGGACGGGCGAACCGCTGATATCCCAGAACATGCTTGTCAGCACGTCGCTGGGTACGAGCGAGTCAAAACTTGATGTGTTGGCGAAGCGGATAATGAGGTTGCTGCCGCTGACGCTGAACTCAGCCTCTGCGGCGTGAGAGCCGCCATCGTTTCCTGAAAATACTGATGACGCGTTCGCGGTACCTACAAACAATGTGAGCGCAACGACAGCGGAATATGAAACACGGCTCATCAAGTCTCTCCTTCTTCAAGCCAGCCGTGCCTGATTCCTTCCGTGCGGGTAATCCCCGACTCGCGCGCATGGACAAGACGGCACATAAGGCTGTGACACAAAAATACACTAGCATGACCGTTGACGCAACTGCTTTCTAGCAAACGTTTGCTACATACTTTTATAGGGCTTTTTCATCGATGATTATCGGAATGAAAAAGCTGACACAGACATCGATGCGGATGGTGGCAATGGCTCATCCGATCGGCTGTTGTGCGTCGTTTTGCGAGTGGAATTGGTTGGTCAGAGATGGTGATGCGTACGGATAAACTTGTCGGGTTTGTCGCGATCGTCGCACAACCTCAGAGCCCACGCGCGTGCATTACGAGAAGAAGTTCTTGAGTTTCTCGCCCAGCGTGAAGCTCGTCACATCTTTGAACTCGCCCGAGTCGAGCAGGTGGCCTCCACAGGTTTTGCATTCCATGACGTGGATATGGCTTTGGGTCGGGAACTCGACTTCGACCAAGAGCTCGTTGTCGCGCGGGCAGCGGAGGTCTTTGGTTTTGATGCGAGAGTCCGTGCGCTTGGTGGCACCGATGTCAATGCCCTTCGCGGCGTTGTCGTTTCGCTGAAGCGCGGCGAGTTCCTTGGCGTCAAACCACATCGCGCCGCAGCCGGTGCAGCGGTCAAGAGTGATGCCGTGGGTGACGATTTTCGTCATGACCTCGGCGTCCTTCGGGCACTTGAGCGTAAAGCCGCGTGCGTCTTCGGGCTGTGGAGGCGCGGAGTCGTCAAGGGAGTGGCGGGACATGGGGAATCGTAGGGGTTTGAGACGGTGAGACGGTGAGACGGCGGAAGCCACGCACTTACGGTCGGGCTGCATGTTTTGACTACCCTGCGCCATGTGGTTCGATGCACATCTGGACTTGGCGACGTTGGCGGTGCTGGGGCGGGATATGACATCGCCTTCACTTGTTGACTGCGGTGGGCCTTTTTTGCCAGCGTCGGCGACGCTTACATCGCTTGCCGAGGGAAATGTTCGCGGACTTCTCGCGACGATTTTCACGGAAGCAAGCGGCACGGATGCGGTGGGATACCCCGCGGGCAATGCTGACGCGGCGCACGCAGCGGGGCTGCTGCAACTGCGAACGTATCAGCGTTGGGCCGGGATGGGGCTTATTGAACTCGGCGCGTTTGCGCATCACTCGTACACAGCGTTGGACGGCGCTTCAGCGGACGCAGACGTGCGTGACTTTCGTGCAGCGGGCATGCTCGCCGAGAAGCCTCCCGCGAAGTGTGCGATTCTGATGGAGTGCGCGGACCCGATTCGCACGCCCCAGGAACTGATGTGGTGGACCGATCGGGGCGTTGTCGCGATCGGGCTCGCGTGGGCGCGCGGGTCGCGGTATGCGGGTGGGAATATGTATGTTGACGGGAAGCCGCAAGGCGGGCTGACGGGGATGGGGCGCGAGCTCGTGAAGCTCATGGATGAGGGCGGCGTCATTCACGATCAGGCACACCTGTCGGATCGCGCGACGCGCGAGCTGTTTGAGGCAACCGACGCGATGGTGATTGCGTCGCACTCGAATTGCAGGGCGATTGCCGACCCGACGGGCGAAGTTGAGCGGCACGTGACGGATGAGACGATCCGGGAGGTCGTGCGGCGGGGCGGGGTGATCGGGCTGAACTTGTTTAGCAAGTTTTTGGTGCGCGGGGCGTTTACCAATGGGACGCACGGGTCACATGGGACTCATGAGCCCAGCGGCAAGACGCGGCGCGCGACGATCGACGAAGCCCTCTCGCATGTGGAGCATATTTGCGAGCTCGCCGGGCACAAGAAGTGCGTCGGGCTGGGTTCAGACCTTGACGGCGGCTTGACCGCGAATGACCTGCCGGAGGGGATCAACGCGCCGAAGGACTATGAGCTTCTCGCAGAAGGGCTGCGAGATCGCGGGTGGAGCGATGCAGACGTGGAGGGGTTTGCGTTCAGGAATTGGGCGCGGGTGTTTGATGCGCGAGGGCTTGCGGAGCGGTGATTGGCTCGGCATTGTGAGCGTGCCATCAATCTGGACTTCTTTGAGGCCAGTCTGACGCGACTCGACCACTGCGTCCGACGCGGCACAAAATGTCGAGCATCAACTTTCGGTCCGCATCAATCTCATCGAGATTGATGGCACTACTCGCGGACGCGCACGGCGACGACGGTTTTGTCGTCGCTGCGGAGCTTTGAGAGGCCGCTGAACTGGCGGATCTCCCAGAGCATGCGTTCGACGACGTCGCCCGCGCTGGCGTGGGGTTTGTCCTGGAGAGTTTGCAGGAGCGTGTCGCGGACGCGCTGCTTGCCGAAACGCTGGCCCGCGAAGTCGGTGGCATCGGTGAGGCCGTCGGTGTAGGCGAGGATCATGTCGCCTGGTTTGATGTCGAAGACGGCGCGTTGGTACTTCTGGGCGGGGTCGATGCCCACGACCATGCCGCCCACGCTGAGCTCGGCGAGGTCAACGAGGGTTGGTGGACGATTCTTTGGAACGCGCACGACGATCGGTGGTTCGTGGCCTGCGCTGCAATAGGTCAGGCGCATTTTGTGGAGGTCGATGACGCCGTACCAGAGGCTGGCGAACTCGTGTTCGCGCGTGTCACGGCACATGGCGGTGTTGACGCGGCCCACGATCTCGTCGAGGTCGTACAGATCTTGTGCGTACGCGCGGAGCGCGGAGCGGACGCTTGCCATGAGGAGCGCGGCGGCGATGCCTTTGCCGGAGACGTCGCCCACGCAGACGCCCAGGTGTCCGTTGAGGTCGATGAAGTCGTAGAAGTCGCCTCCCAGTTCGTAGCTTGGGATGTAGCGCGCGGCGACGTCGAGCTTGGGGAAGTTGGGCACGCCACGAGGGAGCATGCGGCGCTGGACGTCGGCGGCGAGGGAGAGTTGGCGCTGGAGGGCCTGCTCTTCCTGCTCGAGCGTCAGGAGGCGCGACTGCTCGAGCGCGGCGGCGGCCTGGCTTGCGAGCGACGCCAAGAGTTTCTTTTCTGTGTCGTCGAATGTTCGTGGTTCGCGGGAGTAGAGGCGGATGACGCCAAGAGGACGATTCTTGAAGACGAGGCCAGCGTGCAGCGCGGCGCGGAGGCCTTCTTCTTCTGCTCGCTGCGGGATCATGATCCGATCGTCGGTCGAGATGTCTTCGCTGATCACGATCTGGCCCGACATCGCGAGTTTGTCGAAGAGGCGGTCTTTGCTCAGGGGCTGAGGGTGATCGAGCCAGGATTGGGAGAGGTTGCGCGACGCGGCGGTGGCGAGGTCTTGTTCGTTTTCGGAGAGGCTGCCGTCGCTGCGCTCCTTGAGGAGCATGATGGAGCCGGCGTGCATTTCGAGAAGGTCAAGAGCCTGATCGATGACAACGTCGAGCACACGCTGCGGGCTCGCGGCGCGAGTGAGGAGCGAAGAGAGGCGGGCGAGGGCGCCGACTTCCTTGACGCGGGCGTGGAGTTCGGCTTGCTGCTCGCAGAGTTCTCCGGCGGTTTGCGCGAGGAGTTGCAACACATCTTCGACGCGGGCTCGGGCGTCGGCGGGCATGGTGGGGTCGCCGCGTTCGAGGGCGATGGAGCCGAGCGGTTCGCCGGCGAGGCGTAGGGGGATTTCGGTGATGTTGGAGTTGCGGAAGTCTGCGGCGTCAACGAGGGTGAACGGGCGTGCATCGGCCGGGGCTTCGGGTTGAGATTCATTGTGTACCTGCGGCTGCACACTCGCATCGCGACGGACGATGCGGCCTTGTGGGTCGAGCAGTTCGACGCGCAGGCCCGTGAGTTTGGAGAGTTCGGCGCAGAGGCTGACGAGTGAGCCGTCTGTGAGGAAGTCGACAATGCTCATTTTGTTGGGCTTGGCGGGGTTGGTCGGCGTTGGGCTGCCAGCGGTGTTGCGCAAAGAGGCGACAGACACGCCGTGGGGCGTGGTGGTTTTGGGGTCGTGATGTTTTTGTTTGGTGGGCAGGGGAGGGGGGTGGAAG
>CAZEZV010000292.1:0-4981 GCA_964516725.1 uncultured Phycisphaeraceae bacterium
GTGGACTGTGTGCGGGCTTCTACCCAACTTGACGGCAATCTCCTGAACTGTTGCTCCGCGTACCACCTCTTGAAGTACAACTTGCTCCTGTTTTGTGAGTACGGGATGCCTGCCTGACGAAGATGGTCTTGCAGCAAGAAACGCTCTGTTTGCGATCAAGTCGCTCGCAGCGCACGCGAACGGCATTATGGTTGAAACAGCGACTGAAGAGGCAAAAAAGAACAGCGCAGCCGCAACCCGCTCGGGGCCTTTCCAAACCCAAGTAATCGCTCCGCACTCATCGCCCATGGAAACCAATGTCGATTTGCGGATCGTTTCTGCTGGCTTTGAAACGAACTGAGTGCTCCAAAGCGGCGAGAACCTATCGGCAAGCATGTGAGCAAATGCGAGAGCAGCCAATCGATCTTCATCGCCTTTGGCATCGCACCCCGGTTCAAACACATAGTCGGAACCCGCATGATCTTCCAGCCCAGCGCACACCCCAACGGCAACTGCTCGAACCGAGGTGTCAGAGTGTGACAAGACCGCTTCAGCAGCGGATTTGCACCAATCGATCATCATGATCGAAGGCAACTTCGAGATACTTTCTGAGAGATTGATAACCCGCTCAATCAGCGGATCGTGAGCCGCCGGAGTCCATGAACTAGCAAAGGTTGGCGGTCGTTGATTTCTCACGTTCTAATGTGCGGAGAGATCGACTCTCATCTCCAGCATGGCTTGTTTGAACGCGTCTCTGCTTGATTCAGGCAACACGCCAGGGTCTTGTTCGAGGCGAGCCATACCCCAGTCAATATGTATGATTCCCTGTTGCTTTTGCTGCTCCGTCAGGTTGGGCAGAACGCCTGTTGCTTCGAACGCACTCACAAAGTTGTTCACCAACGTTTTCAGTTCTTCCGGAGTCGCTTGCGCCTCTATGCAGTTCGTGAGTGCGCACAGCAATGCAAGCAGTAAAATCATGTCATCAATCCATGTCTCCTCGTCGTCCCCCGAGACCGGCGAAAAGACACGATTGATGTCAGATGCTGCGTTGCGAGACTCAGAACCAAAAGCCACCAGAACTGGTGGTATTACAACCAGTGATGCGATCAATGTTGATCCGATAAGCAGGCGCAAGTATTTGATGTTGCTCTGCATAACGTTTCTCCTCAGATCGCGGGTTCAACACGCGGCCAAGAGAAGACGACGGGCGTTTGCAAACGTGAAACCTCGATAAGAAAAAAGTGAGATGGAGCGATGGTCACTGACTCTGCTTGCAGCGATCAGAACAAAGGGCAGATACACGACGCGGAAAACGCAAGCGCGGTAAGCGCAGACCCGCTGGTGGAACAAATCTGTTTGGGAGATCGCAAGGCGGCGGCTGCTTTCGTGACTCAATATGAGCGCATGTTGCGACGGCGCATTCGCGCCCAGTTGGGTGCTTCGATGCGCAGGTTGTTCGATAGTGATGATGTGTTTTCGACGGTGTGCCGACGCTTGGATGCGTGTGTGGCGAGCGAGTCTGTGCGAGCACGCTCGTTGCCCGAGTTGCTGACGCTACTCACAACAATTGCACGCAATTCGATCATCGACAAGGGCCGTATTTTGCGTCGGTTCGAGATTGTGGAACGCGAAGACAGCGACTTTGCACACGCGTTTCGCTCACATGCCGAGCGGCACTGGGCAAGCGACGCCGACCCGAACATCGACGTTGACCGATGCCTATCCGCACTTGCGAATCCTCGTGATCGTGAAATCCTTTTGTTTTGGCTGGCTGGTCGCTCACACGGGGCGATCGCGCAGGAACTTGGGCTTTCTGCTGAATTGGTGCGGAAGCGTTGGCAACTCATCAAGGAACAGATACGAAGCACGTTGGTTCTGGAGGAATGACAATGTCGGCGAATGCACACAAAGGGCTACTCGATTCGTACGACGGCGTGTTCCTTGAGGCGACACCCAACATCGTGGATGTTTTGCGCGACTCGGCCAGTTCTGACGATGACGAGTTGGCATATGTCATAGATATGGCAACGCGCCAAGGACTTTTGAGTCTTCGCACAATTGACTCGTTCTTCGCGATCGTGCCCAACCTCGCTGAACGCCCGATTGTGCTTGATGCAGCCATCGATTCGGTCATTCGTTTTCGTCAGTCTTCTGGCGAAGATCGAGATGAGATCATTGCCGACCTTCAGAGAGAACGTCCCGAACTCGGGCACGCTATCGCCACTGCGGCTGTTTTCTCAGCCGCACTCGGCATCACAATTGGTCCCACACGGCACGAGCCGCAGAATCGCGCGCTTCCGGAGGATGTCGGACCAGAGACAGCGGACGGTCCGCGCCGCTATTGTCTGCAAAGGCGTCTGGGAGCGGGAAGCCAAGGGAGTGTCTACCTCGCCATTGACCGCACACTTTCAGAGGAAGCACATCCGGCGTACGTCGCTATCAAGTTTCTGCACAACACCAGCGTGTCGAAAGCCGACACAAAGAGCCTCACAGCAGAAGCCATTCGTGCGCGCAGAGTCGCCCATCCAAACGTGGCTCGCGCGGTGGACCGAGGAATCGCCGATGACGGTGCTCCGTTCGTTGTGTTTGAGTACGTTGAAGGCAAGCAACTTGATCCCATCGCAATGTCTCATCGGTCAGTTCAGGAAAAGGTTCGATTGATTCGCGATATCGCGTCAGGTGTTCAGGCAGTGCATTCCGCCGGGTTGCTTCATTGTGATCTCAAACCGTCAAACGTCATCATCGATCTGTCAGGAAACCCCAAAGTAACGGACTTTGGTTTGGCCCGTTGGGCGGACGCGCAGCGCACAAGCCAGTCTGCTCAGGGCGGTACCTTGGGGTTTGCATCGCCGGAACAGATCACATCGGCTTCGCCGCTTGGCGTTTCAGCAGATGTCTACGCGTTGGGCGGATTGCTGTTGCACAGCCTCACAGGGCAGGTGCCAAACGGCGCGACACCAGAGGAAGCACGAGCAAACTTACTTGCTTCATCACGCAGCGGTGCAGTCAATCCTTCGGTGCTTGAACTGGTACGAAATCCGCTGCTCCGCGCGATCTGCCGATGTGCATTGGATCGTGTTCCTGGGAATCGGCCAACGAGTGCCGACAAGTTTGTAGACTTGCTCGAACGATGGCTGCGAAATGAACCGCTGCCGGGCATCGCAGAACCAAAGTCATCAACTGTCGCAAGATGTGCCCGGAGGCATGGCGTCGTGTTGTGCGCATGTGTGCTTGCGTGTGGAGCGGTTGCCTTTGGTTCGTGGAGAACAGCAGTTTCTCGCGCCACCGCGCGGGCGGCGACGCTGCGATCGGAGTTTGCTGAATCAGAATTGGCCAAGAACCAGCAACACGCTCAGCAGACGCGATCTCTGATCAAGAGCGCTTTTCAAGCACTCGAGTCAATGAAGAAGTCTCGTTCAGACGACGAGTATCTCAAGGAGGTTGCGATTCTTGAGTCGCTCTTTGGCTCCGTTTTTCTTCAACCCCAGGATGGTGGTTTCGTGCCAATTGACACGTCGCGCCGAATTCAAATAGCCGCATCTCGATCACACGACTTCCGAGGCGAGGACGGCTCACACACGGTTGCATCGGTGCAATGGATGTTCCTGCATGGCTTCTGGCTGTTGGCATCAGGTGAAAGTGAAAGGTCGCTTGGTCCTCTCCTTGATGCAATGACGAGTTGGACTACCGTGGCCCCCAATGACAAGAGCATGCTCACTTCCATGCAGCAAGCTTGGGCGTGTGCAGTTGTGTTGTCTATGGATGTTGCGCAGCCAGCAACACAAACACCTGAGTTTGCAAGGGCAGTGGAGATACTTGGCTCGAAAGATGTTGTGGCTTCCCAATCCGCAGGCGCAACCTTGAGCCGCCTTACTTCTGCTGCTACGGACAAGATCAATTCACTCAAAGGGCCGAAAGTGACAAGTGCGTCGGAGTTGCAAACTCGTCAGCGGTGACTTTGTCAAACCGACAACAATCGACCGAGTTCTTTGTCGCTTGGTACGTCGAGTGGTCGAGGGACACCGGTCACTCAGGAAAGTCCCTCGACTTCGCCCGCACGCTCGATGTCGTTTTCGGCGTTTTCAATTGTGACACGTGCATATGCACGACCAGCCCCTCGCCGGAAGGACGACCCAAGCACTCATTGAGGATGTTCTGCGACATCGGTCCAATCGGAATCTCTCGGTCCTTGCCCCGGAAGCGTTTTTGTGATTTATGGGTCGGTACATCCAGACACATTCGTTGGAGCGATCGATTTCTTGCCATGTCAAGCCGCAGACTTCGCCTGGGCGCATGCCGGTGAACCTCTGGACTCTCATCATGTGCGCAAGCATCTCCGGTAGTGCCAAAAATGGATATGTTCAGTTCAGCATCCCGGATCGCTTTGAGTCGCGTCGCTGCATTCGCTCCCTAGTATCGAGGTGCGCGAGGCGCATCTCGCAGGCTTTCAAAAACATCCATGGGGACCAGGTCCTCGGGTTTGCCCCATTCCAGAATCGCGAAGATTGTGGAAATTCTCAGGCGAATCGTCGTGGCGCAGTTGCCGCGATTGACAGGTGACCGCCGAATCGACCGGAGTGTGAGCGGAGACACCTGCCGGACGGAAGTGCTCCCGCACTGATCCACCAGAAGTTCCACGGACTGGTTGCACTTTTCAAGTTGTTGCGGTGATGACTGTTTGCTCTTTTGGTCGGCTAGGAAGTGGTCCATGAATTCAATGATCGTGACTTCCGCGCCGGGCCGCACTGTTGACCGATATCCAGAGGCAACCCGAGCATGAACATGCGGACGACCTTCGAGAAGATCAACATCCGTGCGGGGTTCTAGCCGTGGCCTCGACTGTTTGTGAACCTCCGGGCTTCATGCGCCACTGATTGGGTCGAAAAGTTCCCTTCGCGCACCGTGGCGAAGTGGGCTGGGCACAGCGTCACGGTTGCGCAAGAGCATTATCTGCAAGTGCGAGACGCACATTTTGAGCGAGCGGCAGGACTGGATTCGGGCG
>CAZEZV010000293.1:0-4960 GCA_964516725.1 uncultured Phycisphaeraceae bacterium
TTTCCCGTGCTGTCAGTTGATGGGCGCGATGCGGGATCGCTCGACCGATCACACGAGCCGGCAAGTGATGCAAAAACCACTAAAAAGCACGCGAAAATAAGATGAAAACAGACAATGCGGCAACGAGCAATGGCGAGCGAAGCGACATGTGCGCAACGCCTCGGAACGCTCCGCACCCATTGATTATCGACACTGTGTTGTCGCGTTCTTGCCATGCACTGCAAGTCTACTCGCACACTGACCCGCACGCCCGCACGGATCGCTCAACGTCTTCCCGCAACGCCGCCAGCCGTGACTTGTCGTGCAGCACAAAGCTCCATGTCCGATCATGCACTATGTCCGCAAGCCGCGTCATCGACCTCGCCTCGCTCGCCTGCCGCCGCAGCGCGTCAAGCGGCGTCGCCTCCTCGCGCCGCACCTCTTCCAGCAGTGCGTGCAACGCGCGGTACTGCGAGCGAGCGTCGTCCCCTCGTTGCTTTGTCTCGTCAATCAATGCAACCAACGCACGCTTGCGACGCATCACTTCAGCCGCCTTGGAAGTTGCTCCCGTGCGTTGCAGGCTGTCTTCGGAAGTTGCATGCTCTGCTTCAAGCCACTCCGGGTTGTGCCCCGCATGATGAGAGATCCACACACGCCGAGCAATCTCCTCAGGCGTCAACACCGCAGCCCCCTCAAACTCAAGCCTCATTGTCGCGCTCACGGCAATCGCGGGCGACAGTTCTTGCGAACGCAATTCCGCGTCCTTGACGTGCGGCAGCCACGCCCGCAGCCATGTCTCCATGACTCGGTCGTACACCTCGCCCCCAAGCCCATGAATGAACAAGTCGCACACCCCAAGCCTCAGTGTCGCCGTGAGCATCAACGCTCGCGGCGCGAGTGAGTGCAGGTTCAAGCGTGCAGCATCGTCGCGAGCTTTGATACGCACTGGCCGCCGCACCCCGCGATCAATCTGCCACACGGGCAGTTCCAGCATGCCGCCCGCCGAGCCCAACTCACGTATCCCGCTCCCTCGAAACGCCGCCGCCGCGCTGTTGTACGCTGCGACGCAGCCAGCCGGATCATCAATCATCGCGTTCCACAGTCGTTCGAAAGTCGGTGTCTGACATAAGTTTGACGCGAAGGCCATGCGTATTGCAGACGAACTTGCATCGTCATCAAGGAGTAGGCTGGTCGCCCGAGTCAGTTGCTTCGCCGCGCTCTCGCCGGCTCGATACGACGCACCCAAAGCCGCCCTCGCTCGCTCAAGGCCCTGAAAGTGTGAGCTGCTCCAGGCCAAGTCGCTCGAAGGTAGCTCCGCGACGTGTTCCGCTGCCCGACAACACATCGGCGAGCCTTGCTCATTTGCCCCGCGCTTCGCTAGCCACGCCCACTCACGCCGCGCAGGACGTTCATCCGCATCGCGCGACGGAAAGGCAAGAACTCCGCCGTTGTTGGTGTCCGAATCAACCACCATCCACGCGGCTTGTCCGACCCTGTCATTGGCGATCTTCGTCGCAGCGAACCGCTTTGCAAGAATTCCAGGGTGCCAAAGCTCACCCTGATGCCCACTCATGATGATCGGACTGTCGCCGTTTAGCCCAAGGCTCTCTCGGCTCATGCGAGCAAGCCTTGGTGGCGGCCTGAACTTGGACACGCTGTCCAATCCCCGCACAACAACGCCAAACCTGTTTGCATGCCGCGAATCGGTTCGCGGACCATCCTTAGAAACTCGGTCAGAATGCGTCATTGCGGCTTGGATGTTCCCGGGGTTGCTTCGTGACAGGCGTATCGACGAGCGAAATCACCGCGAAACAATATGCGATAACGCTTCAAAGCAGGTCGTTCAGGAAGAAGTCCAAAAGAAAACTCGTCCCAGGCCTTAGCCCGGGACGAGCGAGAGTTTCAGACTTGACAGCTTTACGCTGTCGATGTCGGAGTGCCTACGCCAACTTAGGCGCGACGGCGACGGGTCGCGACCAAGCCGCCGAGACCCAAGAGGGCCACTGCGCCCGGGGTCGGGACGACGTTGATGCAAGCAGCGATGTATTCCACGCCGTTGCGGATCGAGGCGTTTGAGCCACCTTCGCCACCGGCCGCGGAACGCATGAAGCGGAGGTCGTCAGCGCCAGCGCCGCCGCCTGCGCGGAAGAGCGTGGCCGCTTCGGACGTGATGCACACCTGACGTGCATCTTCGTTATCCGACAGGACGAGTGCCTGACGGAAGAGGACGAGTTCTGACGTGCCGCCCAAGAACCAAGTGCTGGTCGGGGACGGGTTGTCGCTCACAACACCCCAGAGGATCTGGTTGTTGAGGGCGATGCTGCCAGCGGGGATGCTGGCCGGGTACCAGTTCGGGTTGTTCGCACCGGCGATGCGGATCAGGCCGAAACCACCGCTGGCCGAGAGGCCGTTGATGTCGGTGTCAGCTGCTGCGGCGTGACGGAAGCCCGTCAGGCCACCGCTGTTGCCAGCGGCGGTGCTGCGGCTGGTGAAGCCGAAGCGAACGCGGCCGTAGCCGCTGAGAGCGCCGCTGTTGTTGCCTTCAGCAACTGACAGGAGGCCCTGAGCGAGGGTCGTGTTGCCCTGACCGCTGATGCCGTTGTTGCGGAACGTGCCGAGCTGGTCGGCCGCTGCGCCCACGCCATCGTTGTCAGCATTGACAATGACTGGCTGGTAGAAGATCGAGCCCAGAGCAGCCGCGTTTGGAGCGGTGATGTTCAGGACCGCGCGCCACTCGACTTGATCGCCGGGGTTGGCGTCAACTGAAGTGGACCACGCGCCGCCGTTGACGGCGACTTCGTAGCGCATCGTCGCACCGATCGGCGACTGGGTGACTTGAGCGCTAGCGAGGCTAGCGACGCCCGCAAGGGCAACGAGGGAAACGATAACGTTCTTCATAAAAAAATCTCCTCCAACGAACGGAAAACTGTCTTGAGACCAACCTTGGCGCGCCACTAGACGGTTTGCCAAAGACAGGGTCTGTCTCTCAGGAACATAGATTAGCCGAGTTCGTCAGACACTGCAAGCCCTTTTTGCGCGCAAGTTCCACAGATTTTTGCATGCTTCACACTTTCCATGCAAATACGCCACAAATAACCGTTTTCATAACCCTTGTTTGAGGTATTCTCGGACCAAAAATAAAAATCGTCCCGGTGCGTTTCGCACCGGGACGACGGGTTTTTACAAGTCGGACTGAGCAGTTCTCAGGTCCGTTCAGGCATTAGGCCCGACGGCGACGGCCAGCGACCAAGCCGCCCAAGCCGAGGAGAGCCACTGCACCCGGAGCCGGGACCGGGGGAACGATGATTTCCGCACCGCTGTACGCGACACCCGCACGGATCGTTGCGTTCGAGCCACCTTCACCAGCCGCCGCCCACGTCATGAAGCGTGTGTCGTCGGTGCCGGCGCTGCCGCCAGCGCGCTGCAGGGTTGCTGCTTCGCTGTTGAGGGTGATGGTGCGAGCATCTTGATCGCCGACGATGAACGCCTGACGGAAGATCACGACGCCCGAGGTGCCAGTCAGGAACCAAGTGTTCGTCGATGAGTTGTTGTCAGAGACAACGCCCCAGAGGATCTGGTTGTTCAGCGGAACGGTGCCGTTCGGGATCGTGGCCGGGTACCAGGTGGGGTTGTTCGTGCCGGCGATGCGGATGAAGCTGCCAGCGGGCGAGCCGCCGTCGCTGTTGTGGCGGATGCCCGTCAGCGAACCGGAGCTGCCAGCGGTCGTGCTGCGGCTGGTGAAGCCGAAGTGAACGCGGCCGTAGCCCTGTGCGTTTTCTGCCGAGCTGTTGCCTTCAGCGACGCTCAGGAGGCCCTGAGCGAGGGTCGTGTTGCCCTGGCCGCTGTTGCCGCCGTTGCGCCACGCACCGAGGTTGTCGGTCGTGCCGGTGTTGTCAGTGTTGCTGAACACGGGCTGGTAGTAGATGCGGCCGAGAGCCTGAGCAGCCTGCGTGCCCGTGAAGTTCAGAACCGCGCGCCATTCAACGCGGGTGCCGACCGGAGCAACAACGCTGCTGCCCCATGCGCCACCCGGGAGGGCGACCTGGTAGGTCAGGGTTGCGCCAACGGGTTCCATCGGGACCTGGGCGTTAGCGATGCCGGCAACGCCAGCGAGAGCGACGAGAGAGACGATAACATTCTTCATAAACATTCTCCTCACAACTTTTTTACTTTTGGGGTGCGAGTCCCAACACGGAAATGACTGAGAACGAACTGCTCGTTCCTTACCCACGACAAACATGCACCATGCTGGAGAAAATGCCAGAAAAGTGACAAGAAGAAGTACACTTTTTTGCTGATAGTGCCCGTTACGACCCAAAAACCACCCAAGCAGGACCCAAAAAAGCGGTCATCGATGGGCGTGCGAGTGAAAACGGGTAAAAGGCAGTCGCTTATAGGGCGTTCGCGTCATACGCGCAGAGACTGCGGTTCGATCTTCGATTGATGTATGGCGTCGCTGGTTCGTTCGTTCGCCTGAATCGTCACAAGGCATGCAGCCCGACCGTCACGGGGGCTTCGATCAACCGTCGACGTTCGCTTGCAAAAGCGCGGCGGCAGGTTGAAAAGAGCACTCCTTCCCGGTCGAGCAGCGTGCATGCAAATGAAAAAGAATGACCCGAGACGTTGTTGGTCAGGCCTTCCAACCGAAACCCAACTTAACTGCCTTCGCTTCCCACTCTGCCTGCTCGCGCTTGTTGGATGAGTTGATCGGCCCAACCACGCCGCTCTTTGACGCCTTCAGCGCCTCAATCTCCAGCCGCGTGAGATGCATCGCTTCAAATTCATAGTCGCGCCACGCTTCCATCGTGAGCGGCACGATCGGCGCGATGAGATCATGCATCGCCGTCGCAAATTCACGAATCTCAAGCTGCGCGTGCGAGTCCATGCGCAAACTCAGGAAGCGAAGGACGTTGTGCAAGTCGCACTTCCAGTACCACTCCGTGTACACGCTTACAGGCAACCCCATGCGAGCCAACTCACG
>CAZEZV010000294.1:0-4957 GCA_964516725.1 uncultured Phycisphaeraceae bacterium
CGGAGCGAAGAACTTCCGACACGTTTCGATTTCAACGAGACATTGTGCAAGTCACCACCGACAGAGCATTGTCGGTGGCACGACACTGTCGCGCATTGGTCCTACGACACAATCGAGCCCGGCTCGATTTCTGTCAGCGGGCTCAAGATCACAACCCGGCGTTCAACGTCTGCCGCCGCGTCCTTGGGGACGTTGCTCGCGGCGAGCAGCATGCCGCGGCTTTCTTCGCCTCGGATCATGCGGGGTGCGAGGTTGGCGACGATGACGATGCGCTGGCCCAGCAGTTCATCGGGCTGGTAGTTGGCGCGGATGCCGGCGCAGATCTGGCGGGGCGTGCCGGAGCCATCGTCGAGTTGGATTTTGTAGAGTTTGTCGGCGTTGGGGTGAGGCTCGACTTTGAGGATGCGTGCAACGCGGAGGTCGAGTTTGGCGAATTCGTCGAAGGTGACGATGGGTTTGGAGGTCGATGCCGGGGCGGGGGTGGGTGCGGCGGCGGGTGTTGGAGCAGGTGTGGGGGTTGGGGTGGTGGTCATAGATGATCGTAGATCGGCGGTCCCCCGCCGATCCGAAGTCGGCTGATGTCGGTGAGAAGGTGAGAAGGTGAGAAGGTGAGAAGGTGAACAAGAGTCGCAAGTGTTCGGTTGCTCCGCATCTATGCTCGCGGCATCGTTGGGTCGTTTTTGTCTCTCACGGGATCACCGTATTACCGTTTCAAGCACACCGGATGCGTCAAACATCCTAACAAACGCAATACTTTCGCCCGTTCCGCTTGCCTTTCACCGCTCGCCGACCAACTATCCTGACCCGCCACTGTGCATCGGCGGGTTTTCTGTCTGGTTGAGGTTTACGAGGAATTCATGGCTCACTCACGTACCGCGAAGAAGGCTGTTCGTCAATCTGAAACCCGCCGGGCTGTGAACCGGTGGCGCCTCCGCACCATGCGCGACGCGATCAAGGACTTCCTTGATGTGGTCGCCCACGGGGACGCAGCGGCGGCGAAGGCTTCGTTCCTGAAGGCACAGGTCGCGATTGATCGCACGGCGCAGAAGGGCGTGATTCATAAGAATCAGGCGGCGCGGCGGAAGAGCCGGCTGAATGCGCGGCTGAAGGCCAAGGTCGGGAAGTAAAAGATCATGAGCCAAAGGGCGCAAGCCCTGGGCGGATCAACCAGCTGCTTCTGATTTCACACGGTTCATCAAAGCGCCCCACGCGGGCGTTTTTCGTTTTTGAATGCGGTCTTTGTGATTCGCGCCGCCCCCCCGGGTGTTGGCGCACCTGGGCTCTTGCTATCATGCGCCCATGTCTCGAACAGGCAGGATGCCATCGGGTGCGCCAGGGTTGGCCAAGTCAGGGGGCAGTAAGCCCGCGCACTTGCGGCCTGCGATGACCTCGACGAAGCGCGTCAGTTCGACGACGCCATTGATGGTGGATCGGGACTCGTATTGGTTTTTGTCAACGCGGCCATTGCACACGCTGGCGTTTCTCGCGCCGCTGCTGATTCTGTATGAGATCGGGACGTTGGCTTTTCTGTCGGGCAACGGCCTTGTTGAAGTGATTCGGGCGCGGCTGATGCTGAGTCAAGTGATGGATGTGTTTGGGGCGGTGGGGTTTCACTTGCCGCCGATTTTGTTGTCGGTGATTCTCTTGTGCTGGCACATTCTCGAGCGCGACAAGTGGGCGCTGCGGAAGGATGTCGTGCTGGGGATGGCGCTGGAGAGTTTTGTGTGGACGCTGCCCTTGTTCGTGTTCGCGGCGATCGCGGGGACGAGTCAGACGCTGATTGCGTCGCCTGGCACGCAGCCGGGGACATTGCCGATGGGCGCGATTGCGACGCCGAGCGTTCCAGCAATGCTCGCGCAGGTGGGGGGGACAACGCCCGTCGAGCAACTCTCGCTCGCGTCGCGACTGGTGCTTGCGCTTGGGGCGGGCATCTATGAAGAACTGCTGTTCAGGCTCATTCTCATCGTCGGGCTGCACTTCGTGCTGAAAGATCTCTGCCGCGTCAGCGAAGGAACCACTTATGTCATCGCCGCGTTTGTGTCGGCGATTGCGTTCACGCTGTATCACAACATCCAGCATCCAGCGGGCGGCGCCGACATGCGACTGCTGGTGATTTACATGATCGCGGGTTTGTACTTTGCGGTGCTGTTTATTCTGCGAGGCTTTGGCGTGAGCGTTGCGACGCATGCGTGTTATGACGTGATTGCGTTGTCGTTGTTGGGGAGGGCGTGAGGCATGTTGAACGTGTCACAGGCTGCCTTTGCGACGGCCTTTGGTTTGAGGCGACTGTTCTCATTCAACTTCGCAAGAACGCAGGCAGCCTCTGGCACGCAAGTTGTGCCACCTGCCTGCACCCGCGCAGCTGTGTTCGAGGTCACTCACGCGACCGGCGCAACGTGTTTGAGAACCACTTGACCAGCGGGTCTCGCGGCAGGGGCGCGGGGATCTCCGTGTTGTCGGTGTCGTCGGGGCAATGCTTGGTGTAGTGGTCCACGATGTCTTGAATGGACTGGTCGCTGGCATCGGACACGGCGTGGATGTGGCACCGCTCAAAGGAGCGGACGGGTTGGTTCGTCTTGCAGATGACTTTGACATTCTTGTGCCTGGTGTCCTTGCGGATGCGCTCGAAGAGACTCGCGACTTTGGCTTCTTCACCCTCCAGCAACTGCACAAAGTGGGTATCATCAAACCACAGACAGCCGGTGATGTTGTTCGCACGGTTGCGTCGCAACGAAGGCAACACGATTTCGTCGACGACTTGCGTGCGGGAGAGGGTGGGGATGCGCCTGCTGACGTAGATGATCTCAAGCACGGGTTCGACAGCGATGTCGGGTTGGTTTGTCATGGGTTTCTCCGACCACGCTGATAGTGGCTGAAAGCTCTCCTCTTGCAACGGGAAAGACGGGCTGGTAATAGCCGGGAGCCATATTTATTCCATGATAGCACAGGTGGGCCGATTTGCAGACGATCTCGGTGATCATGGCGAGACCATACTGCAGGGCACTGAATACCAGTCAGGCGATACAGCGCTTCAAAGTGCAGCAGCACATGTTGTACCGTGGTGGCAAGGGGCAGTGCTTGATGTCGCGGCTGCGCGTAGTTGAGTGACCGCGTCACACCATGAACAAGCACACAGGCAGCCTCACCTCCGAAGCAGACAGGCTGTGACGCGGTTCGTGTCAACTTGTGCCACCTGCCGATGCGACTCTGCTGAGCCTTGCGGCGATCGTCGTGCCGTCTGTGTCGCGAGAGTTGGGCGTCGTGCGTCAGGATGTGCGTCCGCTCACCAGGTATGTGATGGGCGCGTTCCCGCAGTGATATGTGCCTGCGTCCATGGCCGCGATCTCCGCTGCCATCTGGCGTCCGGCCTGCTGCCACAGGTTCTCAAAGTCGTCTTCGCTTCCGCCCCCCGCGATGTAATACTGCCTGGTGGTTTCTCTGTCCCATATCCAGTGTCCGCGTGCGTGCCAATCCTTCAATTGTACTAGCTCGGCTTTCTGGTGCGGCAGTTCATACGGAGGGTACATCGGTGACGCGCGGTCGGACATGTACACGCGGATGTTCTTCAATCCCAACTGTGCCATCATTCCCGGCACCAGGTCTCCCAGAGAGTTGAAGCCCAGTCCCAGCGCACGCTTTCCGCGCTGACACATAAGGTGAAATCGAAGCGTCGCCGCAAGTACCTCCGTCGGAAACGAATCGGTCACACTGCTGAAGACACCCATGCTCGCCATGTTGCACGGCTCGACAGCGAGCACGATGCCGCCCGGCTTGGTCACCCGCATCATTTCTTGCAGTGCCAGCTTTGGATCGGGGAGGTGGATCAGCACTGTTTGGCATGTCGCCATGTCGAAGATTCCGTCCGCAAACGGCAGCGCCGTCGCATCGCCCCGAATGAACTCGCACCGTGTGCCCAGCCCGGCACGATCTGCCCGCAACGCCGCGCCGCGAATCCACTCTTCTTCACGATCCACACCCGTGATCCGTGTGTTGGAAGGCAGCACCTGTGCCAACGCCCGTGCCCAATGGCCTACCCCGCAACCAACGTCCAGCATGCTGGCGACAGACGCAAGCCCAAGTCGCTCCGCCATCAGCCGCAAGAAGTCTGTGTTCCACCAGAAGTCCCGCATGTCATTGAAAAACTCCGCTGAATGTGGCTGGCTCTTGGAGCTTGCAGTCTCGTTCATTCGCTACGGTATTCCAAAGTCCTGCAGCCACACGTGCACTGTGCTGAATGTCGGGCTTGGGGTCGTGTCACCTGCCTACATTTGGTCTGATGACCGCCATTGCCTAACAGCACGTCGCTTTACTCGCACTCACTTTCTGAGCCGTCGCGCTCGCCTCGCCCCCGAGCGCGCACCGCGAGTCGTTGCTGTGGGCACGTCTTTTCGCAATCAAATGACCGCGTCAAACCATGAACACCATGTGTACATGGTCTGTCTCGGTCGTGATCGATCTCGGGGGTCGGGGGGCGAGTCATCAACCAATGTCAAAATCAGATCATCAACGCCGCCACGAGTCGGACGGCTTCACCTGTATCAACTGCAAACTCCAAGTCTCTGGCCAAGCCTGGGGAACCAAACACCGCAACCACTGCCCGGCGTGCCTGCACAGCAAGCACGTGGACGAAACTCCGGGCGACCGGGCCAGCCCGTGCAAGGGCGTGATGGAACCGATCGGCATCGAAGTGCGAGGAGCAGACTCGGGGGGCGGGGGTGGTGGGGGGGAATGGGCGATCATCCATCGCTGCCGGTCCTGCGGGCAACTGCGCACCAACCGCATCGCGGGCGACGATGCGGAGCGGTCGCTGCTGGCGCTGGCGCTGCGGCCAATTGCGAATCCGGCGTTTCCGATTGATAGTTTTAGGTGAGGGGGCAGTGCCACAGGCTGTCGGCTTTGCGAGAATGCCATTCACTTTAGTGAGTGGGCGGTAGCGTTCGGCGCTTGTGCGGCGCGA
>CAZEZV010000295.1:0-4871 GCA_964516725.1 uncultured Phycisphaeraceae bacterium
AAATACCGCTTCTCCGCCAGCGCCAGCAACTGATCCACAATCTCCTCGGCGTTGGTCTTGCTCACCCGGCTTTCCAATCGCGCAAAGTATCGGTCGAGGCCTTTGTTGAATCGTTCGGCTTGCAATTGCTGCTCGATTGTGAGCTGCGAGTTGTACAAGTCCACGGTTCGCTCCTCGATCCGCTCAAGAAATATCCACGCCTTGCCCGCCGAGACATCAACCGGGCCGAAGACCTCACCCGGGCTCATCGTCCGCGCCGCGCTGTTCAGTTGCGGATTGGCAAAAAAGTTGCCTTCTGGTCGAGGGGTTGCAAGTTCGCGCTGCTCCAGGCCTCCCGTGTCGCGCTTGGAAATGTTGAGTTCCGACTTTGCAATCACTTCAAACGACTCGCCCGCTGCAAGTCGCCTCGTCGCTTCCGCAATCTGCTCGGGCTTGTTCCCGGGCACAACGATCTGCCGAAACGTTGCGAGCGGCGGCTTGTTATACACGTCCGCACGCTGCTCGTAGCGTTGCTCAATGTCGCGCCCGGAGACCTGAATCCGCTTCCCGACGCGCTCCTGCAGTTGCAACTGAATGAGTTGGCGATCCTGCTCGCGCTGCTTCCATTCGTCGAGCGTGATGCCCTCGGTTTGCATCAGCGTGCGCTCCGTCACGGCCTGCGATGCGCCGGACTTTCGCTGCGCATCGCGCTGCAACTTCTCAATCCAGTTGACGAAACCGACTCTTTGCTCGTCCGACAGCGTGGACAACGCTTCGGCACGCAATACTTCGTCTCGCACGAACAGCCCGACACGCTTGCGAATTTCTTCGCGGGCATACACGCGCCACTGCGCAATCGGCCGCTGCCGTGCGGCTTCTGCGAGTCGGCGACCGACTGGTTCAACCGTCGAACTACCCGTGTCAAGAAACACAGACGCGAAAATCGGCTTGCCGTTGACGTCGCCGAGTTTGCCGTCGATGTAGACCGGTTCGCCGATGGGCGTCGCGGCGTCGACACTCAAGTCAGGCGTGCCTGCACGAGCTATGACATTGTCGAGACCGTCCGAGGCTTGCTGGTGCGTCACAACTTCGACACCCGCGCCGGTGGACAGTGCATCAGCACTGGTTTCGCCTGCCGCGTTCGTTGGGTGCACCGCATCCTGGTTGGCAGCATCGTCACTTGTCGCAAGAATGCCGATGGACTTGGTCCCCGTGGTGTCCGTCATGTCCGAGTTGCCCGCAGTGCTCTTGACACCGTTGATATCCAGCGGCTTGAGCGATTCGGCTCGCTGAACGGGCTTGTCAGGGCGCGAATCCAACCGTGTGACTGCCGCGCCTAATCCACTGGAAAAATCAATCGGCTTGAGCGTTCGGGGCGGCGCAGTCTGAGCTGTACGAGAAGCGTGCGATTCGCTGATCGGAACAGACGTTTCGCAGCCTGAAAGTGCAAAGCTCGCTGCGGCGCAGCACACCGCGAGGAGTGAGCGGGGGTGCGGCGTGTGGCGGCCAGCAACCACGCGGCTGTGAATGCTCGCGGCGTTTGCGTCGGGTTGGCGATCAGGTTTTTTGGTGTGCATCGGCTTATAATGAGCGTAGCGCAGCACTCGTCAAGACGCGAAAACGTTGGCCCAAGTACTGGCATCCAAAAAGGGATGATTCAGACCGAGCTGGTGGGCCGCCGATTCGAGTCGCAAGTGCCTGTGAGTCTGTACACGAAGGAACACAAATGCCTGGCGAAGAACCAAAGTTGATCATCGATTCGGACTGGAAGAATCAGGCTCAGGCGGAGAAGGATCGTTTGGAGCAGGCCGCCGCGGCGAAGAAGGCGAAGTCGCCCGCCGCCGGCATTCCGGGCGCGGAGGGCGAAGCTGAGGGTGAAGAAGGCCCGGCGGGCTTCAAGGACCTGGTTGCGATGTTCGCGACGCAGGCGATGAGCTACATGGGGTACTTCCCGGATCCTCGCACAGGTCAGGCGGTGGTCGCGCTGGACTACGCGAAGATCAATATCGACATGCTGGGGATTCTCGAAGAGAAAACCAAGGGCAATCTGACGGAAGAAGAATCCGCTTTCATGCAGCGCACGGTGGGCGAACTTCGCATGGCGTTTGTGGAGTTGTCGAAGGCAGTCGCGAAAGCCTTGCAGGAAGGACGGATCAAGCCCGGGCAGATGGGAGGGGCTGGTGTCGGGGGCAGTGGCGTTGTGACGCCGGGTGCTGTGTCGCCCAAACTCAATCTTGGCGGGACGACGTGAGAATGAACGATGAAAGGAGTGCGTACGAGCACGACCAACTCGTGATTCGGACGCGTCGGCCCGGGGATTGGTAATCTCTCAACACTGGCTCTGGTTCCACCAGTGAATGAACTTCGAAAGGTCTCAGAGTGAGTACAACGGCTGACCCGTCTGCATCTTCTACAAACACCAGCACTCCGCCCCCCAATGCCGGCTTTATGGACCGAAACTACCACCTGCTCCGTCGGCTCCACAGTTTGACGGGCATCGTGCCCATCGGTGTCTTCCTTATCGCGCACTTGGTGACGAACTCGTCGATTCTGTGGGGCAAGTTCGGCTTGCGAGGTGAGTACTCAGACCTTGGCATGCGCGGAGGCGGTGTGGCGTACTTCAACAAGGAAGTCCATTGGATCAACACGCAGATTCCGCACCTGCTGCTTATAGAAATCACGCTCTGGGGTGCGATCGCATTCCACTCAATCCTCGGCATCTACTACGCACGCACAGGCCGCAGCAACACGGCTCGGTACGCGTATCAAGGCAATTGGCGATACAAACTCCAACGCCTCAGCGGCTACTTCGGCATTCTGTACATCTTCTATCACGTCGCGACACTGCGCTGGGGCTTGAAGGTGCTCATACCTCCGTTTGACGGGACGGGCGAATGGAGCGCTGAGTATGCAGCGAGCACGATGGCCGCAGCGCTGCGGGGCGGTTCGACGGACATCACAGCGTGGGGCTACGCAGTGAGTGCGTTTTACTTCATCGGCGTGAGTTTGTTGGTGTTCCACTTTGCCAACGGGTTGTGGACCGCTGCGATCACGTGGGGCGTCACGATTTCACAGAAGTCGCAGGCTCGCTGGGGCATCGTGTGCGCCGGGCTTGGTGCCGCGATGATGCTGATGGCGTGGGGCAGCATCATCGGGTTCATGACGCTCAAGCCGGGAGACGCGAAGCCGGTCGAAGACAGATTGAAGGGCGTTGAGCCGCCAGTTGAGCCTGTTGGATCGATGACTGCGATGGCCGAGTATGAATTGATCGATTTCGGAAGCGTCTAAGTCGTGAACTCGGTGATCGCGTCATTCGATAACTCGTCCGATGTGATGAACCAAACGCACTCTTGAACCGCAAAGAACTGTGACAGCATCGCGAAACAACGGATGCTGAACAACTCTGACAAGGACCTAGTAAGGCAAGTATGGCACAGCAAAGAGTCATCGTTGTTGGAGGTGGATTGGCGGGGCTCGCGGCGAGCGCTCGCATCGCCGAAGCGGGCGTGCCCGTTGATCTGTTCAGCCTCGTGCCCGTGAAGCGCAGCCATAGCGTCTGCGCGCAAGGCGGGATCAACGCCTGCAACGAAGTGGCGCGCCAACAAGGGTACAGCGAGTACGAGCACTTTGACGAAACAATCTACGGCGGCGACTTCTTGGCCGACCAGCACCCGGTGCTCGAAATGGCGAACTGGGCGCCGCGCATCATTGATCTTCTCGATCGCATGGGCGTGCCGTTCAATCGAACGAACGAAGGCAACCGTGACTTGCGGTTGTTCGGCGGTTCACTCTTCAAGCGCACGCACTTCGCGGGCGCAACGACAGGTCAGCAACTGATCTACGCGCTCGACGAGCAAGTGCGCCGCTACGAATCAGAAGGCAAGGTCAGCAAGTACGAGTTCTGGGAGTTCCTCTGGCCCGTCATTGAAGGCGGCAAGGCCGTCGGTATCGTCGCGCAGGACATGCGAACGATGCAGATTCGTGCCTTCCGCGCGGACGCAGTTGTCATGGCTACTGGCGGCTGCGGCCTCGTCTACGGCAAGAGCACGCAGAGCGTGATTTGCACGGGTGCGGCTGCGGCACGTTGCTATCAGGCAGGCGTGTGGTACGGCAATCCTGAGATGATTCAGGTACACCCGACGGCGATTCCCGGCGCGGATAAGTTGCGTCTGATGAGCGAGTCGGCCCGCGGCGAAGGCGGGCGAGTCTGGGTGCCTCGCAACAAAGGCGACACACGCTCACCCAAGCAGATTCCGGAAGCCGAGCGTTACTACTTTCTTGAAGAGCGATACCCGGCGTACGGCAACATCGTGCCGCGCGATATTGCAACACGTGAAATCTTCAGCGTGTGCGTGAACGATGGGCTGGGCGTTGATGGTCAGAACCAGGTCTATCTGGACCTCACGCACCTTGCGCCCGAGTACCTCACAAAGAAGCTCGGCGGCATTCTCGATATCTACGAAAAGTTCGTCGGTGTTGATCCTCGCTTTGAGCCTATGAAAATCTTCCCCGCAGTCCACTACAGCATGGCGGGCCTGTGGACGACGTACACCAAGGGCAGCTACAACCCCAGCGAGCCGCTGACCAAGCACAAGAGCGGCAGCCGGGCTCCGATCAACTTTGATATTGGCCTGGGCATGCAGCCCGGTGCGCCCAACAACAGCATGACCAACGTCCCGGGCCTGTATGCCTTCGGCGAAGTGAACTTCGCGTATCACGGCGCGAATCGCCTGGGTGCCAACGCGCTCCTGAGTTGCATCTTTGACGGCCTTTTCTGCGGCGTCAGCGTCGTGAACTACATCAAGAACGAAGCGCCAAGCAAAGCGCCTGCCGAGTCAGTCTCGCAGTCCGCGTATGACGCCATCGTCGCGAGCGAGCAAGCGAAGGTCAAG
>CAZEZV010000296.1:0-4852 GCA_964516725.1 uncultured Phycisphaeraceae bacterium
ACACGTGGAGGAGGGGGCGTGAAAGTGTTTCAACATTTTCGTGACAAGTCGCGCATGCGGGATGATCGCAGTGCGACGATCGACGTGGTCTCCCCTCGTGTCACCCGCACCAAACTTCTGGTGGAGCATCGAGGCAACGCATCGCGCAGTGCCTGGTGGTGGACGCTGGCCGCGATCGAAGTAATTATCGTCATTTTGGTCTTGCTCACGATGTTCGCGACGTTCATCGGCATGCTTGTCGGTATCGTCGTTTCGCTGACAACAACGCAAGGCAGGGAACTTGCAGCATTAATGGTCGCTTTCGTACTTGGCGTAGTGGTGCTCGCGGGTGGGCCTGCGAAGTTTGCTGCGGCGCAATGGGGAATGGAGCGACGAAAACGCATTCGCATGGCTGGATCGAGATTGGCGGAGTTGCGATGCGGTTCGTGTGATTTTGATCTCAAAGGCGTTCCGATCAAAGCCGATGGTTGTACGGTTTGTCCAGAATGCAGCGCGGCGTGGCGATTAGACTTGTGGCAGCGAGACTGGGGACGGCGAGGAAAAGCCAACCGACTATCAATTCCACCGAGGTCCAGAGTCTGGCCGCTTGATGGACTATTTGTCCCGTTGTTGGTAACGCGTCCTGCAACCGCAAGACGTCGCACTTTGATCAAGTCCTTGGTCTTGGGATATCTGATTCCGAATTGGTGCGACGTTGCCGTCGTTGCAATTATCTCGATGTTCGTATTGCTCATGAAAATACCTTTTGGATTGATCTGGCAAGAGGCCGCGCCAGTCATGTGGGTCCTTATTCCACTCTTACTTGTGTTGCGGAGTTTGTTCATTTGTGCTTGCGTACCCACAAAGTTGGCACGTGAGTCCCTACGAACAAATCACTGTCCTCACTGCGAACACCCTCTCCGCCTCGAACCCTCCCATGGCGACTGCGCAACCCTCTGCGAACACTGCGGCGCTGCGTGGCCCAAGCAGTTGTACGATTCTGCACGCAAGCGATGAAACCACTCCGCACATGGCTGGACAACAAAGTCGAACTCCGCGATGATCGGGGCAACCTCATCGCGTTCGATGACGAAACCAAGTATGAAAAGCAGTTTGATCGCATGGTGCCGATCCCGCCGCACGCGCGGGAGAATGTGCTGAAGTATGGCGTCAAGTTGCAGCGCGAGGCGATGAAGGATGGGCCGGATGAGGGGCGGATGCAGCGCGGGTGGGACGCGAAGGGAGACTTCAATGCCACTGTTGATCAACATCGAACCACAAAGTTCGGCTGGGGGCGGTGGCTGGTCTTCGTGCTCATCATGATCTTGACGATCCGCACCACGACGCAATTGGGCCAGTGGCTGTTGCGTCCGTTCGGCCTCTCGCCGATCCTTGCAGGCATCCTTGGCAGCGCGTGCGTTTTGATTGCGTACGCAGCGATTGCCTGGCTCATTACCTTTACCCCCATCGGTGTCAAGTCACGGAGGCATGACGCGCAAGCAACATGCTTCAAGCGCTTGCTCATGGGGCTCTGCGGCGCGTGCGAATTCGATCTTGACGGCGTGACTGAGCAGGCGGATGGCTGCAAAGTCTGCTCCGAATGCGGCGCGGCGTGGAAGATGGCAGACTGGAAGTTGAGCCACATCGCCACGCCAGCCTTCGATGCCGACGCAGATTCGTTTGTATGGGTGCGAAACGTCAAGATCATGGATGGACGAGGAGCGGTCGTGCGATTTCTGGCCAAGCGAAAGCGGAGTGAAGCGCGGCGTGTCATACGAGCTTCAAGCCGCAAGCAGTGGCTCTGTTGGAGCTACATCGATCTTGGTTTGTTGATCTGGCTTCTTCTCAGTGGCGTAGGGCTGTACTTGATACACATACATTCACCAAGCAGTTCAGTCCCGTTATTCGCAAGCGTCCTCGGTTTCTGCGGCATGATGTACTGGGTCATGGCCAGAGCGTTGCGTGCTGAACATTTGGGCAAGAAGGTGGCCATCGAGCACTTGGTCATACAACACATCTGCCCCGCGTGCGAAGAAACACTTGACTCTACGCCGTGCCACGCCGACAACCGCCTTCTCTGCCCAACCTGCGGCTGCGCGTGGGACGCCCCCAACACCCCCAACACTCCAACAATCATCAATGACGTGCATCAACCAAGCAAAGACGAAGGGGGCGTAGATGGCGAAACGCAGCAACAAGTCCTTCCGTGACTTCGCCGGTTCGCGAAGCGAAGATACCAGTGATGCAAGCGAGTCCTCACCCCTCGCCAAAAACCTCCTCCTCGGCCTCCTCATCGGCGTCCCCGTCGCCGTCCTCATGCTCTGGCTCACCACAGGCTGGGTCACCGCCCTCTGCATCGGTCTCATCGGCTTCTGCGTCATTCAAGGTCTCTGGCGAGGCGCGGCGGAAATCGTCGGCGTCGTCATCGGCCTCATCCTCGCGCTCATGCTCGCGAAGGTGCTCGGCAAAGCGTTCGAAGGCACGATCGCCAGCCTCACCGGCACCAAGGGCCTCCTCGCGCGCTTCGTGAGCACGCTCGTCTGCGGCGCGATCATCGCGCTGCTCGTCTGGGGCGTCGTCAGTATCTTCGCCAAGCGCTGGATGAAAGAAAAGCCGCACTGGAAGGATGCCGACAAGTTCGCCGGAGCGGGCATCGGCGCAGTCGAAGGCGTCCTCCTCTGTATGGTCGTCATGTGGGTGCCCCTCGCCGTGCGTCCCGTCGCAAGCATGCGAGCCGCCGCCGACCGCGAACTTGCACTCTCGCAAGGCATGTCCGAGGCAGACGCGACCAAGGCGACAAGCCCCCTCGCACGCCGCGTCCTGGAGTTTGCCGACGATGTCGACCAGTCTGCAATGGGAACCGTCGCGCAGGCGACAAACCCGATCGAAGACGCGGCCGCAATCTCCCTCGCCGAAGACTTCATCGCCATCACGCGCGACCCCGACGCAATGGAGCGCCTCGCAAAGACCGATGTCTGGCAACGCTTCATGAACCTGCAAAGCATGCAGCAGGCCAGGGCGCTCATGGATCAGGACGAAACGCTCAAGCCCCTGCTCGCCACCAAAGGCGTCAGCATCGACGCCATCCGCGCCCTCCTCGAAAGCAACACAACACTCAAAATCCTCGACACGACAACAATCACGAGCGATCTCGCGGTTATCAAAGACGAACTCGCCGCTGCGATACGAGAAGCGAGGAATCCCAAGTAGGCAATGACACTGTCTGCGGCCCGCTGGCACCGGACTTTCTGCATGCTCTTCGCCGCCAAGTACTACACCGCATTCTCAATCATCACGCCTTGCATGCAGTACCACTACTTCTTGCAGGCGCAAGCTGCTCCACGGAGCGATCGCGGCGGGTGTCGTCGCTTCTACGCGAGTTGTCTACACTGATCTAGATGCCACCGCAACAACGGTGATGTTGCTGAAAAAAGCCATCCGCGAAGGAAGCGGCGACCGAGACAGGCACATCCCACAATGAACCCATCCGGGCGGCTTCCAATTCGCGTAGTCATCGCGATCTCGTTCGCGTGGTCGCTGCTGCTCATGTCGCTGTTCGCTCCTGGCCTGGCGATCACTGATTCGGTCACGCGCTGTATCACGGCCTCGCACTTTGCCTACGGGACAGCGGTGCCGGAATGGGCGCGATCTAACTGGTTCCCGCCTGGCATGGCGCTCGCGATGAGCGCGTCGCTGCGCGTGACTGACTCGCTCACCCCATATCTTTTCTTCACATGCTGGTGGTTTTTCGCGTCCGCAGGACTGCTCCTCTCGCACCTGCTCCCGCGCACTTGGGCGATCGCTGCGTTTCTGCTCATTCTGATCTACCCGCCGTTCTGGAACCACGCCGTCTCGCTCATGCCCGATGCGCCCGTCGCGGCGGCAATCAGTACGCTCGTATGGTGGATGCTCCAGACACGTCGTCGCACGACTGCCACTGATGCCAGCGCTGACTCTTCCAGTTCCAGATTGTCCGCAGGGCTTCTCGCTGGGTTGTTCACACTCGCGTGCGTTGTGATGCTGACATACCGCTCGAACTGCGTGACCCTGCTGCCGGTCGTTGTGGGCGGCGCTTGGTGGGCGAGCCGACATTGGAAGCGGGCACTGCCCTACATCCTGATCGCGTGCCTGTCGCTTTCATACGCCCTCTCGCTGCCCAACGTGCTGTTGCTGAGCAAGCAAAACACAGTGGCAGCGAGCCTTGTGTGGGAACACATCGGCATGCTCGCGCTCAATCGGGATCCGGAGGTTGAGCGCGAGTTCACCATCGCTCCCTGGTGCTTGGACGCTTCGCTCAGCCCGGACGTTGCGAACAGTCTCGCGAAGCAGAAGCACACGTGGTACTCCCATGACGGGCTCGTATGGAGCGGCACCCCGATCAACATCCACCGGGTGACAGAACCAGGTTCAAACTATGCTGCTCTCCATCGCTCGCTTGTGATTCGACATCCATCTCTGTACTTCAGAATGAAGTGGGAGATCATGAAAACCATGCTCGGCCTGCGCCAACGCGTGCCGCTCGCGTTCATTTTCGAGTGGGTTCCGCCCGAACTCACCCAATACAACATCAACATTGCTCAGTCCGGCATTTTCGCGAGCCATGGCAAGTCCCTCAACGACTTCATCATCCGGCACGGCATGTCCACAATGCAGTGCCTTACATTGCCATGGCCCCCGATTCTGATTGCACTCTTGCTTGCCGCCGTTGCATGCTTTCGCAGACGATTGTCAACTGAGAGATCGCTGCTGCTCCTCGCCGCGTTTTCCTATTACGGCGGGTTCATGCTCGTCACGCCCGGTTTTCACTATCGCTACTTCCTGCCATCGCACGTGCTGCTCATCGTGTTCATCGTGGCATCGCTTCACGGCGTCA
>CAZEZV010000297.1:0-4851 GCA_964516725.1 uncultured Phycisphaeraceae bacterium
CCACGTCGGCGAAGCGATGATGGCGGCGAAGGCCTCGACAAAGACAGACGACACATCGAACGCAGAGTTTGCCGCCGCGTTTGAAAAGGCCTTTGACGCGCGACTGGCCGCGCTGCCCTGGGACAAGGTCGCCGAGGAAGTAAAGCGTGCGAAGGGAATGGCAACGTTGCTGACGAAGGACTTGCTGGTCGGGCAGGTCACGGCGGGCATGGACCCGGTTTGGGAGCAGCAGCAGGGCGAGTTGTCGAGCGACTTTGCCCACGGCCTCGTGCGCATCCGCTTCGTCTTGACGAAGCAACTCGCGCTCAACCCCATCGTGGCACGCGTCGCCGACAAGGTGATCTCTGCGAACGCAACCGAGCGAGTGGATACATGGAAGCCCACCGTCGCCACCCTCACCGGCAAAGAAGGCGGCAAGCCCGTCACCGTCTGCGTCTGGGACAGCGGCGTTGATACCGCGATTTTCTCCAACAACGTCTGGACAAATGCGAAAGAACAAGCTAACGGCAAGGACGATGACGGCAACGGCTTCATCGACGACATCCACGGCATCGCCTTCGACCTCAACGAACAACGCATCAGCGAACTGTTGCATCCTGTCACCGGCATGCACAACGATGTCACGCTTGTTCGCAAGCACACCAAGGGCTTGATGGACCTCCAGGCAAATATCGACAGCCCCGAGAGCAAGGCGCTCATCAAGCACATGCAGGGCCTGAAAGCCCAGGACGCTGGGCACTTTCAGGAAGACCTGGGCCTGTTCGGCAATCACTCCCACGGCACGCACGTCGCTGGAATTTCGCTCGCCGGCAATCCGTACGCAAGCGTGCTGCCCGTTCGCCTCACGTTTGATTACAAGCTCATTCCGCAGGTCACGCCCACCGAAGAGTTCGCACATCGCATGGCGAAAAACTACATGGACGCCGTTGCTTACATGAAAGCCGCGGGCGTGCGCGTGGTGAACATGAGCTGGGGCGGCAGCAAGCAGGACGTCGAAACGCAACTCGAGCAGAAAGGCGTCGGCAAGGACAGCACCGAGCGAGATGCGATCGCGCGAAAGTTGTTTGATATCCAGAAAGCGGGCCTCGAAGCCGCCATCAAGTCGGCGCCGGAAATCCTGTTCGTGGTCGCGGCGGGCAACAGCGACAACGACAACGCCTTCGCAGAGTTCATCCCGTCGGGCCTCAACCTCCCCAACATGATCACCATCGGCGCAATCGACAGCACCGGCAAACCCACCGGCTTCACAACCTTCGGCGGCAACGTCACTCTCTACGCAAACGGCTTCGAAGTGGACAGCTACGTCCCGGGCGGCGAGCGCATGAAGTTCAGCGGGACAAGCATGGCCGCGCCGCAGGTGACGAACCTGGTTGGCAAGATGCTGGCGATGAAGCCCTCGCTGACGGTTGAGGAAGTGATCAGCCTCATCAAGCGAGGGGCTGGGCCGCTGGCGGGCAAGGAAGGGCGGTTTGTGGTGAATCAGAAGAAGACGATGGAGTTGCTCGGGAAGAGTGGGGGAAATTGAAGTAGTTGTCTGATGAACAGAGTGCTCTTGCGTTCGCCCATCCCGAACCCCTCCCGCCTCGCGGGAGGGGCTCTTTGTTGTCTACGGTTTGCGCATGTCTGAGCGATCACTCCAGTCGGAAGCCGCGAGCAAGGACCACGTGCTGGGGTCTGCTGCTCAGGAGTCGGGTGCGACGGTGAATGGGTCGGGCGCCGGTGGCGCGCTTCTGTTGGAAGTATCGACTGAAGTCTGCAATCAAGTCGGCGGAATCTACCAAGTCATCCGCAGCAAAGCCCCGCTCATGACCCAGCGCTGGGGGGATCGGTATTGCCTTGTCGGCCCATGGGAAGGCGCAAAGGCGCAGACGGAGTTTGAGGAATTGCCCGCGAGCGGCTGGCTCGCGACTGCGCTCGAAGAGTTGCGAGCAGCGGGTTTGTTCGTGCATCACGGACGGTGGCTCGTGCCGGGTCGGCCTCGCGTGCTTTTGTTGGAGCATTGGCAAGGTTGGGAAAAGCTCAACGAAGTGAAGTACCGCCTGTGGGCCGAGCACGGAATCGAGACTGGCGGCGACGATGGCCTCATCAACTTTGTCGTGAGCTTTGCCGAGAGCGTGCGGCGCTTGCTTGAGACGATGGTGAAGCACCGCGACGCCGCGGGGGCGAGCGGCGGCGGTCCGTTACTCGCGCACTTTCACGAGTGGCTCGGCGGGTTGGCGATTCCGATGATCCGCAAGCAAGGCTTGCCCATCGCAACCGCATTCACAACACACGCGACGATTCTGGGGCGGTATGTCGCTGGCAGCGTCGATGATTTTTATGATCGCCTGTCATGGATCGATCACGAGGCCGAAGCCAAGCGATTCAACTGCGTCACGCAGCACAAGATCGAGCGAGCCGCGGCCCACGGCGCGCACGTGTTTACGACGGTGAGCAGCGTCACAGCCGAAGAATGCAATTACCTGCTCGGCAGACCCGTGGACGTTGTCACGCCCAACGGCCTCACCATCGCGCTCTATAACGCAGGGCACGACCAGCAGCGCCTTCACGGCGAATACAAAGAAGCGATCCACAAGTTCACGATGGGGCACTTTTTCCCCAGCTACAGCTTTGATCTTGATCGCACCGTGTACTTCTTCACGTCCGGGCGATATGAGCCAAAGAACAAAGGCTTTGACCTCTGCCTCGAGGCGATGGCCCGGCTCAACGTCATGCTCAAGAGCGCGAACATCGGCAAGACGGCGGTGTTTTTCATCGTCACCAAGCGAGCGACCCACAGCATCAACGCCCTCTGCATGGAAAAACGCGGCGTCCTCAATGAACTCAACGAAGTCTGCCAGAAAATCACCGAGGGCGTCGGCAAGCGACTCTTCAATCGCGCAGCGACCGGCGGCGGGCTGCACCTTGACGATCTCGTCGATGAGTACTGGATGCTGCGATATCGCCGCGCCCAGAGTGCCTTTAAGACGAACGGATTGCCGCTGGTGATGTCGCATGTTCTGCAGGATGAGGCAAACGATCCGGTGCTGAATTACATCAAGCAGTTGCAGTTATTCAATCGGCCTGAGGATGCTGTGAAGATTGTGTATCACCCGGACTTCATCGGGCCGACGAATCGGTTGTGGGGGATCGAGTACGACCAGTTCGTCCGAGGCTGTCACATGGGCTTGTTCCCGTCGCTGTATGAGCCTTGGGGGTACACGCCCCTCGAATGCGCCGCGATGGGCATCCCCAGCGTCACCAGCGATACCGCAGGTTTCGGCCGCTACATCCAGGAAAGTTACGCCGATCCCGCGATGGGCGGCATGGCCGTCCTGCGCCGACGCGGCCGAAGCTATCACGATTCCGCGGCGGACCTCGCACGCATGATGTTTGACTTCTGCAAAATGGAACGCCGCGACCGCATCGCGCTGCGCAACGAGGTTGACAAACGAAGCTGGGACTTCGATTGGATGAAACTCGGCAAGGCGTATCACACGACGCATGAACTCGCGCTAGCGAGATTCGCGGCGGAGCGGGTGGCGGGCGGGGATGTTCCTGCGGTGCAGCCGGCGAAGAGTGCGGGGGAAGTGAAGCCGGGCGGAGTGCCCAAGAGCAGATTGGCCGGTTTGGGCGTAGTTTCTGCGGAGGAGTTGGTGAGGGGTAACAAGTCGAGTACTGCGTCAGATGCGAACAAGGGGCCAAGTTCAAAGCGTTCTGTGTGACGAATTGTCGCTCATCGCATCAATAAAGCATCATGGATGGAATCGTTGCCAACCTAGAGCAACTTCAGGAAGCCCTGATCCCCCGTCGCCCCGCCGTCGGCGGAGGCGGGCGAGAGTTCGGCGTTCGCGCACCCGACGTCGCCGCGTTCGTGGTCGCCCTCCGCCGCGTCCTCTTCCCTCACTTTCGAGAGTGCCACGCCCTCGCCGCGTCGGATGTGCATGCGTTGCTCAATACGTCAAAGGCGCTAGCAAGGAGCGTCGGCGAGCGAGACCCGGCGTGGCCTGACCGATTGATCGACGCGCTGCCAAGCCTCGCCGCGTCTTTGTACGACGACGCCCGCCGCGCTCTCGAATGCGATCCCGCGGCAAAAAGCATAGACGAAGTCATCATCGCATACCCCGGCTTCTCGGCGACGGTCCTGCATCGAGTCGCGCACGTGTTGCATCTTCAGACGGTCGCGCTGCTGCCCCGAGTCATCGCGGAATACGCGCACGAACGCACCGGAGTCGACATCCACCCCGGCGCGGCCATCGGCGAACGCTTCTTCGTCGATCATGGCACCGGCCTCGTCATTGGCGAGACAGCGATCATCGGTTCACGCGTGACGGTGTATCAGGGCGTGACGCTCGGCGCACTGCGAGTACGAAAAGGCGACAGCGACATCAAGCGACATCCAACCATCGAAGATGACGTTGTGCTCTACGCGCACGCGACAGTGCTGGGCGGGAAGACGGTCGTCGGCAAAGGCAGCGTGATCGGCGGAAACGTGTGGATCACGAAGAGCGTGCCGCCGGGATCAGTCGTTGTGCGGGCGGCGGAGGAGACGCGGAACATTGAGAGCGGTGGTGGGGATGAGTATGTGATTTAGGGCGTGACGAAGCGACACGGCAACGAAGTGACGAAGCGAAGAAGTTGATGATAAAGTCAACGCATCCGGCACATGGAATCAAGTTCGGGCGTCAAGCACGGCGCAAGGTGACACATGAAAGCAAACACGATTCTCGAAACTATCGGCAATACCCCGCACCTCCGCATGCAGCGACTGTTCGGCACCGACTGCGAAGTCTGGATCAAGCTCGAACGCGCCAACCCGGGCGGCAGCATCAAGGACCGCATCGCGCTCGCGATGATCGAAGACGCCGAGAA
>CAZEZV010000298.1:0-4828 GCA_964516725.1 uncultured Phycisphaeraceae bacterium
CCTCAACAACTGGCCCAGAATCGCCGATAGGCGACAAATGGCCCGACAACCCACCTTGCCCCCCGAGTAGCCCCGCACGCTGGCGCAAGCCGTGTGCGGGGTCGTTTTACATATCCACTCGGCAAGCGTCCGAATCGGCGGTTATTTCTGCACAAGTTGTCAACAAGGGTTTTTGGATAAAAACTGTGCGCCAAGCGTGGCACTGTGCGATATTCTGTGCCTAGTGAGTCATGGCCGACTCAATCCGATGCCTAGGGACTGGGCAACAGTCCTTCTTCGCATACCAAGCGAAGCACTTCGCACGTTCCTTGTTTTGTGCGAGCAGTGCGACCGGGACAGAAAAGTGCAACTAACACAGCTAGAAATCTCTGAATTTGCAAACCGTCTCGCGTGCAAACTCCCGCCGCGTCCAGACACAAGCGACGATCCAATCAACGACACAATCAGCTCTCGCACCGTGCGCCGCCACATATCGACGCTCATTCGCGCGGGTTGCATCGAGCACGTTGGCGAAACTCGCACGGCGAGCGTCTACCAAATCAACCGAAAGTTTTCCCCTTTCTCGGACACTGATGCTGTCGGTACGTCCTATAAGATATGTTATGTAAAACGTATTGCCTGTCGAGTGTGAACGTCAGGAATTTGCCATCCAGACCTGTCGGATGCCTCGGCTCACTTCCGCTTTACTTCACTCGAAATATCCCGCAGCGCCCCCATGATGTCGCTCGGCTCCGCTCGCTTGCGATAGTCAGCGTCCACAAATGCATGCGCGATCTTCCCGTCGCGTGCGATCACGTAGGTTGCGGTTACAGGCAATTCGTTGGACGCTGAGCCGTTGTACTCGCTCAGGTCGAGGCGGCCCTCGAGTGCCTTGGCGACTCGCTCTGGGAGTTTGTAGGTGAGGCCGTACTGCGACGCGACCTTGTTGTCAGCGTCGGAAAGCACCGGGAACGCCAAGTTGTTGGCGTTCGACGTTTCGAGCGAACGGTCCGGCTTCTGGGGCGAGATTGCGACAATCGTCGCGCCCAGTGTCTTGAAGTCTTCAACGTGTGCCTGATACTCGCGAAGCTGAAGGTTGCAGTACGGGCACCATCCGCCTCGGTACCAAGTCACAATCACCGGGCCATCCTTGAGCATCTCGCTGAGCCGCACCATCTTGCCTTGAGAATCCGGGAGCACAAAGTCGGGAGCCGTCGCCCCGACTTGCAGCGCAGTGTCCATCACGGCCGACGACGCGACTTCCCTGATGCCGGCCTCGAATGTCTCCAACGCCTCGGGTGACGCTTTCTGAGCGAACTTCGCCGCGAGCGCGTCCAACTTCACTTCAAGAACTCGCTCCGTCGCTGCACCCCCCTGCTCACCCCCATGCTGATCTGATGTTTGCCGCGCGGCGACCGCCCTTGCCGACTCGCCGCTGATTTTTTTCCACTTCGCATCCGCCGCCGACGCCTGCGTGCTGTGATCCATCTTCAGCCACTTCGCGCGAGTGTCGCCCCAGAACCCGTCATAGAAAAGAAACAGTCGATTGTCCTTGACGATGAACTTTGTCGGATCGACTTCGACCTTGTCGCCATCCTTCATCGCCCAGGAACACCACCCACCGTGCGCCGGCTCGTATCGAGACGGATTGGCGAGAAAGAGCGCCTTGTTCGCCTCGCTCGCGAAGTGATACGTCGCCCCGTTGTAGTCCGCCGTGATTGACGGATTGCCTTTAACTGCGACCCCCCCGCTTGCCGATCCCTCCGGAAAGTACGCGACCGGGTCATACCCCTTGATCGCAAGCTTGTTCGACTTCTCGAGATTCCACTGTGCCGTCGTTCGCCCGCTGTCCGCCGATGACTGCGCAAGCCCCGTTGACGCGGCAAGCATGACCGCCAGAGTTGCGGCACACGCTGCTCCTCGCGTCAAGCCTCGGCGTTTGATGGGGTGAGAGAGTCCATTCTTGGCTGGTTGATGTTCCATGCGCGTTCGTTGCACATGGGCGAAAACGGTTACGAGATGCACACCCTGCAGTTTCGCACCTGCGCACTCAACTCACTTCGTCCCCGACTTCAAGACCCCCCCCGCTGCTGCAATACGCACCATCGGATCCTTGTCAGTCATTAACGCCTTGAGCCGATCCCAGTACTTTGGTCCCGGATGATTGCCATACACGCTCGCCGCCTGCGCGCGAATCGCAGGTGAAGGGTTGGTCAGGTACTGATCCGCCTCCATCGCCGCGGTGTCAATTCCCATTCGCGCCAATGCGCCGGCCGCCGCGAGCCGCATTTCGGGCGGGTAAGGCTGTCCCGTCTTGTCGGTGTACTGCAGAATGCTCGAAAGTTGCCCGATCGCCTCGCGGTCCCGGAGCTCACCAAGAATCTGAATCGCCAGCACCGCGGAATCAAACTCGTCAACCTGGCTTGGGTAGAGCGCCGCACGCAGCGCGGGCAACTGATCCTGCTCCCCAAGCTTCACCATCGCCTCGATCACCTGCAACTGAAACGCCCGTTGCTGGCTGGGCTCAAGCACGTTTGTCCGAGACGCCGACGCTGAGCGCAGCATGGGCAGCGCACTGCGATTGCCAAGTTCGCCAAGCACGTACGCCGCCTGTCGGCTAACCCAGGGCGACTCGCTGCTCATCAGCATCACCGCAAGGGGCGATTGATCGGTCCTTTCGCCATTCTTCAGCAGTGCGTACATCGCGCTCGACTTCACATGGTCGCTCTTGTCATTGAGCAGCGGCTTGACCTTGTTGAGCAGTTGCTTGATCTGCGCCCGCCCCACCGCCGACGCCGCGACCGAGCGCACGCCGGCGATCCGGTCGGTAAGCCCCGCGTCCACAATGTCCTTCAATCGCTGTGGCGCATACGACGCCGCCTCGACGGCGTTTGCCCGCAGCTGCGCATCATCGCTCCGCGCGACCTGTGTCACAGTCGTGATCGCGTCCTCTCGCACGCGAGAAACGTCCACTGCTGTGCCTTTCCATGTTGAAACCTGCCCGGGAACAACCGGTTCGGGTTTCCCCTTCGTCTGTCCATTGCCGGCGCACCCGCTCATCGTCAACCCCGCAGCGAGCGCAACGAGCCCGCCCATCTTCAGCTTCATCGAGATCATTCGGCAAGCGTGCGTCATTATGCAAGTCTCCAGTTCGGTCCATCAAGTCTCATGCCGAGGGGGTTTCTCCTCGAACAATCGTCGCGTGCGTTCTCTGGTGTTGTGGACCGTCACCAAACGCCGCGACGTGCCAACATGTTCGATCAGTTCGCAGCATGCAGCGTGATCCACATGATCGGACGCCACCCTTGCAGGGTATAGGATCGGCTGTTCCCATACAAGCGCTTCAGCGTTCCGAGAATCAACCCGGCTTTTGTTCGGCATGTGAACCGGAAGCGACCACTGCACGCCGACCCCGCACCAATGCGACGAGCAGAACCAACCCGCTTGCTGGTGTACACAGCCAAGGCACTACATCGCCCACCCGTCCATACACGCTTGAGCTCGTCGGCAACTCCAAGCCCTCCGTCGCTATCCCGCCAACCTGCGGTCCGCCCGTGAGCGATATCGGCAGCCCGTTTCCGTCGCACATCTCAACGTTGTCACGAATGATCTTCCCTCGAGCATCAATCCACGCGCTGATGCCCGTGTTTGCCGCCCTTGCCATCGGCGTGCCAAGCTCCGCACATCGCCATCGCGCAATCTGAAGATGCTGCAGCCGCGTTCGATCGCTGTCCGTAAACCATCCGTCGTTCGTCACATTGATCATCACGTCAGCCCGTCGGGCACCTCGCTCGTACACCAAGCCCCGGCACAATTCAGGCACAGTCACCTCGAAGCAGATGGGTGTCACGATCCTAGCAATCGAATGTGCTTCTCTCTCATTCGCAGCTTCACGGATTCGCACCTCAAACACCGTCCGTTCTCGCCCGCTGCTCAGATCAAACTTCATCCCAGACGCCGCAACGCTGAGCAGTGCATCCTCAAGCCACTGAATCCGCGAAATCACTGGCATGTACTCGCCAAAGGGCGTGAGCTCGAGCTTGTCGTATCGTTTCGCTTCAACGCGCCCGTTGTTCACAAGAAAAACACTGTTGTACGACGCACGCCGATCAAACTCGATCGACCCGTCCTTGCCCGCCTTCACCTTAAATCCGTCGAATCCCTCCTCGCCGATCAGCATCGGCACGCCGATCGTCCGCGACAACTCCATCATCGCCAGCGAAAACTCTTCCGCCGCGATTCGCGTCGAGCCGTTCGTGCCGGGCAGAGGCGTCGGGCTTCCAAACGATACCTTCGCGTCCGCGAGCGCCTTTACGACATCGGTCTGAATCGAAACTCCCGGCATCATCGTCTCGGGCCACACAATCACCGACGGCGAGCCTTCCTGAGCAGCCGCCCGCGTCATCGCACGAAACATCGCAAAGTCCTGCACCTCGTCCGCGAGCGACCACGAAAGTTTGTTGCTCTGCGCCACGTTCGTCTGAACAACCGCCACGGACATCGACTTCCCAACGGTTGGCTTCGCAATCAGGACGTCGCCAAGCGCCAGCACACCGAAAGCGATCACCGCGACAAAGACATTCGCAACAATCGAACGCATGTTTCTCATCGCGGAGCGCGACGTATGTTCCGCCGTGTCACCGACTGCTGCTTTGAGCGGTCGGCGCGAAATTCCCTGAGTATCCGAAGATTCAGTGATTTCTGCACCAACCACGCTTCGCGTAGTCGGTGGCACGTGAGCCAACAAGATCGCGTGTGCAACACCGCAACTCCCAATCGCAACCAGCAAACTCACGAGCCACACCCCCCCCACGCTCGCCCAAGCCGCCGCCGCCAGCCAGTCAATGAG
>CAZEZV010000299.1:0-4820 GCA_964516725.1 uncultured Phycisphaeraceae bacterium
ACTCCAAGAACGAAACGCCCATCAGCGGCGACGTCCGCAGCGCGCGAAGCGGCAACAGCGAAGGCTTGCCGGCAACAACACCGCCAATGTCCCCCACCGCGACGACACCGCCTTTCAGAGAAAGCACAACGCCGCGTTGAATGGACTCGACGATTGCCGCTTCCTCGGTCAGGCGGTTTGCGAGAACAACTTTGATGAAACCCGTAAACCCGTGCGCCGGATCAAACGCTCGCGGCCCGATGTGCGTCAGATCAAGATGCGTGTGCGCATTCACGAACGCGGGAGTCAGCACGCAGTTTGGTCGCTCGACAACGCGCGACACCGACCACGACTTCTCCCGCAGCAACGCATCGATGCTCGCAGGCTCCGCCACGCGCACAAGCCCAAGCGGGCCGCGCGTCGAGAGCGTGATGGCTTCATGCACCGGCTTGGTTGCGTCTTGACATTCAATAAGCATCGACGCCTGCGAGACACACGTCCCAACGGCGTCAATCGCGGCGGCAGCATTGATGCGAATGAGTGTCATAAAAACAAGAGCCGAGCGGCGCAAGCCGCCGGCGGTCCAACGCACAACGACAATTCCTCAAAACCGATGCAAGCATACCGAGTGACCGTGGCATGGAGGATGGCGGGAATCAGTGAACTGACCCGCCGACGGCTTGCGTCGTTCGGCTCTTGTACGCAATTGCGGTCGGTGGAAAAACTGGCACATGCACCCTCTCAACACCGCACAATCACACGAATTACGCTCAATCGCGCAAAGATTGCCTCTTCAAATCTGCAATTCATGCTATCATGTCTTCACAATCAAACCCGCCCTACGCAGGCGCGCCATGCACGGTGCAACTGCGCGACACGGACGCGTTGGGCAGTTGGTGAAGAGACTTTGCCACCATGAACAACATGGCACTGGCAGGTCACGCACAAGGGAGTGTGCCATGATGAACACGAAGACCACGAAGATGAACATCAAGTCAGTGCTGGCAATCGTCGGATTGAGCGCCGCCGCGTTCTCACTCACCGGCTGCATCAGCCAGGGCGAGTATGACCGCGTTCATGAGGCCTACACCTCGTGCGCCGCGTCGATCTCCGAGAAGGACGGCCGCATCCGCGAACTTGAGCAGAGCCTCGCACAGTTGCAGTCTGGCTACGGCAAGGGCGAAGGCGCACTCGCCGCTCTTCAGCGCGAAAACGCTGAACTCAAGAACCAACTCAATGCAGCAAAGGGCGACCTCGCTGGCTTTGAGCAGAAGCTCAGCGGCCTCACCTTTGGCCCACTGGACGCTGAAACCACGCAGCGCCTTGATCAGATCGTCAACCAGTTCCCCGGCGTCCTGAGTTTCGACAGCGCCCGCGGCATGGTCCGCGTCAACAGCGACCTCACTTTCGATTCGGGAAAGGCTGACGTCAAGGACAACGCGAAGCAAGCCTTGAACGCTCTCTCGCAAGTTTTGAATAGCGGCGCGGCTTCGCAGTACGACATCATCGTCGAAGGTCACACCGACAGCCAGCGCATGGCGAATCCAAACACGGTTCAGCAACACCGCTCGAATCGTGGCCTCTCTACCAACCGCGCCAACGCTGTCATCGAAGTCATCGCCAGCATGGGCGTCGCCCAAAACCGCTTGATGGCCGCCGGCTGGGGCGAGTATCGCCCGACCGTCGCCAACAACGCCAACGGAAACACCCGCGAAAACCGCCGCGTCGAAATCTACATGGCGAAGTTGGGCGGCGCGGCTAGCCCGACGACGGCTCCCGCCGTGACCAACGTGCCGACGAACACGCAGATGCAGTTTGATGGGTCGAAGTAACTGACTGAGCATGCAGCCCGACCGTCAGGGAGGGCTTCACGCTTTGCACACACATTCAACTCGCAACCCGTTGGGGTGGGCCTCTGGCCCGCCCCACTTTTTTTTTCCGCTCGATCATCACCCAACGCATCACACACGCACGGCAAAGCCGTGAAGGTCAATAGCCGTAGGTCGCCGCGAAGCGGCACCTACGGAAAACACCTCGCGAACACGACAGCACCACAAAGTGGTGCAGGAAGAAGTCTCCTGAACATTTGCCACGCTCGCAATCTGCGTCACAAACTCATGACGACCACTTCATGTTCTCTGTATCAACCAACTGCAGTCATTGCGGCGAACACGAACAAACTGACAAGAGCGATCGGAAGATTTGCCGCCGCGCTCGCGCCAAGCAATATCAAGCATTCTCGAAGGTTTCTGCATTCCCATAACCACGCGTACATACTGATCACAAGCAGCGGCACAATCGCCCAACCGTAGAAAATGACTGAGCGGCCGATCGCCCCGAAGGTCATTCCTGAAATCGGAATGGGAAATCCGTCAGTCGCCAAGAAAAATCCCAGCAACAACAAGATTGCCGCGTACATCAACGCCTGAATTGCAATGATCCGTCTCCGAGAATGCGGTCTGGCACTTGCCACACTGAACGGTATGGCAGGCGCTATTCAGAAAGTCATGGTGTTTTTCGCTCGCACGTTCGCGTAAACTTGCCCACTTATGCCCAACGACTTCCTCACCCTCCCCCGCGACTCCAACCAAGCCCTCGGCATCGCCCAATACGCCATCGACTTCATGTCTGATACAGCCGGCAAGCGTGGCGAGCCTGACGCCTCCGTCCGCGAGAAGACCAACATGTTCTTTACCGACGCCTGCATCTGCGGCGTCAGCGCCCTCGCGCTGGGCACCAACGCCCCCACGCTCCTCCGCAACGAAGCCCAGTTCTATCCCGCCGCCGCAGGCAACAACGTTCCTTGGGCGAAGAACGGCTCAACAGTTCGCGCAGGCGTCCCGTGCTTCGGCAGCACCACAGACGTCCAAGTCGAAAAAGCCATCGTCGCCAACTGCGCCGCCGTGCGCGAATGGGACAGCAACGGCACCAACTTTGGCTACAACCCATCTCGCAAACAAACCGCCGGCGAGTTTGGTCACAACGATTTTTACGCAGTGCCCCTCGCCGCCGCGCAGCGCCGCGGCGAGGACGGCGAGTTCGCGCTCCGCGGCATGATCCTGCTCGACGAAATCCGCGGCCGCCTCGCCGAAGCCTTCAGCCTGAAGTCATACAAGATCGATCACGTCGTCCACGGCGCAATCGGCAGCGCAGCAACCTTCGGCGCGATGATGGGCGCGACCGCGGAACAAATCGAATCCGCCATCGGAATGGTCGTCGCACACTACATCCCCTTCCGCGCGATCCGCGCAGGCAAGCAACTCTCCGACAGCAAAGGCGCGAGCGCCGCCATCAGCACCGAAGCCGCAATCATGAGCGTCCGACGCAGCATGATGGGCTTCATGGGCCCCAAGGACATCTTCCGCAACCCCGAAGCAATCTTCCGCCTCTTCCAAGGCCCGGGCCAACTCTTCACCAAGACCGAAAGTGCCGGCACAGGCATTCCCGACGCAATCAAAGGCAAGGACTTCGCGTCCCCATTCGATCTCTTCCTCGCTCGCTCCGGCAACGACTTCGCCGTGATGGGCATGCACTTCAAGCTTGGCCTCTACGAACACCAAAGCGCCGGCGCGTTGCAAGGGCTTCTCAACCTCATCAACAAAAAGCCGCATCTGCTCGACGATCAGACGGGCGACTGCATCAAGGCGATCAAAGTCCGTGCGTATGAGCCTGCATTCGGCATCATCGGCGATCCCGCCAAGCGCGACCCCAAGACGCGCCAATCCGCCGACCACAGCATGCTGTACCTGGTCTGCACCATGCTCCGCACCGCCCTCGAACTCCGCGCCGCGGGCCACAAGAAGCCGCTCACGTGGAAAGATCTCATGCTGAGCCCCAACGACTTCACACACGACGCACTCTACCACCCCGTCACTCGTTCACTCATGCAGAAAATGAGCTTCGAGCACGGCGGCCCCGACTACGACGCCAAGTACCCCGATGGCATCCCGACCAGCATGGTCATCATCGACGAGCAGGGCGAAAAGTTCGACTCAGGCCTGGTCATGTACCCCGGCGGCCACGCCCGCAACCACATGGGCCCCGACAAGGTCGACCTCAAGGACATCCTCGCCGCGAAGTTCAAGGCCCTGGGCTCGCTCGCCGCGAAAGACCCAGCTCCCGTCATCGCACGCCTCTCCACCCTCGAGAAGAAGTCCGCGAAGGACATTGCCTCCATCATGGACTTCCCGCTCACGCGCAAGGGCACGTTCGACTGAGTCCGCCGCCTCGAACAACCCAACTGGTGCGCTTCTGAAGATCCTCCCCGAAGGGGGAGGTGCCGCGGTCCGCCGCGGCGGAGGGGGCTACTTCCCCTTCCACTCCTTCGACCCCCCCGCCCCAGCTGATCGAAGGCCCGCGGTTTCGAACAGCCCCTTCGCCTCGCGTTTCCGGATTCGCTTCCACCGAGCGAAGCTCAGGAGGTTTGGTTGAACGCAGTAGCCCCCTCAGTCGCCGCTGACGGCGACAGCTCCCCCATGGGGGAGCAACTCCCCTGAATCTTCGCTCGCACACAGGTTCACCCACGCTTCTGGTAGACTGCAGCCATGTCACGCGTCCTGCTCCTACTTCTGCTCGCTCTCACGTCCTGCAACTCCGCCCAGCACGCTGACCACAAGACGCACATCGAAGCCACCAGCCTCCTTGGCGGGTCGCTCTTCCGCCCTCAGATCGACGAATCCAAACGAGCCACGCTCGAATCCAACCTCGCCTCCGCCAAGGCCGCCTTCGAGGCCAATCCGCACGATGAAGACGCCGCGATCTGGTACGGCCGCCGCCTCGGATACCTCTCGCGATTCCAGGAGGCCATCGGAGTCTTCTCGCGCGCGCTGATCGACCGGCGC